>JANRJQ010000004.1:0-300000 GCA_033763895.1 Chloroherpetonaceae bacterium | reverse complement strand
TGTAGTCGTCATTATTTTTTTCAAATTGAGAGGCCAGTTCTTCCGTTCCGATTCCGGCTGTAACGGCGAATCCTCCGAAGTAGTCTTCAAGACCACTTTCTTTAGGCGCAATAAAATCTGAAAGTGAAAAGTTGGGCAATCCCTTCGACATTTCTCCTTGTTGACGAAGGAAATGGAAGGTTTTAAGTACAGAACTTCTCGATTCATCGGTATAAACTTCAACATCATCGCCTACTGAATTTGCAGGGTAAATAAAATACACACCCGAGGCTTTCAACGATTTCTCTTCAATAATCTTTTCGAGCAAAACTGTTGCATCGTTAAAGAGTTTGGTCGCTTCTTTTCCTACAATGTCGTCGGAGAGAATTGCCGGGTAACGGCCGGCAAGTTCCCAAGATTGGAAGAAGGGTGTCCAATCGATGTATTTGCGAAGGGTTTGAAGATCAACAGAGATTTGGAAAATGCCAGTTTTCGTTGGTTTAAAGACACATTTTTCTGTCCATTGAATTTGGGCTTTATTGGCAAGTGACTTTTCATAAGTCAGATATTTTTTTTCTTGCTTTCGTCGGCTATGTTCTTGCCGAGCAATAGCATACTCTGATTTCATTTTTGCGACAAAGGTTTCTCTAGAATCTTTACCGATCAAATTTTGAACAACAGGAACCGAGCGCGAAGCATCAAGCACATGAATAACAGCGTTGGAATAATTGGGCACAATTTTAACTGCGGTATGAATTCTTGAGGTGGTCGCACCCCCGATTAAGAGTGGGATTTTTAATCCTCGACGTTCCATTTCCTTCGCGACATAAACCATCTCATCAAGCGATGGTGTAATGAGCCCTGATAGCCCGATGATATCGACTTGCTCCTTTTCAGCAGTATCCAAAATCCGCTCAGCCGGAACCATTACGCCAAGGTCAATGACTTCAAAATTATTGCAGGCAAGTACAACCCCGACAATGTTTTTTCCGATGTCGTGAACATCGCCTTTAACGGTCGCTAAAAGAATTTTAGCGGCCTTCTCAGACTTTCCGGCTTTTTCGGCTTCGATAAATGGAATAAGGTAAGCGACTGATTTTTTCATCACGCGTGCCGATTTCACTACTTGCGGCAAAAACATTTTTCCGGCGCCGAATAAATCGCCGACGACATTCATGCCATCCATCAAAGGGCCTTCAATGACGGAAAGCGGGCGAGGGTACTTTTGCCGCGCTTCTTCTGTATCCTGATCAATAAAATCTGTATTGCCATTGATAAGCGCATACTTCAACCGCTCTTCGACCGGTAAAGAGCGCCATTCATCCTTTTTCGTTTCAGCCTTTTCTTTGCCTTGATTTTTAATTGATTCAGCATGTTCAATCAGTCTTTCAGTGGCATCGGTACGACGGTTAAGGATAACATCTTCAACCCGTTCGCGAAGTTCCGGCTCAATGTCATCATAGATTGCGAGTTGGCCTGCATTAACGATTCCCATATCAAGCCCGGCTTTAATGGCATGATAGAGGAAGACGCTATGCATTGCTTCACGAACGGGATTATTTCCACGGAAGGAAAATGAGATGTTTGAAATCCCACCTGAGACTTTTGCATGCGGGAGATGCGTTTTTATCCAATGTGTGGCACGGATAAAATCAGCTGCATAATTATTGTGTTCTTCAATGCCAGTAGCTACAGTAAGCACATTGGGGTCGAAGATGATGTCTTGTGGGTTAAACCCAACTTCCTCGGTTAAGATGCGATAGGCACGGGAACAAATTTCAACTCTTCTTTCAAAGTTATCGGCCTGACCTTGTTCATCAAACGCCATCACTACTGTAGCTGCGCCATACGAAAGAATGCGTTTGGCGTAATCTTTGAATTTTTCTTCTCCCTCTTTAAGTGAAATTGAATTAACGATGCACTTGCCTTGCAAGCATTGAAGCCCTGCCTCAATAACACTCCACTTGGAAGAGTCGATCATAATCGGAACGCGTGCAATATCCGGCTCTGCCGATAGAAGATGAAGGAACTTAACCATCGCGGCTTCACTATCGAGCATACCTTCATCCATATTGACATCGATGATTTGTGCGCCGTTTTCAACTTGCTGGCGAGCAATCGAAAGGGCTTCGTCATAGTTACCGGCTAAAATTAATTTCGCAAATTTTGGTGAGCCGGTAACATTGGTGCGTTCGCCAACATTAAGGAAATTCGTTTCGGGTAAAACGTTGAGAGGCTCAAGACCGGAGAGCGAGAAGAGTGTTTTGTGCGGATTTTTCTTTCGGGGTTTACTTCGCTTTGCAACTTCGACGAATGCAGCAATATGTTCTGGTGTTGTACCGCAACATCCGCCGATAATGTTGACGAAATTCTCATTGACATAATCTTGAAGTTCTTTCGCCATATACTCCGGCGATTCATCATATTCTCCCATTTCATTGGGCAGGCCAGCATTGGGATAAAGGCTGGTAAAGCAATCTGAAACGCGTGCAAGCTCAGCAATAAATGGACGCATTTGCTTAGACCCTAATGCACAGTTTAATCCAACGGAAAGCAAGTTGGGTGTGTGTGCGATGGAAATCCAAAAAGCCTCTGTGGTTTGACCGGACAGCGTACGCCCACTTTGATCAACGATGGTTCCGGAGATCATGACAGGAAGTCTTTTCCCGATTTTAGTAAAATAAGTTTCGAGCGCAACAATAGCAGCTTTTGTGTTGAGCGTATCGGTGATGGTTTCAATTAATAGAAGGTCGGAGCCGCCATCAACAAGCCCGCAAATTTGCTCGAAGTATGCATCTTGAAGTTCTTTGAATGTAACTGCGCGAAATCCGGGATCGTTCACATCGGGAGACATCGAAGCGAGTTTCGTTGTTGGTCCAAGCGCTCCGGCTACATAACGTGGCTTTTCGGGATGTTTTGAAGTGAAGATTTCAGTAGCGCCTTTTGCAAGTTTGGCTGATTGGAAGTTCATTTCATAAACCAAATGTTCCATCCCATAATCAGCTTGGGAAATGCGATTGGCACTGAATGTATTGGTTTCTAAAATATCACAACCCGCTTCAAGATATTCTTTGTGAATCTCAGAAATAATGTGCGGCTGCGTGAGCGAAAGCAATTCGTTATTGCCACGGAGCGAACCTTTAATGGGCTTAAAACTATGCCCGTGTTTGGGGTCTTCACAAACTGCATCTTCAAGCGACTTTTTATCATCAATTCGTTCTTTTGAATTCGGTTCAAATGATTTAAACCTTTCCCCACGATAGGCTTCTTCATCAAGCTTGTAGCGTTGAATCATTGTACCCATTGCACCATCAAGCACAAGAATACGATTTTCTAAAACCTCGTTAATTTTTGGTATAGACATAACTTAAATGAATGAATCATTGTGGCGTGGCAGAAAACAAAAAAGCCCTCCCGAAAGGAAAGGCTTAGAAGATGAAACTTTTTCTTCAGACACTCGCCGTTTTCGACTAAAACTGAGTTTTGCTCAGCTCAATACCGTGTCCGAAGATATCGGGAGTATCGATTTTTGGCGAATATAAAGAAATCTCGTCGTAGATAAAAAATGGTGGTGGAAAAAATTAAAACCTCTTTGATTTGTAAACGAGTTTTCTTCGGGTTTGGAGTTTTGAATAGATGGTTTCAAACGAAAATGGTTTTTGCAAAAATTCGTTGATAACCTGCTCCTTCAAGAGCCTTTCGAAATCGTTGTAATCATAGAATCTGCAAGTGAGTAAAACTTCAATTTCACGATCTTGAGACTTTACTTTTTTGGCGAATTCAATTCCATTAAGCTGAGGCATTTGGTTATCGGTTATGCAAAGGGCAATGCGATGAAAATTTTTCTCGATGTATTGAAGCGCTGCTTCAGCGCATGTAAACCCGATAACCGGAAACTCTTTGGAAAGATATTCTGTGAGTGATTGAACAAAATGGGGTTCTTTATCGACAATAACTACCATACGACATACTTCTGTAAATGTTAAAAACAAAGAAACTACAGGTAGCTAAGCCTAAATATATAAGCGAAGCACTTTGCTAATTAAGCAAAGTACTTCGCAAAAAAAAGGATTACTCTTGGTGATTCTTTTTATTGAGTTCGACAACTTTTACAGCGAGTTCAAAAGGAACTTCTTCATAATTACTGAAAACGCGTTTAAATGTAGCGCGCCGTTGAGCGATACGATTCAGTGCACTTTGATAACCATAAAGTTCTGACAGTGGAACCAATGCTTGGAGCGTTTGAATATGCCTTGCGACGGTAATTGAAGTTTCGCCCGAGTCATCGGAATCGAAACCAACGATTTTTCCTCTTCGCGAAGATAATTCAGCAATCACCTCTCCGGTATATTCATCAGGCACGAAAGTTTCAACCTTATAAATAGGCTCTAAAAGTACCGGATGCGCTTTTTCAAAAGCCGCCTTTATTCCCATTTGGGCAGCAACTTTGAATGCCATTTCCGAACTATCAACCGGATGATGTGAGCCGTCATAGACTACCACCTTCATATCCATAATCGGGAAACCGGCTAAGATTCCTTGTTTGAATGTTTCTTCTGCGCCCTTTTCAACAGCAGGGATAAAGCGAGTTGGAACAACGCCGCCCACAACTTCAGATGTAAACTGATTTCCGGTTCCTCTCGGAAGAGGTTCCACACGAATCCAAGTATCGCCATATTGGCCGTGCCCACCGTTTTGCCGTTTAAATTTTCCTTGTGCGCTTGCGGAAAGGCGAACTGTTTCTCGGTAGGCAACCCGAGGTGCTTCGGTAATTACTGAAATGCCAAATTTTTCTTTTAAGCGTCTGATTATCGTTTCAAGATGAATATCCCCCAAACCTGAAAGGATAAGTTGAGCCGTCTCTTCATCGCGATGAATCTTGAAACTTGGGTCTTCTTCATGAAGATGGAAAAGTGCAGTAGAAATTTTTTCTTCATCTCCACGCGCTACGGGTTTTACAGCAATGTCAGTAACTGGCTCAGGAAACTGAACCGGCTTAATGACCAAATTGACGCCTTTATCGGCTAAGGTATTATTGGTGTGTGAGTCTTTCATTTTCAAGACAACGCCAAAATCGCCGGCAAATAGCTTTTGAGCAGGAATTTTATCTTTACCCACTACGGTGTAAACCGTTCCTAACTTTTCAGGCTGTTTTGTTTGAGCATTGATGAGTTCATGCCCACTTTCAATATGGCCTGCATAAACACGAACAAATGAAAGTTCTCCGACATGAGGCTCCGAGACAGTTTTAAAGACGAATGCCACTGTATCGCATTCTGATTTTGGTTCAAGCAAAACCTCATTTGATGAAGAAATTTCAATAGCGTGTTCTGCGCCCCGTTCAATAGGTGAAGGGAATATGCTGACCATCAAATCCAGAAGCCGTTCAACGCCAAGAAGATGAAGCGGAGAAGCGCAGAAAACCGGAAAAAGTGTTCGTGTAAGAAGGGCATGTTTAACCCCTTCACGAAGATCTTCTTCAGAGAGTTCGCCGCCATTTTCAAAAAATTTATTCATTAAAGTTTCGTCTGTTTCTGCAACGGCTTCAACCAATTTGGCATGTGCAGCTTTTGCGGCTTCTCGATATTCATCGTCGATATCTACAACCTTCATTGTGCCCGGCTTATCGGGTGTAAATTCATATTGCTTCATTTGCAGTACATCCACCAAAATGTGGTGTTGAAGGCCGGCTTCGATTGGAAATTGAATGGGAACAACGGCACGGCCATAACGCTCAATGAGCGAATCAATGGCTTCATTGAAACCTGCTCGGTCCGCATCAAGTTTTGTAATTACAAAAGAGGTTGGCTTGTAGAACTCTGAGGCATCATCAAAGGCAGTATCGGTTCCAACTTCAGGCCCTGTTGAGGCACTAACTGTAATGATTACTGTATCGGCTACTCGCATTGCGGATTTCACGTCGCCGCGAAAGTCGGCAAATCCGGGTGTATCGATAAGGTTAATCTTATAATTTTTCCAAGTGAAATTGATGAGGTCTGAGTTTATACTATGTTTACGAATAATTTCGTCGGGAGCGTGGTCGGAGAGGGTGGTTCCTTGTTCGATACTGCCTAATGTTTGTATCAAACCTGAAGAAAGTGCGAAAGCTTCGGTGAGCATCGTTTTACCGGTTGAAGCATGACCGGCGAGAACCACATTGCGTAGATTCTCGGAAAGAATTAGAGCCATATAGATTTTGCCGAAATTGGTTTTTCTATACTGTCGGCGAAAAGGTACTACGGTAAAAGTGAGCAAATACTCTTTGTGAAGTCCGAAACGGATTGTCGACCGGTTTGCATCGGACAGTTACAAGTAACCGTAAATTTTCCGTAAAAGCAAACAGATTTTTTTGGCATTTTTAACATTGTTTGAAATCAAAAAGGGCAAAAAAGGATTAATTTGAATGGTGGGTAAATCTATCGAAATTGACTCTAACCAATTGAAACTGTGAACGGATGATTGAAATCGTAGAAAATCACATCAAAAATGAGAGATCAGAAAGCTTGGGCATTGATATAGTGCACAAATCCTCAACTTCTAATTTAATGGTCGAGTTAGGTCGTGGGCTCACTTTGAGAAATCCAGTATTGCTTGCCTCTGGAACAGTTTCTTTTGGAGAAGAGATTTCTAAGTTTGTACCCCTTTCAAAAGTTGGAGGAATTGTGACGAAAGCCGTTTCTCCTGAAGTGAGAGAAGGAAATGCGCCTCAAAGAATCGTGGAAACGCCCTCTGGGATGTTAAATGCGATTGGGCTTGCCAATGTGGGCGTCGATCGATTTGTGGTTGAAAAATTGCCTTTTCTGAAAGCAAGTGGCGCCGTGACGGTTGTTAATGTTGTTGGTAAATCTATTGAAGACTATATCGAAGTTGTTTCACGATTGGAAAAAGAGGAAGGCGTATCGGGTTATGAAATCAATCTTTCATGCCCAAATGTTAAAGGGGAATGTATCATATTTGGTGTTGATGTTGGGGCAACCGTTGAAATCGTTTCTGCTTTACGCAGAATCACCAACCGTCATTTGATGATTAAATTAACGCCAAACGTTACTTCTATTTCAAGTATTGCAATAGCAGCAGAAAAAGCGGGTGCGGATTCGGTTTCACTGATAAATACTGTTATTGGAATGGCCGTTGACATTCGCACTAGAAAGCCAAAACTCAAAAATGTGACCGGCGGACTCTCAGGGCCGGCGATTAAACCTATTGCACTTGCAAAGGTTTGGGAAGTTTTTCAGACGGTTCAAATCCCAATTGTTGGTATGGGAGGAATTGCTTCAACAGAAGATGCACTTGAATTTATGCTTGTGGGCGCAAAAGCTGTCCAAGTTGGAACAATGAATTTTGTAACCCCATCTATAGGATTTAACATTGCTGAGCAGTTAGGTGTCTTTTTTGAAAAGGAATCGATGAAACACTATGTCGGTTCACTAAAAGTTGTGTAAAACCTTATATAAATTTTTTCAGTGTTAAATAATTAAAAAATTTTTTCCTCAATTCCTGCCCATCAGTTTTGTATCTTTATGCCCGTTCTATAAAACCTAATCAGAAATCCTTTCAAATCAATTTTCGCGTTCAATGCCGCACGGCGTTTGTGAAAATTCGAGATTTGTCCATCGAATTAACTAATCCAATTCTTATGCCTAAGTCGAAAGGTGTGAAATATATTTTTGTAACGGGAGGGGTTGTCTCCTCACTAGGTAAGGGAATTTTGTCGTCGTCGCTTGGTGCATTGCTGAAAGCGCGTGGGCTTCGGGTGACCATTCAAAAATACGACCCTTATATCAATGTTGACCCCGGTACAATGTCCCCATTCCAGCACGGCGAAGTATATGTTACCGATGATGGTGCTGAAGCTGATTTGGATTTGGGGCATTATGAACGCTTTTTAGACATCGCGACAGACCGGCAGAACAGTATGACGATGGGGCGTATTTATCAAACGGTTCTCGAGCGCGAGAGGCGGGGAGATTACTTGGGTGCCACAGTTCAGGTTGTTCCTCATGTGATTGATCAAATCAAACATGAGATATTGCATCATAGCGCTACAGGAAAATATGATGTGGTAATTACTGAAATCGGGGGTACAGTAGGCGATATCGAATCTCTGCCGTTACTTGAAGCAATGCGTCAATTAAAGCTACATTTAGGTCCTAAAAATTTTGTCGCAATTCATTTAACACTTGTTCCCTATATCAAATCGGCTTCGGAGTTGAAAACAAAACCCACTCAGCATAGTGTGAAACTTCTACAAGAAATTGGAGTTCAACCGGATATTTTGGTTTGCAGAAGCGAACGTGAACTTTCAAAAGAAATCAAACATAAAATCGGGCTTTTCTGTAACCTTAGCGACGAAGACGTTGTGGGACTTCGCGACGCAGAAACCATTTATGAAGTTCCACTCGTGCTTAGCCAAGAGCATCTTGATACACTTGTCCTCAAAAAATTAGGTATAAAAATTTCTAAAGACGCAGCACTTGCTGAGTGGGAAGCCTTTGCTCATAAAGTAAAATTCCCAAGAGATGGAACTTTGCGGATTGCAATCTGCGGCAAATACACAGCTTACCCTGATGCGTACAAATCCATCATTGAAGCCTTTGTTCATGCCGGTGCGGCAAATGATGTCAAAGTCTTAATTAAATGGATTCGCTCGGAAGATATTGAAGATAAAGTAATGACTCCGGCAGAGGCACTGCGTGATGTTTGGGGCGTTTTGGTTGCTCCGGGATTTGGGCAGCGCGGGATTGAAGGAAAAATAGAAATCATCCGATTTGCGCGAGAAAACAATATTCCCTTCTTTGGGATTTGCCTTGGAATGCAATGCGCTGTCATTGAATTTGCGAGAAATGTTTGTGGGATGGACAATGCGAATTCAACAGAATTCCAAAAGAAGACGAAATTCCCTGTGATTGATATGATGGAGCATCAAAAGAAGGTGAAAGAGAAAGGTGGCACGATGCGGCTTGGCTCTTACCCTTGTGTACTTGAAGATGGAACAAAGGCGGCGGCGGCTTACCGAAGGCCTCTTATCAATGAACGGCATCGTCATCGTTTTGAAGTGAATAATCCATACAGAGACGAGTTAAAATCACACGGGATTGTGTTTTCAGGAACTTCGCCCGATGGGGAGTTGGTTGAGATTATCGAATTGCCGAAGCATCGTTGGTTTTTGGGTGTGCAATTTCATCCTGAGTTGAAATCACGTGTTCATAATGTTCATCCTTTATTTGAAGCATTTGTTCGGGAAGCAAAGAATTTTAGAGAAGAACAGAATAATCTATTTGGGTCGATGCGCTCAAGTAGTAAATCGCCGGAGGCATTGTCTCACTCAGAATTGAAATCGCCTGAGCGTGAAGCTGAAGCAATGAAGGTATAAAGGGTAATCTAGTAAAAAAGACGCCATTTGGCGTCTTTTTGCATTAATCATTAGCCATTAAGCCAAGGGGCTTTTGGGTTTATCAATTTTCTCTAAAAGGGCTGCTGTAACTTTATCGCTTGTAATTCCCTCCGCCTCTGCTTTGAAATTCACAATGACTCGATGACGCAATACTGGAAATGCCATTTGATGAATATCGTTCATAGTTACACTAAATCGCCCTCGAAGCAATGCCAAAGCTTTGCTTGCGAGGACTAAAGATTGGCCGGCTCTTGGCCCGGCGCCCCAACTGACCCAATTCGAAACATCGTCGATTCTTGTTGATGCGGGCCGTGTTGAGCGAACAATTTTGGCGATGTATTCAATCATTTCACGGCTGATATGGACATCGCGAACCAGCGCTTGAATCTGAAGCAATTCTTCGCCAGAAATCACCTGCGCGACTTTCGACTTTTTGGAGCCTGTTGTACCCGCAAGAATATCAATTTCTTCCGATTCAGAAGGATACCCAATTCGAATGAAAAGGAGGAACCGGTCTAACTGCGCTTCGGGCAAAGGGTAAGTGCCGGCCTGTTCAATCGGGTTTTGCGTTGCTAAAACAAAAAACGGGCGATCGAGTTTATAAGTTGTGCCTGCTTGAGTAACGGACGATTCTTGCATTGCTTCAAGCAACGCCGCTTGCGTTTTGGGCGGTGTACGGTTGATTTCATCGGCCAAAACAATATTGGCAAAAATGGCGCCTTTATTGAATTTGAAAAAACGCTTGCCCGTGGTGTGATCTTCTTCCAACACTTCTGTGCCTACAATATCAGAAGGCATTAGGTCGGGGGTGAATTGAATGCGCCGAAAACTCAGGGCTACGGCATCGGCTAAAGTTCGAATCATTAAGGTTTTCGCCAATCCCGGAACCCCTTCCAAAAGGCAATGTCCTCCCGCAGCAAGTGTGCATAAGAGTTCTTCGATGGTTGTTTTTTGCCCGACAATGACTTTGCCGATTTCTTCTTGCAAGGCTGAAAATTTTATAAGAAGTGATTTAACTGACTCCTCACTATCAATGGAATGATTCATATTTAATAATGAAACTTACAAGAAAGAATCAAGATTGATTCAGGTGTTACTTGATAAACTAAACGATGCTCTTCAGAAATTCTTCTCGACCAACATCCTGAAAGTTGATGTTTCAAGGCTTCCGGTTTACCGATTCCGGAGAATGGATCTTTTATAGTGGCTTCAATGAGCTCTACGATTTTCTTTGCGATTTTTGGATTTTCACGTGTCCAATTTGAGAACTGTTCAAAAGCAGTCTGGTGAAAAATGATGCTACGCATCTCCGGTCATTTGTTTTAACTCTTCAATTGTTTTTGTAATCAAATTCTTGTTCGATTGAATGTCATTGATAGAATTTAATAAGAGGTCTCGATTCGCGGTATTGCTAAGGAGATAATTTGTTTCATCGTTCGTCGAAGTTTGTTGAACGATATCGGTAATTGATATCGAGATTTGGTTATCTCCGTATAGAAGTTTTATTGCATCAATAAATTCACGATTTAGCTCGCTTGCTTTTAATTGATATTTGCTTTCCATTTCTGTTGTCAATTTGAATTTTATTGAATAACAATTTACCATTTAGGTCAATTAACTCATATTAAGCAGTCATTGCATACAAAATGATATTGACCCCAAACTTCGTGTTATCCTCCGCAAGCCAACGTTTATTTCGAAAATCATAATCCCATTCGCATCCATAATCTTTGTTGCTATAAAGCAGCGCGATTTTGCCATTGATTTCAACGGCCTTGAGATAATCATGAACCAAGTCATCTCCCCAGCCATTGAGCTCAAAGGATGTGGTGGGCGGACCTTCTTTGAATTCAAAAAATGAGCGGTAAATCGGGTGACTGTTCGGGATTTTTTTAAGCGCATTTTTCCCGAAAATTTTTGCGATTTCCGCTTCAAATGTTTTGGCGAAGAGACCATCGATATCGTGGTTGCAATCATCAACAAACAGAAACCCGCCTCCGTACAAATATTGCTCAAGGTTCTCGCGTTCTTTTTTTCCGAACTGAACCAGCTTATGCCCACTCATATAAGCGAATGGCGTATCGAAAAGCGCTTTGCTGGAAAGCGATACAATGCGCTCGCGGGTATCAACCTCTACGGTTGTGTATTCAATCAAAGAATTAAGCAGATTGGTGGGCATACGCTGATCGGTATCCCAATTGCCGGAGGTGTATTCAAGGCGTGAAAAAGTGAAATCAGCTTTGCGGCGAAGAAATGAATTTACGCGTGGTTCAGCCTCAAGCACGGAATGCCCCACACTGCCGAGTGAAGCTGCAACAGTGAAGTATTTCAGGAAATCGCGCCGTTTCATGAATAAGTATAGACTTTGATAGAGAGCACAATAAAAAATTTGGAAAGAAGTATATTTCAAAAATGCTTCCCCACGAAGCATACACATTACCGCTCAA
Source organism: Chloroherpetonaceae bacterium (assembly GCA_033763895.1). Classification (NCBI taxonomy): domain Bacteria; kingdom Pseudomonadati; phylum Chlorobiota; class Chlorobiia; order Chlorobiales; family Chloroherpetonaceae; species Chloroherpetonaceae bacterium. The sequence continues at coordinate 288,180 of JANRJQ010000004.1, read as the reverse complement.
ATAATGAACAGTTTTTGAACATGCAATTGTAAAAAATTGCGGAGAGATTTATTATATCATGACCAAACTTAACATTCGATGAAACAAAGAATACGATTATTTACCATTCTGCTATTTCTTTCTTTCACTATTACTAAAACCCTTTTTGGACAATTCAGTGGGATTACGGGCACTGGGGATGGAATTAACTATACCAGTTATGGAACAATAACAACGCGCCTTACCGAAGTAAGACCTTTTGGAACAGGAACAACCTCTGTAACAGTATATATTGACTTTTGGCAAGCAGGGTTTAATGGAGCGGTTAATTTGACCACTGCAAGACTTTATTATAAGACCAATAGTGCAACTTTCGGTACAGCAAATGATGCGAGTTGGACTGCGATAAATGCATCATCAATCATTGATGTTGGTAATAATGACCGCGCAACCTTTAACATAACTGGTGTGAGTGCGGGCACCGATATTATGTTTTATGTTCGAGCTGAGACCACAACCGGTGGTCCAAGAGATGGATATGCATACCCCGGACAATCAAGTTGGTCAACTACAGCGCCTTCTTCACAAAATCAAACCTACAAGATTCGATTCAATAAAGCGGCGGCATTTAATCCTGTTTTTGTTGATGGAAATACGGTGGATTGGCAATCGACTTCTCAAATTGCGGATCGAACGACTTCAGCCGCTGGACGAACACTCGATATCATGTGGGATGATACTTGTGTTTATGTTTTGGTGAATAGCGGGTTCACTGCGAGCGCCTTTGACCGTGTTCATGTCGGGTTTGATCGCAATCCCGGCTCCGGTGGAAATGCCAATGGAACAACCACTGCTTTTAATGGCGCTTCTTTCCCGGAAAATTATCGTCCTGATATTATTTTCCGTGCCCGTGGAACCGGTTCAAGTGCTTGGACGAATGATAGAGGCGTCGCCAATGGAAGTAACGGCTGGACCTTTACGGGCGATATTGGAAATACAACAGCTTCCGATGTTTTTAGCGCCTCAGGGTCAAATACCACAAACTTAGAAATAAAAATACGCCGCTCAGCAATTGGCGCCTTCACTGACCTTGGGGTTTTTGTTTGGTTTGGAAATGGTGCTGATAACTGCTATGACTCTTATCCGAACGGCAACCCTGCCGGAAATGGGTTAATGCCAATACAAATAGGATTTCCAAATCTCAATGATGGATCAATCCCAAATACAAGTGCTTACTTTGATGGTCAGTATGGGCACACGACCAGTTTTGATATTTTTGGATCCACGATTTATCGAAATCTCCGCATCTCCAATTCGGGTGGGAATATTGGATTAAGCACTGCACTAGCGGGATTGACCGTAAATGGAAACCTGCAGATTGATGCCGGTGGGTCATTTCGATTCATCAATTCAGTAGGTACCGGTTATGGTTCAGGCGTTGTCGTTAATGGAAATGCGATTATCAACGGGGCATTGACATTATCAAATGCAGTTGGCGGAGATTTGCGATTGGCCGGCGATTGGACTTTGAACACCGGTGGATCCTTTACTTCCAATGGCAGGTCTGTAGCTTTCTTTGGTTCAAGTAACCAATCGATTTCAGGCACTGCACTCCCGACTTTTGCTTTTTTTGATGTTGATAAATCGACCCCAACAGCAACAGTCACTCTGAACCGAAGTATTACTTTGGATAATGGAGTAAGCTCTCATACGCTTTGGGTACGGCGTGGTGTTTTGAACCTTAACGGACAAACTTTAACCCTTTCAGGTTCCGGGACAAAGCGATTGGAAGTCCGAGCCGATGGGGCAACCGTTCAAACGGGCGGGACAGCCATCAATACCTTTGGCGAATATCATGACGGTTCAGCTTCAGGCAGGCTTGATGGCCAAGTGCTATACAACGGCGCGGGCAATGAATCAATGGCCGGTTGCGGTTACGATACGCTGGTGACATCGGGTGGTGGCACAAAAACTATAACTGCAAACGGTACGGGGTTAAATCGATTTATTGCCAATACCGATATCAATGCGCAAACCTTTAGTTTATCCTTTAATGCAAGCCCAACGGGCGTTGTAGAAATTTACCGATTGTTCCAAACAGCAAATACCAATGGTTTTTCCCACGCGGCGGGTTCAGCCATTAGCAGTACGAATTTGCCATCCATTACTTTAGGGCCTATTTCAATCATCGAGTATAATTCTACATCGGCAGGGCAAGCGATAAGCTCGAGAACCGATTATAATGTGCTGAGAATTAACAATACGGCGGGGAATGTATCATTTACTTTGCCTTCTGGTCCTTTGACCTATAATTCTGCAAGTAATGTTACGGGAAACATAACTGCTGATTCATTACAAATGCAACGCGGACTTCTTATTCTTTCTCCATCATCGGTTGCAGCAACTTATGATCATAATTTTGGAACCATCGTTCACGGAAGTTCGACAAGTACTATTACTGGGTTTCCTACTATCGTTACTAATACCTCTATTATTAATAATAATTTGTCTGGTGCAACAGTTAACACCACAGTTACTGGAAATTTTATAGCGGGTGCTCCGGGTGCAGGTGGAGTGGATATAACTTTAACTGGAGCAAGTAGTAACGCGACGACAGTTTCCTCCATAACAATTGGGGGAAATTTTGATTTTTCAGTTTGCAGGCTCACACTGACTGGGAAAACCGGATTCTCGGGAGCGATTACAATAAACTTTGATGGAAATGTAAATTTTAGTTCGTCAAGTAACTTTAATGGGAATCGTGGGGGAACCGGTGCTCCACAACCACAAATTAACCTAAGAGGAACTTCGGCTACAGTTACTATTCCACGTGATGTTTGGATTGCAGCCGCGAGCAATGCGATTTGTGATTGGTCTATCCCGAGTTCTGCAAATATTACTTTACCGAATGGCTCCGCCATTGTGGTGCAAAATGGATACACGCTTACGCTAAATGGAACACTGAATTGTGAAAATGGTTCTGAATTGATTGCAACATTAACGGGCGGAAGCCCAAGCACGAGCACTTTTACGATAGGCTCAACAGGCTTACTTCGTCTTCAAGATCCGCAAGGACTAGGAGATGGTGTTGATTCTACCTCTACGCCGCTTTTTTATAAGCGTTCTTCGCCGGGTTCTCCGGGAGCAGGGACTTGGACCACAACCTCACTAAACACCAACGGCACAATTGAATATTACGGGGCAAACCAAACTGTAACGCCACGCAGTGGCTCTCTTCGTTACAATAACTTGCAACTCACGGGCAGTGGCACAAAAACCTTAAATGGCAATACAACGCTGAATGGTGGCGCAACGCTTACGGTGGCCAGTGGTGTAACGCTCGATGCTTCTTCAAGTGAAGTTGAATTTTTTGGATCAGGCGGAAACGTGGCGATGAACGGCACCTTCCGTACTTCCAATGCCAACGGGTTTTCGGGGGGGGCAAATACAGCAATTCGTAATACCAATTCTCCAACCATTACTTTGGGAAGCAATACAACCTTGGAATACAGTGGTTCAGGTTCAGTTACGGGTGGTAGTTTTGAAAATATCACGATACTTTCGGGAGGATCTCCAACGCGCACTTTATCAGCCGGAATTTCCTTGGCTGGTTCTAGAACATTGCAAGTTCAAAGTGGGACAAGGCTCAATACAGCGGGATTTCAAGTTTCGTTTTCCGGTATAGGCGGAACAGTTGACTTACAAGGAATTTTGGGTGTTGGAAATACAGACGGGTTTACCGGTTCCACCACAACAGCAATTTCAAATACCAATACTCCAAGTGTCACTTTAGGCTCTTCTTCAACAATAGATTACAACGCAGCGGGTGACCAAACCATAACTGCTCGAACCGATTACCAAAACTTGAATGTGAGTGGTGGAGGGCAGAAAACATTGGGCGGCAATGTGACAGTAGGTACTAACCTTGGTTTGGGCGGTGGATATGTCATTGTGGGTAGCAATACCTTACTTTTTGCCTCTTCGGCCACTGCAGAAAATGGTAGTAATACCTCACATGTGGTTGGCCCAATCACCCATACTTTTACAACCACTTCAGATGAAAAGGAGTACCCGATTGGCGATGGAACCACACTGCGAGGGCTGCGCGTTACCGGTGCCACAACAAGCGGGACTGCGACCGTAGCAGGCCGATTGAATTCATTTTTTGCCGGAGGTGGCGTTTTAGGTGGCGGGTTAACGCGGCTTTCTGCCATTCGTCACTTCCAATTTCAAGTGGCGGGTAATGAAGTGGGTTTTACCGACGTCAATACCTTTCGCCTGAATGCCGATGATGATGCAACTTCTTCATCATCTAACTCAACGCTGCGAATTGCAACCAAAGGTGACGATGAAACGTGGCAAGAAAGAACATTGGAAGGCGCTCCGGTTGATACTGATCCTTTACCGGTTACTTTAAGTGCAGATGAATTTGATGCTCAAACTGTTGCTTCCGGTAACTCCTTCTTCGTTGCGTGGGCAACAACGGGCGGTGTTGGCGACGACCCGCTTCCGGTAGAACTTTCAACCTTTGTGGCTTCATCGACTCCAAAGGGATTTGACTTGAATTGGGAAACAAAAGCCGAAACAGAATCTTACGGCTTTATTCTGCTTCGCCGCAAAGAGGGCGAACCTTGGAAAACTGTAGCCACTTACAGAAACAACGATCAATTAAAAGCAAGAAACAATTCAACGGGCGCAACCTATCAATTTTTAGATGCAATTGAGACCGGCAAAGGCGAGAAATACTACTATCGATTGCAAGAAGTGGGCTTCAGCGGTGCGGTGGATGAATTGCGAGTGATTCAAGTTGAATCGGCTTTTGATAATCGTGTGAAAGAATTCGAACTTTCTCAAAACTATCCGAATCCGTTCAACCCGACGACGACCATTTCATTTGACTTGCCTCAGCGCGAAGCAGTAATCATTGAGCTTTACGATGTGTTGGGAAGAAAAATTTCCACCTTGGTCAATGAAACAAGGGAAGCAGGAAGGTACAGTATATTTGTAAACGCCGGCGCCTTAAGGCTTTCGAGCGGTGTTTATTTTTACCGTTTGCAGGCAGGAAGTTTCAGTTCAATTAAGAAAATGATGCTTACCAAGTAATCTGGAAACAACAATGAAAACGCGGGTTATCCCGCGTTTTTAATTTTAAATCATGCCAATAAAATGAATCGATCGAAAGGATTAGGGTGGTTTGATATTTTATTATCAATTTTATCGTTTTACCTCATTGGGGCACTTGTTTTAGATACTTTTTACACCCTTGATCCAGAGGTCTCGAAAGTCATTCATGTGTTTGATCTTATTATTTGCGCGATTTTTTTTGCGGAGTTTTGCTATCGTCTCATCAGTGCAGAAAGTAAACTTGAGTATTTGAAGTGGGGCTGGCTTGATTTGCTCTCGTCAATTCCAATGGTTGAAGAGCTCCGTGGAGCTCGTATTTTTAGGTTAATTCGGCTCATTCGGGTAATCAAAGCATATCGTACTTTACACAAGTTAATCCAACACCTTTTTCAAAATCGGGTTAAAGGGACTTTAAACGCTGCGATTTTATTCGCGACTCTCATGATTCTCTTCTCTTCTGTTTCAATTTTGATAGTAGAAAATGTTCCGGAAAGCAATATCAAAACCGCCGAAGATGCGCTTTGGTGGGCCTTTGTAACCATTACAACGGTCGGTTATGGAGACCGCTATCCGGTAACCACAGAAGGACGATTAATTGCCGCAGTTTTGATGATTGTTGGAGTTGGTTTATTCGGCACTTTCACGGCTTATGTCTCTTCGTGGTTTATCGGTGGTGCTCCGGCAGTCGCTGAAATGAAAAGCGAAGAAAAACCGCATGAACAAAACGAAAACTCGATAAGGCCTATTCCAAAGGAATAGTGTATTTTTACGAAGCAGTTTTTAGTAACGACATTAAACATCACAGAAATGAACGAAACCCAACAACCTTTTCAAATCAATATTGAATTGGATGAGAAAGTCGCGGAAGGTTCTTATTCCAACCTTGTCATCTTGAATCATACGCCGGCTGAGTTTATTCTTGATTTCACCAAAATCTTGCCGGGAGTTATGAAAGCAAAAGTTTCTTCGCGCATCATAATGCACCCACAGCATGCGAAGGCATTGCTTATGGCGCTTCAAGAAAACATCTCAAAATATGAATCCGCTTTTGGCCAAATTAAACTTGGAACATCGCCGCTCAACGAGCCGATGGGGTTTCGTGTCGGTGGAAAAGAAAATCTCTCTTAAATCCTGTGATTAAAGAACTGTTTTAGGTTTAATCACTTTGCGAAGTTTAAGCCCGAGACCAAGCAGAACAAGGAGTGTATTTGCGTTCCGAGTAATGGCTCTAATCGCCTCTTCGGTGTATTTTGACGCGGCCTCGAAATCACTTCCACTAAAATTTTTGGCAAATCGCTGCATACTCTCCCACTGATCGGCATTCAGTATATCTTCTTTTTCCTTTCCGCTGATGATTCGTATGGCATCCTCAAAAACAAGAAGAAGTGAAACAAGAAAATTGGTTTGTGTTTCGCGCGATTTATCCCGTCTTGAAAGATCTTCCGAAATGGCAATCATTCCCAATTGGCGCTCTTTTGAAAGCAATGCGCGTAAAAATTCAATTGCACGATCTCTTGAGGCTTGCGCCTCTTTGCCTTCGGTTAGGAGAAGCGCGTCATTGAAATTCCCACGAGAAAAGCGTGCGGCAAAAGCTGATTCCGTTTCACCAAAGCCGATTTCTCTTAGCCGATTCTCAATGACTGTATTGCTTAAATTAGTGAATCGAACAGGTTGACAACGTGAGATAATAGTCGGAAGCAATTGTTCGGGATAGGCACTCACCAAAATGAAGTGAAGGTACTCCGGTGGCTCCTCTAAAAGCTTTAAGAGTTTATTGGCTGCTGCTGCTTGTGGGCGAGATAATTCTTCAGCTTGTGAAATGATAAAGACCCGCTTTTTTCCGTTTCTGGGTTTGTAGAGCGCCTTTTCTTGAATGTAATCGATTTGAGAAACCAAAATTCCCGTCGCTCGATCCATCCTCATTGAAAAGTACGGGTTTTGAATTTTTAATTCTTTCAGCCTTTTCACCTGTTCAAGCGCGGCTTCCTTTTCTTTTGAAGTATCAGAGGTTTTTTCGAAAAGAATTTTTTCGGAAGGGAAAATGAGTTCAATATTCGAGTGACTTAAAGTTTCGGCTTGCTTACAACTTTCGCATTCACCGCAGGCTTCCGCCCGCTCGAGAGCCTCCGAAGAGAGACAATTCAAAATTTTTGCAACTTCCAAAGCAATGGCTTCTTTTCCAATACCTTTAGGGCCTAAAAAAAGATAAGCATTGGGTAGCCGCTGCAATTTTATTGCGCGACGAAGCATCTCAATTTGCTTTTCATGCCCGATGATGTCTTTCCAAGCCACAGATAAAGCCTTTTAGATTTGTTTGAACGAAAGTTACCATAAATTTAACGCTCACGTTGAGAGGAAAAAAAAGGGGCATTGAAGCCCCTTATGTATTGTATGAGAACTTGAAAAAAGAAACAAGCCTACTTGGCAAGCTCCGGCGTTAGGCGAGAAGCCGCTTTCGGGGTTTCGTTTACAAAAGTGAGCCAATTGTAACGGTCATTTCCGTTTTTGACGATATCGAAATACACGTCTTGGATGGCTTTAGTCATTTCGCCACGTTCGCCGGTTCCGATTTTGTATTTATCGATTGAACGAACCGGGGTGATTTCCGCCGCGGTACCGGTCATAAACACCTCATCGGCGATATAAAGCGACTCGCGGGTGATGGGCATTTCTTTAACCTCGAAGCCAAGTGAATTGGCAATTTGAATAACTGAACGACGCGTGATGCCGGGCAGAATCGATTGGGCTGTAAAAGGTGTGTAAATCACGCCATCGCGAATAACAAATATGTTTTCACCGCTTCCTTCTGCAACATAGCCTTGCATATCCAAAGCAATTCCTTCGGCGTAGCCATCGAGAATGGCCTGCATTTTGATAAGCGAAGAATTTAAATAATTTCCACCCGCTTTTGCTCCGGCTGGAATTGTATTTGGAGCGATTCTACGCCACGCTGAAACCGCGACATCGACACCCTCATCAACCGCTTTTTCACCCAAATAACCGCCCCATTCCCAAACCGCAATCGCAGCTTCGACATCGGCCTTTAACGGATTAACCCCCAAAGCACCTTCACCGCGATAAACCAAAGGGCGAATGTAGCAAGGAGAGATTTTATTGGCGCGAACCGTTTGTAGGATGGCTTCTCGTATTTCAAGTTGCGTAAAGGGGATTTCCATACGATAAATTTTTGCGGAATCGTAAAGCCTTCTTACATGCTCTTTTAGAAACAAAACGGCGGGACCTTTTTTGGTTTCATAACAGCGAATCCCTTCAAAGACGGATGAACCGTAGTGTAATACATGCGAAAGCACATGAACTTTAGCATCCTCATAATTAATAAGGCTGCCGCTCATCCATATCTTATCCGATTTTTGCTTGTTTTGATTTTTCATTGTTTCTGATCAAGATTAAAGAAATTTCCCCAAAAAGGGCGAGAAACTTAACAACATAAAGTCTGAGAAAACCGTCAAACGATTTCATCGAAAAAAACACGAAACAGAATACTTTTAATGCTAGTAAAATAGAAAAAAACCTGACAGAACATCATAAGAAATTTCAAAAGAGTTTCAAAAGAATGATAATTTCTTTGAAGCTAGAATCACAGAAAATTACGAATGACAAGAATCAATAAAACGAACTGTGTTAATCTTCGTAGATTTGCACGCAAATTATCATTTTTTTTGAAATTTAGAAGTAAAAATAATTTTTACCTTAAATATTTAGATGTACCCTAATAACCTCCTTAATCATTTAGGTTTCTGGGGAAATTAAAAATTTAGGTTGCAATTGAAAGAATAGGTGATATTAAAGATTCAAGGGGGTTGTTTTGGGTGTTTGAAAAAGTTGAAATGAATCAGATAAATAAGGGACTAGGAACCGGTTCGGGATACTTAGAAAAACTTGATGTTTTAAGAGGCATTGCGATTCTCTCGGTGGTGGCATATCACTTTCACGGAGAGTGGTTTTATGAGCGAATCAATAAATATGATGGGTGGTGGCTAAACACAAACGGGTACACCTTTGCCGAAGTGTTTCGGACTTTTTTCCCGACATCATTTGGTTGGGCAGGTGTTGAGCTATTTTTTGTGATTAGTGGGTTTGTAATTCATTACGGGTATTTACAGAGCGGAAAAGAAAGGCCGAATTGGATTCAATTTTTCAACAAAAGATTTTGGAGAATCTATCCTCCCTACCTTTTTTCAATGATTTTTTTTGCCCTATTGATGGAGAAAGGAACCCTCACGACAAAGGATTTTTGGAGCCACGTCTTTATGGTTCACAATTTTTCGACAGAAACATTTTTCGGGATTAATGCCTCTTATTGGAGTTTGGGCGTTGAGATGCAGTTTTATCTCTTATACCCTCTGGCATTATATATCCGAAGCCGAGTGGGAATTAAAGGACTTTTGGCAATTGGGTTCGTAATACACTTGGGCTTTGGGGCAATTGGGCTTTTGATGGATTGGCACTCATTGCCATACGATAAAAATGCTCTTAAAGTTTGGATTTTATGGTTAATGGGCTGCGCAGCCGCTGAATTTTATCTCGATGGAAAACGAATTTTCCCGAATTCGCCGATTACATTTTGGACGATATTTCTCCTCTTTTTTCCTCTTAAGGCAATTTGGTTTTCACCCTACATCACTGACCTTTATATCTCGGCGGTTTCTGCTTTTGGGATTGAATTGTATTTAAATTCTGAGAAAAAGTCACTTGGGTTTGTAGAGCGAAAGCTGAGTGAAATTGGAATTTGCAGCTATAGCATGTACTTGCTTCATTATTTGGCGCTTATCACACTGACAGGGAGATTTCAAGCTTTTGGTTTGGCAAAAGAGTATCCTTGGCTTAGGCTAATAGATGGTGTCATTCTTTTTGGGGCGGTGTTTTTGCTCTCGAGAGCATACTATGATTATGTCGAAATCCGCTCAATTGAATGGGGTAAGGCGTTTTACGAAAAGGTGTTGAAGAAATTAATGGGACGAAGAGAGTACGCGGTTCGCTAAAGCTAAAATTGTAGAAACTTGTTCATCAATTGAAAGAAAGGATGTATCGAGTTCGATGGCATCATGTGGCTTCTGAAGTGGAGAAATTTCTCGATTCATATCTTCAAAATCTCGCTCGCGAATTTCTTTTTCTAACTCTTCTAAGGAGAGCGAGATAAATCCAGTTTTGCTCTTCAATTTTAACTCCTCAAAACGGCGTTTGGCGCGTTCATGAGGGCTTGCAATCATATAAATTTTTAGTTCAGCATCGGGGAAAATGACGGTGCCGATATCGCGGCCATCCATCACCACACCGCGCTTTTCACCCATTTTGCGTTGATAGGTGGACATTTTATCTCGTACAGGCTTAAGTGAACTCACTTTACTCACGTGAGTGGATACTGCATTTTCTCGAATTTCTGAACTGACATCATTTCCATCCAAAAATGTTTTTCCTCGATCCAACAATACCTCGGTATTGTTCAAAAAATCGCGCAGGTAAGTTTCATTATGAACCGCTTTTTCATAAGCATCTTGCAAAAGCAGTTTCAAGGTAATGGCTCTGTACATTGCGCCGGTATCGATGTAGGTATAACCGAGAGCTTCGGCGATTTTCTTGGCGGTGGTACTTTTTCCTGAAGCGGCAGGGCCATCTATGGCGATGATAATTTTCTTTGTCATGAATGAAAACAGGTAGCGAAATGAAGTCTAAAATAATTCATTCCAAAGAAACATCGCTTGGTTATTTCGGTGGCGAATACTTTTGTCGAACAATCGGCTTGGGATAATGAATCGGTGATTTTGGTTCAAAGAGACTCGGGGCGCCTGAAAGCTCGGAGGCATAAGGAAAGTGAATTTCGGGAGATGAAAGGGAGGTCAATTCGGGGATCCAAGTGCGAATGTATTCGCCTTGCGGGTCGTAGTCGTGAGATTGCTTAATGACATTGAAGTAACGGTTTTCGCGCGGGTCGCTTCCCACACCGGCGACATAATTCCAATTCCCGTAGTTGCTGCACACATCATAGTCAATCAGAATCGATTCAAAATACTCGGCACCCATTCGCCAATCGAGCCCTAAATCATGAACCAAAAAACTCGCAACATTTTGCCGACCTCGGTTCGACATAAATCCCGTTTGTTTCAGTTCTCTCATATTCGCATCGATAAATGGAAACCCCGTGTTTCCATCTCGCCACGCCTCGAAGAGAGAAGGCGTTGTTGTGGGGTTCTTTTGAACAGTGCGCAACTCTTGCTTGATGCCGGAGCGGTAGAAAATTTGATTGCCGTGTTTTGCGGCATAGAAGCGAAAATAATCGCGCCAAATGAGTTCGAAGATGAGCCAATAAGTGGATTGGTTTGAGATGCGCTGTTCTTCAAAGCGTTTGATTTCGCGATACACTTTTCGGGCAGAAAGGCTTCCATTGGCAAGCCACGGCGAAAACTTTGAGGAATAGCTTTCGCCTAAAAGACCGTTTCGAGTTTCTTTATAGGTTACAATGTTTTCAGTTTCCCAGAGGTAGTGTTGCAAACGACGAAGCGCGGCGGATTCGCCCCCTTCAAAGCCTTGATTTCCCATCACCCCGCGGCTTTCGGGTGGGAGCTTTGGAAGATACTCGCTTGGAAAATCCAGATTTAAAGAATGACCCCATTTGAAGGAAGGAATCGATTGAGGCGATGGAAAAACAGGACGAACTTTAGAGCGCTTTTCGACTTGCTTTCGAAACTCAGTGAAAACATCGGGCAATTTGCTGATGTGAAAGGGAAGGTCAAAAGGATGAAAAAGCGTACTTCCCCAAAAGCCGTGGAGTTTCACAGAGTCAGGCAGATTTTTTAAAAGCGCTTTTTCAACAGCTACTTCTTCGGAAGTACTTTCTAAATGATGATAAATCGCTTCGGCCCCAACTTCTTTGGCAATGTTCGGCAAACACTCTTCAGGTTTGCCAATTGCAAAATGAAGCGTATTTCCCAACGCTTCCAAATTTGAATTTAGATTTTGAAGGGATTGAAATAAAAAGTGAGCACGGAAAGGGCCGGTTTTTACAAAGCCGAAGCGAGTTTTGATAAAATGGCGCGGATCAAGGATGTATATTGGAACAATTGATTTCGAAGTTTGAAGTGCGGTATGAAGCGCCTCGTTATCGTGCAGGCGAAGGTCGTTCCGAAACCAAAGTAGTGATGTTTGATAGCCCATTTGATCGATTGAATTGAGTTGATAAGAACGGAGAAGAAGGTGAAATAATTTATCATCCTTGCAGGTGCGGGTTCAAAAAAGGCGACAATGAAAACACAATTTTTAGATGCAAAAACAATCTCAGCGCTTGGCTCTTTGAAGCTTGTTGCTGAAAAGATTTTAGATGGCTTTTTACTGGGAATGCATTCCAGCCCGATGTCGGGTATTGGGCTTGAGTTCAATCAGTACCGAAGCTATCAACCCGGAGATGATTTAAGGCGAATTGATTGGAAGATGCTTGCACGCTCCGATAAATACTTTGTGCGTGAGTGCGATGTCGAAACCAGCATTGGGATTCGGCTTATTTTGGATGCAAGCGACTCTATGCGTCATGAAGAAGACGGAATGAGCAAATTTGATTATGCACGGTATCTCGCCGGCGCAATCGGACTTTTGTCGTACAGGCAAGGCGATCAGCTTGGGCTTCAATCGTTGGGAGAAGAGCGGATAGAACTACCATTTCTCCGGTCGAGTCAGCACTTGAATCGGTTTTTACTGACTCTTGAAAAGTTGCAAGCAAAGGGCGTTTGGCCAAAGTGGGAAGAAGTCTCTCAAGTTTTTACAGCGAAGCGGCAACGAACGATGGCGGTTGTCTTTTCTGATCTTTATGAGATTCGTGAAGAAGAAGAGATTAAATACTTTTTGAAGAAAATTTCTTCACTCGGTAATGAAGTGATTTTATTTCATCTTTTTGGGGAGAGAGAAGCAACGCTGAATTATGACGAAAAGCTAGTTGAAGATTTAGAAACAGGGAAGCGCATATCAATTGGTGATCGGAAGATTCGCGCGGCATATCGTGAAAGATTTAATGCATTTATGAAATCGGTTGAATTGGTGTGTGTGGAAAATGGAGTGGGGTATCATGCTGTGGCTTTGCAAACCCCACTTGAGAAATCACTTCGTACCTTTTTTTTAGAGAGAGGAAAGAAGAGGTGAGTTTATAATTCTGCAAGACATTTCTTCAGATACTCGATTCTTTTCGAAGGCGATTTAATAATTTCTATTAAAAAGTTCATCACTTGCTTATCATCATTGACATTTTTTCTTCCTGTTCTAAGATCGTGTAAGTCCTTTGCTCTCTTAGGCAGTTGAAAAGGTTTTTCATCAGGTCGAATGCCCGCTTCTAGTGCGGATTTATACAACCAATGTTCAATGTCAGGGCAGAGTATCAAGAGAAAAACATTATCGCTTCTATGTTTAAGAAAAAGAACATCGTGTTCTTTTTTATACGACTGAAATTCTTCGAAATAATCTGGTTTTGAACTGTGGGGATCTTCATCAACCACACCGATGAGGGTTACAGCCGGTTGAGCATTTTTCTTTAATCGTTTGGAAACATCACCTTTGCTTGAACCCTTATCGATACTTTTTCTACCGATTCCAAGAGCCTTTAGCAATTCTAAGTCAAAGTAACATTCAGGAAAAAAGAGAGGATTAGGCAACGACATTTTGGGATGGAAGAAACTTATCGAGGTTAAAGAAGATATCGGTTCCAAGGCTTTGAATCTCAGAAATCTCTTCATTGCTTAGAGCCTTAGTTACGGTTTGCGCATCTTGAAAATCAATTAAATAAACAGCAACATCTTCGATTGGTGTTTCCTCTAAAATTGAGTGAAAAAGATACGGGCTATGCGTAGCAATGAAAAACTGATTGTTTTTGGAATTCGCAATCTCTAAAGCCAACTGTTGAATGTAAGGCGGATAGGAATGAGTTTCAGGCTCTTCGAATAAGAGGGTTGAAAAATCATTGCTCTTTATGGCAGCGAGATAGAAAATTATCCGCTTTAACGTATCCGCAATTAGTAAATAAGGCAAGGGTACAAACAGCTCTTCATCCAATTCTTTGACTATTGTGATAGAAGGAGGTTCAACATGTACATTTAGGGAGAGTTTTAAGCCATAGGGCTTAAAGAATTTACCAACAGTTTGCCGCAATTCACGATTGGATTCGAGAACTGAAATCAAATTTTCACCGTGAGGATGAAGTAACACACTGTTTAAGGTTGAAGTTTGAGAGACATCTTCATTGTAGTGATAGCGTTTTACTTGATGCTTAAATGCAAAGTCGTAGGAGATTGAGGTTTGGTTTATAAAAAAATTAACTTCTTGAACCGGATTTTCTCCTAAAGTATAATCCTCTGGGCCACTGCCATAGGGTGTTTTATGATAACTATCATATTTCAAAAGAAGGGTTTCTTTTTTTGAGAAATCAGTTTTGATAGAAATTTTTTCGTAGTCAGATTTCTCACCCAATGAAACAGAAATCGGTTTTTTGGTATCAAGGTCGTAAAAAAGTTGGCGAAGAATTTTGAGGCGAATCATACCATCCGATATTGCGCTTTTTCCAATTGAAAAAAGACTCAGGGCTTCAAGAATATTCGATTTCCCGACATTGGGCTTGCCGATAAGTAAATTGATTCGCTTGGGTTTCATTTCAAGCGATTTGATGGACTTGAAATTTTCAATCTTCAAACTTTTGATCATCCACTCTTTCATATCATCAGGTGTTAGTTGATTGAAAATAGTCAAATTGAAAGAATGAAAACAGAGGCGTAACTCAAAGGAAACTTCTAAATAACGATTGGAAGAGTTATGATAAACTCAGTTCCTTTACCGGGTTCTGAGACAACTTGTATCGTTCCTTTATGAGCAAGGATAATTTCTTTTGCGATAGATAATCCGAGCCCTGCACCACCGGGTTGTGAACTTTCAGGCTGAGGGATTTGAAAAAACTTCTCAAATATTTTTTCTTGAAACTGCGGTGCAATTCCAATCCCCGAATCTTTTACCTTTAGATAAACATGTTCGCTATCAAAATTTGAAAGCAATTCTACCTTTCCATTTTCGGGAGTAAACTTTACAGCATTATTGAGCAGATTGATAAGAACCCACGAAAGTTTTCCCAAATCGGCATTGAATTCAGGGGTATCAGGTAGAAATGAATAAGAGAATTGAATTTTCTTTTCTTCGAATTGCAAGAGCGTGGGTGTGAGAGCGGCATCAAAGAGCTGTTCGATTCTAATTTTTTCAAAATTAAAAGAGCTATTCGGAGTCGTTGTTTTTGAGAGCAAAAGCAATTCATTAACAATTCTAAGCAGCCGCTTTACCTCAGTTTTCATCGTATTCATAAGCTTTTGCTGTTCTTCTTTGTTCGATTGAAGACGTGGGTCTTCAAGTAAGAGCAAGCTCATATTAATTGCTGAAAGCGGTGTGCGAAGCTCATGCGAAACCGTAGCCACAAAACCCGACTTCTGCTCATCTAAAATTTTAAACCCCGTAACATTTTTCAGAAGCAATACTTTTCCCAAGTTTTGTTCTTCTGAATCGACTGTAATGATATCTTGTGCAAAAAACTCCTCTTTCCCATCCACTGCAATTCTTAAAAACTCTTCTCTCTTTTCATTCCTGTTCATTTTGGAGAGAAGTTCTGAAATCAAGTTATTGGTTTGCGATAAATCCGCTGCATTTTTTCCAATCAATTCCGATTTTGAAAGACCAATTAATTCGCTTGCAATACGATTGGCCAAGATGATGGTATGGTTTGGAGAAAACACCAAGACACCATCCGGAATGGATTCCACAATGGCTTCGGCGCGCTTTTTTGCTGCGGTAAGTTCTTCAATGTTAGACCGTTCAAATTCTTCAAGTCGTGCCGCCATTTGATTAAAAGCTCGAGCTACTTTTCCCAATTCATCTCGAGAGGCTTCGGGTAGCCGTTCGGAATATTTTCGTTCTGAAATCGAAGAGATTTTATCTGAAAGGTCGTTAAGAGGAACAATGACCAAGGGCGTGATTTTCCATACACCAAAAATGACCACAACAAAGGAAATAAGAATAATCAAGCCAATGTAAAACTCTGCCGACCGTGTGCGGGTTTTAACACGGTCAATTCTTTGAAACATTGCCGATTCATTGAGCGACCGAAGAGAGAGAAGAGTAGCCCGAATCGCAGTTGCGGTTGAAACAAACGAAAGGGAATCATTCCGATTCTGTTGTAAGAGAAGTTCATACTGATTTCTTAAAGTATCAAGCGTTTCCTTTTCTCCTACTTCGGTAATATTGTTTTCGGCTAAGAGCAAATTCTTCTCAAACGTTTGCTTGCTCAAGGTGAATTGAGTGTTTTGAGGGTAGAGTTGATTTAAGGTGAGTTCGTCTAAGGCATCAACCATTTGTTCAGAATATGCGATGCTTTGATAATTGGCTTTAATGATTTCAGAGGGCTCATTTGAAAGCCAAGAAACCACATAAAGCGATGCGCCTCCCGTTAAGGCAACGAGTAATGCAAGCAACGCGTAGCCGAAGTATAAACGAAATTTAAGTGTCATGATTAAGCAATGATGTCAATATCAATATCCAAGCCTTCTGATTTAGAAAGCAATTTTGAAAGCGTATCTGTTTTGAAAAGTTTTGTCCAAAAAGTTTGATTTGGGCGACCGACAACCAACCGAGAAATTTCCTTTTCTATTGCAAACTGAAGAATGGTTTCAGTAATATTTGAACCTTTGATTTTCTGTACCACTGCGCCGAGTTCTGTGGCAGTTTGCAAATTGTTGATAAGATGCCGTTGAAGCGTTAGGCTGATTTTATCGGGGTTTTCGTCAGGTGTTTCCACATAAAGAACAAACCAATAGGCATCAAGCCTATCGGCAAGGCGAGAGGCTTTCCGAATCAATTCCTTTGCGCGTTCAGGATTGGAACTGATGCACACCAAAATTTTTTCAATCTGCTTTTTTTCAGGTTGTTCAACTTCAATTTCAATTTTACGCTCAACTTGATTGGCAACTTCGCGCAAGGCGAGCTCTCGAAGTTTGAGAAGGTTATCGCGCTGAAAAAAATTGTTGAGTGCAACTTCAACTTTTTCTCGCGAATAAATTTTCCCGTCCTCCAAACGCTTGATGAGGTCATCGGCGGTGAGGTCAATATTAACCACTTCATCAGCAAGTTTTAGTAAACTATCGGGTACGCGTTCGTGAATCTCAACACCGGTGGCCTCTTCCACAATCCCTGCAAGGCTTTCAAGATGTTGGATATTTAATGCACTAATGACATTGATTCCCGCATTCAAAATTTCCTCTACATCCTCATAACGCTTTTGATTTCGGGAGCCGGGAACATTGCTGTGGGCGAGTTCATCAACAACAACAACCTCGGGGTGGCGAGCAAGAATGGCATCAATATCCATTTCCTCTAATTCGCGACCTTTGTAGAAAATTTTTTTTCTGGGAATGATGGGCAGTCCGGAAAGTTTTTCTTCAGTTTCTATACGCCGATGCGTTTCAACATAACCGATGATGACATCAACGCCCAATTCAAGCAAGTCATGTGCCTCTGAAAGCATACGGTAGGTTTTCCCTACACCCGCCGCCATTCCGATATAAACCTTAAAACTTCCACGCCTTGATTTGCGAATCAAAGCGAGGAAGTTTTCAGCGGCGGAAGTCTTATCGCGCTTATCTTCATTCATTTCGTTTCATCATCTCATCTAAAGAGAGATTTAATTTAAGCACATTAACTTTCTCTGTTCCAAAAATTCCGAAGATCGGCGGCTCAATGTGCGATTGAACGATGACGCGAAGCGATGAATCATCAACTTTTCTTTGAATGGCAACACGCTTCACTTGAATCATTGCAGCCTTTGGAGAAATGTGTGGGTCTAAGCCGCCGCCGCTTGCCGTAACCAAATCGGCAGGAATTTCGGAGGCGGTTAAATAAGGATGATAAACGAGAAATGTATCAATTCGTGCTTTTACTGCTTCAAGGTGAGCGGGATTAGTGGGACCTAAGTTTGAACCGCCTGTTGACGCCGCATTATACCCGACGGCTGACGGGCGTCCCCAGAAGTAATTCTCAGCCGAAAAATTTTGACCGACATTTTCAAACCCAATAATTTGCCCATTTTTAGTTACCGGAGAGCCGACGGCTTGGTGTGGAAAAAGATTTCCTACTGCCCAAATGATAATCGGATAAACCCCTCCAAAAAACAAGAGTAACAAAAAGGTTAAGAGGAGAGATTGCTTGAAAGTTTTCATAATAAGTGTGAATAATAAACTGAATGAGTTAGATAAAAAGTGAGATCATGAGATCAATGAGTTTGATGCCAACAAAGGGCACAACAACTCCGCCAAGCCCGTAAATCAAAAGGTTTCGCGCGAGCAAAGCTTCGGCACCGATCGGTTTGTATTCAACTCCCTTGAGCGCAATCGGAATCAAAAGTGGAATGATAATGGCATTAAAAATCACAGCTGAAAGTATTGCGGATTCAGGGCTTGCGAGCTGCATAATGTTGAGTGCTTGCAAACTTGGAATGGTTGCAATGAACAGTGCCGGCACAATCGCGAAGTATTTTGCGACATCATTGGCGATTGAAAAAGTTGTTAGAGCGCCGCGTGTAATTAAAAGTTGCTTTCCAATTTCAACCACTTCAATGAGTTTGGTTGGGTCGTTATCCAAATCAACCATATTGCTGGCTTCTTTGGCGGCTTGCGTTCCGCTATTCATCGCAACGCCAACATCGGCTTGTGCAAGTGCGGGCGCATCATTTGTGCCATCGCCCATCATCGCCACGAGTTTATTGCGTTCTTGTTCGCCACGAATGTAGGCGAGTTTATCTTCAGGCTTCGCTTCGGCAATGAAATCATCAACACCGGCTTTTTCAGCGATGTACTTTGCCGTGAGCGGATTATCACCGGTAACCATCACGGTTTTAACACCCATTTTGCGAAGGCGTTCAAAACGCTCCGTGATTCCCGGCTTAATAATGTCTTGAAGTTCAATGACGCCAAGCGCAACGCCGTTTCTACCGACGGCGAGAGGCGTTCCGCCATTTCTTGCGATGGTTTCAACCTGAGAGATAAGTTCCGAAGGAATTTTATTGCCTGATTCTACAACCCATTTTTGTATGGCATCAAATGAGCCTTTACGAAATGCGGTTCCATCGGGCAAGTCAAGTCCGCTAGTTCTGGTTTGAGCGGTGAATTTGATGAATGTCGCATTTTGTGGAAGAGAAGTTTTAACACCATTTCGTTCTGCAAGTTCAAGAATAGATTTTCCTTCAGGCGTTGAATCGGAAACTGAACTCATTGCGCAGGCCGTAATAAACTCTTGCTTATCAGAAAAAATGGGATAGAAGTTTGTTGCTTTTCGGTTTCCAATTGTAATTGTTCCGGTCTTGTCTAAGAGAAGCGTGTCTATATCGCCGGCGGTTTCAACGGCTTTTCCGGACTTTGAAATCACATTCACTTTCAAAACCCTGTCCATTCCGGCAATACCGATTGCGGAAAGCAATCCGCCAATGGTTGTTGGAATAAGACATACAAAAAGCGCGACAAGCGATGCAATTGTGATGGGCGTATTGGCGTATCTCCCAAAGGGTTCAAGTGAAACACAAACAATAATGAACATCAGAGTAAAACCTGAAAGTAAAATGGAAAGCGCAAGTTCATTCGGCGTTTTTTGCCGTGAAGCCCCTTCCACAAGAGCAATCATTTTATCTAAAAACGATTCTCCTTTTGATGCCGTAACTTGAACTTTGATTTTATCGGATAAAACCTTTGTTCCGCCGGTTACACTTGATTTATCTGTTCCTGCTTCGCGAATCACGGGAGCAGATTCGCCGGTGATTGCGGATTCATCAATTGATGCAATTCCTTCAATGATTTCTCCATCGGCGGGAACCAATTCACCGATGCCGACCAAAACCACATCACCCACTTTCAATTCCGAAGAACTCACCTTTTTGAAAGTGCCATTTGCGAATGCCAAAGTTGCGGGCGTTTCTTCGCGCGTCTTTCTAAGCGACTCCGCTTGCGCCTTCCCGCGTGCTTCGGCGAGAGCCTCTGCAAAATTGGCGAAAAGCAAGGTGATGAAGAGAATGAGCGTAATGAATAAGTTATACCCAATACTTCCTTGTGAGGAATCTCCGCTGAATCCAATCCATATTGTAAGAAAAAACATGACAAGTGTTCCGACTTCCACCGTGAACATCACGGGATTTTTCATCATCATCGCCGGATTCAATTTGAGTAAAGATTCTGTGAATGCAACCTTAATTAAATCGGGGTCAAAGAGAGATTTTTGTTTAATAAGTCTTCGTTGATTGGTCATGTTCAAAGTCATTTAATCGTTAAGAATTCTGAGATTGGGCCAAGGGTGAGTGCAGGGAAAAAAAGCAACGCACCTAAAATCACGATGACAGAAAAAAGCATCACGCCAAACATCAATGAATCAGATTTCAAAGTGCCGCTTGATTGAGGAACAATTTTCTTTGCCACCAATGCGCCGCCAATGGCAATTGGACCGATGATGGGAATGAAGCGCGCAAGAATCATCACAATACCCGTTGAGATATTCCAGAAAGGCGTGTTATCGCCAAGGCCTTCAAAACCGCTTCCGTTGTTTGCACTTGATGAAGTGTATTCATAAAGCATTTCAGAGAAGCCGTGAAAGCCCGGATTATTGAGCCATTTCATCACATCATTTCCGCCTTGTGAAACAAAAAGATGCGAAGCAAGTGCTGTGCCGCCTAAAATCAAAAGGGGATGAAGAAGAGCAACTAAGACAGCAATTTTCATTTCTTTGGCTTCAATCTTTTTGCCAAGAAACTCAGGCGTTCTGCCCACCATTAAGCCCGATATGAATACAGCAATAATGATGAACACAAACATATTCACGAAACCAACGCCAACGCCTCCATAAAATGCATTGAGTTGCATGCCCAGCATAAGCCAAGTGCCTGAAAGTGCGGTGAAACTATCGTGCATTGCATTGACCGAGCCATTGGATGTACACGTTGTTGAAACGCCCCAAAGTGCCGATGCCGCCGCACCGAAACGGACTTCCTTTCCTTCCATTGACCCGTTGCTTTGGTCAATGCCATACGCAGCAATTGAGGGGTTTCCGCTCATTTCTCCAATCACTGTAGGAATAAGAAGGCACAAGAATCCAAGTGTCATCACACCGAAAATGACATACGCCAATTTTTTTCGGTTGAGATAATTTCCCAAAGCGAAAACGGCTGCCATTGGAATCAGAAGAATGAAAACGGTTTCTAAAATATTGGTAAGGAAATTCGGGTTTTCAAATGGGTGAGTAGAGTTTGGCCCGAAGTAACCGCCGCCATTTGTACCGAGTTGTTTGATAGAGACCATTGCCGCGACAGGACCTCTTGCAACCTTCACAGAATCTCCTTGAAGCGAAACCACTTGCTCCGCTCCTTGGAATGTCATTGGTGTGCCATTGATGAGCAAGAAAATGGCACCGATGATGGCAATCGGAAGAAGGATTCGGGTGCAGGATTTGACAAGGTCGCTATAAAAATTACCTAAGCTATCGCCGCTTTGCGATGCCAAAGCGCGATAAAGCATAGCCAATGCCGCAATTCCGGTTCCGGCAGAAACAAACTGGAGAAAAGTAAAAACAAAAAGTTGCGAAAAGTATGACGCGCCAGTTTCTCCGGAATAATGTTGGAGATTGGTATTTGTCATGAAGCTAATCGCTGTATTAAATGCTTGTGTGGCTTCCATAGACCCAATGCCATCAGGGTTCCAAAAAGGTTGGAAAGTTTGTGTCATTAAAACCACAATTGCCCATACAAACCAAATCGCATTGATGGTGAGTAACGCAAAAAGATTTTCTTTCCAATTCATCGGTGCATTGGGGTTAATGCCTGACATCTTGAAAAAGAGATTTTCAATCGGGGAAAGAAAATCAAACCACGTTTTTTCTCCTTTGAATACGCAAGAGATGTATGCGCCAAGCGGAATTGCAAGTGAAACCGTAAGGAGAAAGATGAATACAATCGAAATTATTTCAAGTGTCATTGTTAGAATTTTTCAGGATTCAGTAGAGCGAAAGTGAGGTAGCCGAATAGAATGACGGCTACGATTAATAGAACAAGTGTCATTGCGAATTGAATTAGAGTTTTTCAGCCAAGCTGGTGAGTTTGAAGAAGAGATAAAAGAAGAGCAAGCCCGTTAAGAGCATGAGTATGAGATTTCCGATTTCCATTGTTATTTGAAAATGATTAAGAAAACATAAGTATGAGGTGCAAAAGCAATGCCAAGTGAAAAGTTGGTTTTTCAACCTGTTTTGTGGGATATCGGTCAAGAGAAGTGAATTGAAATGAGAGGGTATTTCAAAATGAGAGAGTTGATATCACGGAGTTTGGTGGAACTGGGGGCTTACATTAGCCCATAATCTTTCATTTTTCGGTAAAGGGTTGCGGTGCCAATTCCAAGTTTTTTAGCGGCATGCGTTCGGTTTCCGTTACAATGTTTTAAGACCCGCTCAATATGAATTTTTTCTAAATCGCTAAGGGAAATATCGGGGAAATCGGTGCTGTTTATTGGCATAAGAGCAGGCTTTTCTTCATAATGAAGAATTTCTTTTGGAAGCAGCCCGGCAGATAAGATGTCGTTAGAAGAAAGAATAACGGCGCGTTCAATCACATTTTTTAATTCTCTCAGATTCCCTTTCCAGTCATAGTGTTTGAGCTTTGTTTTGAAATACAAATCGCAACCTGAAATCTTCTTCCCAAGTTTTTTGGAGTAAAGGGCAATAAAATGTTCTGCAAGCAGTTCAATATCGCTTTCCCTATCTCTGAGTGGAGGAAGGTAAATGGTGAATCCATTTAAGCGATAAAGCAAGTCTTTTCGGAAATCTCCGGTTTCGCTTTCATGTTCAATATCGCGGTTGGTGGCGGCAATGATTCTTACATCAATCTCTTTTGGTTTTGTTTCACCAACTTTAGTCAGCAATCGTGTTTCCAAAACGCGCAATAATTTTGCTTGAGTATCGGAATTCATTTCACCGATTTCATCAAGAAAAATGGTGCCGCTGTTCGCCTCTTCAAAAATTCCCTTTTTATCGGAAATCGCACCTGTGAATGCCCCGCGCTTGTAGCCAAAAAGTTCGGCTTCTTGCAAGTCTTTGGGAATTGCGGCGCAGTTTATTGCAACGAAAGGCTTCTCACGTCTTTTACTCCTACGGTGAATCGCTTCGGCGAAGAGTTCTTTCCCGGTACCTGTTTCTCCAAGCAAAAGCACGGTGGTGTCGGTAGGTGCAACTTTTTTTGCAAGCTCAACGGCATCTGAAAATTCTTTTGATTTTCCGATGAGCTTTTCAAACCCAATTTTTGAATCAATTTTATGTTCTAAATCGCGAACCTGTTTTTTGAGCGAAGCTTTTTCAAATGCCTTATGAACGGTGAGCAAGATTCGCTCGTCATCATCGCCTTTGGTGATGAAGTCAAACGCGCCGAGTTTCATCGCTGAAACGCCATCTTGAACCGTGCCGAAGGCGGTCATGACTACAATTTCAGCGAAGGGTTGTTCTGTTTGAATGTGTTTGATGAAATCTATGCCGTTGCCGTCGGGGAGTTTTAAGTCGGTGAGAATGACATGAAATGTTGCATCTCTAAGATGAAGGATTGCATCGCTTAAATTTGGAGAAGAAATCACTTCAAAGCCCTCCAATGTTAAGAGTTGAGTAAGCAAATGTCTGAGCGAAGTTTCATCTTCAATGATAAGTAGAGACTTTTCCATTTTTTGGTGTATGAGTTTTCATAAAGATAAATTATTCCAACCTTAACGGAGTTTCTTAATCCAAATGAAGAGTTGTACATTTATAATATCGGCTTCCCAAGCAAATTTTTTTTACAATTAAAGTAGAAGTTCATGACAACCGTTTATCCTTTACCACAAGAGTTTTCTGATTACAAGCCGCTTATTCTCAAGCCAAATCTCCGAAACATTTCCGATTATGAAGCGCAGGGTGGGTATCAAATGCTTGCCAAAGCCTTTGCAATGAAGCCTGATGAGATTGTAAATGAAGTCAAGAAATCGGGGTTGCGCGGACGCGGAGGGGCAGGATTCCCAACTGGACTTAAATGGAGCTTTCTCGCAAAGCCTGAAGGAAAACCTCGCTACTTGCTTGTCAATGGCGATGAATCCGAACCCGGAACCTTCAAAGACCGTGAAATTTTTCGCCATAACCCGCACCAACTCATCGAAGGCTGTATCATTGCAAGTTATGCTTGTGGAATCAATCACTGCTTCATTTACATTCGCGGCGAGTATGCAAAGTGGATCGAGATGGTTGAACAAGCCGTTGAAGAGGCTTATCAAAAAGGCTACTTGGGAGATAACATTCAAGGCTCAGGGTTTAATCTTAAACTTGTTGTTCATAAAGGTGCCGGCGCTTATATCTGTGGTGAAGAAACGGGACTCATTTCATCCATCGAAGGAAAGCGCGCTTACCCAAGGCTAAAGCCGCCGTTCCCCGCTGTGATTGGCGCTTGGGGCAGCCCTACAATTATCAATAATGTTGAAACCATCGCCAATGTTCCGGTTATTATAGAAATCGGCGCAGAAGCGTATTCAAAAATTGGTGCACCCGATCATCCGGGGCCAATGCTCTTTGGGATTTCGGGGCATGTCAATAAGCCCGGAGTATATGAACTTCCTTCCGGCACACTCATCAACGATTTGATATACAAAGTTGCCGGCGGGGTTCGTGGTGGAAAAAAAATAAAAGCCATTATTCCCGGCGGAGCCTCAATGCCGATTATCCGTGGCGATGCCGCCGAAGGAATCGGTATGAATGCCGATAGTTTGAAAAAGGCCGGGACGCTCATTGGAACTGCAGGAATTATTGTGATGGATGAAGATACCGATATCGTGGAAGCGATTGGACGACTTGCGCACTTTTATCATCACGAGTCGTGTGGTCAATGCACGCCTTGCCGTGAAGGAACTGGTTGGGTTGAAAATATCTACGGCAAGTTTATTCGAAATGAAGCCGAAAAGCGCGACATCGATCTTCTCCTATCAATATGCTCACAAGTTGAAGGAAGAACCATTTGCGCCTTGGCAGACGGGGCAATGTGGCCGGTTCGGCATAGTGTAACGCGCTTCCGCGAAGAATATGAAAAGCATTGTAAAGCGCCAGACTCCTTGCCACACGAATGGCGTTATGTCAATAAGGCAGCGAGTGGGGTTTGATCTGAGAAAAAATTATTGATTAAGAGCCTCAACCGACGAGGCTCTTTTATTTTAGTGAAGAGGCAATAAAATCCATTATTTTTTCAATTGTAAAAGGCTTCTGAACAATAGAGGTCACCCCAAGTTTCTCTAAATCTTCAAATCGATTGTTTTCCAGATAGCCGGTCATCATAATAATCTTTGGATGAGTTGTTACTTCTCTAATTCTTAAAATTGATTCCTCCCCATTGAGTTCAGGCATATTGCGGTCGATTAGGATAAGGTCATATTTTGTTGGTGATTGTTCAACGGCTTGGCAAGCGACTTTTCCATTTTCAGCCGTTTCAACCTTAAATCCAACGTTTGTAAGGGATTCGCTAAGGTAATGTCGAATCATTGGCTCGTCGTCAACAACTAAGATGCAACGTTTTACTGTAATACGGTCCTTAAAATTGCTTACAGGAATAGTTTCGGTTTTTTGATTTAAGTCAGAGGGAAGAAAAATATGGAATGATGTTCCGGCGCCGAGTTCGCTTTCGACAAAGATAAACCCGTTATGATTCTTGATAATGCCATACACCATAGCTAACCCAAGCCCAGTGCCTTTACCTACATCTTTTGTCGTAAAAAACGGTTCAAATATTTTTTCTCTTATCTCTTCCGGAATCCCAACACCGTTATCTGAAATGCGCAGATGAATAAACTCTTGGAGCGTTGGAATTTTATTGGGGATTGCAAATTTTGGCGGGATGACAGAAGTAGAAAGTTCAAACCGGATTTCTCCATTATCAATTTTATCAGATAATTTTTCGGTAAGGGCGTCAACCGCGTTAACAGCTATGTTAAGAATTGCCTGTTCAATTTGACCCTTATCCCCAAAGGCTTGGTGGAGTGAAGCCGGAGGGGAAAAAAGAACCTTAATTCGTTTATCAAGTGAAGGCTCCAAGATATCGATGATACTTTGTAAACTTCCCACAAGGTTAAATACGGTTGATTCCGCTTTCCCTTGCCTTGCAAAACCAAGCATTTGACGAATAATGGTGGAGGCGCGATGTGAATTATCAATGATGGTGGTAATTCGCTTCTTTTTACGAGGGTCTTGTTCAAAGTCTTTAATAAGTAGCTCTGCATTTCCTAATATTCCCATTAAAATATTATTGAATTCATGCGCAACCCCACTTGCCAAAACACCAACCGATTCCATTTTTTGAGATTGGAGCAATTGCTGATAAATCAAATCTCGCTCATGCTTTGATTCTACGGATTGGGTTACATCTTGAACGGTGCCATACAATCGCTTGACGTGATGCGTTTCATCAACCTCCACTTTCCCGACGATCAGAATCCATTTCTCGCATTTTGAGGTTGAAATTTTCAAAGTGACTTCATAGGGCTCGGCGTGTTTAATTGAATCTTGTACTGTTTTTCGATGAACCTTTTGATCTTCTTTATTGAAGTACAAATTAGTTTCATCAAAAGAAGGTTCACCTGCGGCTTCATCACGATCAAATATTGAAAAAACTTCTTTTGACCATTTAATCCGTTCTGAAGCCACATCAAAACTCCAACTGCCAATTTTAGCGATATGTTCAGTTTCAGAAAGCATCGCTTCATTTTGAAGCAGTTTTTCCTCGGCGAGCTTTCGCTCAGTAATATCGATTGAACTTCCAATTAATCGATAGATATCTCCACCATTATCACGAAGTGGATTAATTCGGGTAATAAAATAACGGGGTTCCCCATCCCGATAGATGGTTTCTTCAAACGAAACTTCAGAGCCGGTTTCGACACACTGCTGAAGCAGATTAATCATTCTATTCAAGTCACCGAATTGAATTGAGGATAAATCGGATAATAACTTTCCATTCATTTCATAGGCCTTCACGCCATAACCGAATTCAAAGGCGGGATTTAATCCCGCGAATCGAAACTGTTTGTACCCTTCAACATCATAAACAAATATGGGGGTATTGATGCCGTAATAAATGCTTTGAAGAAAATCTTGATTTTCTATAAGTGCTTTTTCACGTTCCTTTTCGTTGGTGATTTCTCTGAAAAAGGCGGTTAAACCACCGTCTTTTGAAGGATATGAACTGACTTCAAACCACATATTCAGGGGCGTATAAAATTCTTGAAATTTGAAATGCGTTTTTTCTTCGATGGTTCTTTCGTAAAAATGATAAAAATTGGTTTTAACGGCCTCCGGAAAAACATCCCAAATACAATGACCAATAATGGTTGCCGCATCAACCCGAATCATTTTTTCAAAATTCTGATTGACATACACAAACTCCCGATTTTTATTAAGCTTTAGATAAGCCTCTGATGTATTCTCAAGGATATTTGCCAATTCAAATTGAAGCGATAAGGATTCAGACTCTTGACGCTTTAGCTCAGTGATGTCTTGGATGTATCCCACTAATTTTACCGCTTTGCCATTTTCTATAATTGGCTTTCCTAAAGCACGAATGGTTTTGATTGCTCCGCTTTTGCAATAAATGGTGGACTCAAAGGTGTAGGGTCGCAAGTGTTTTATTGATGAGGAAATAAGCTCTTCCAATTTAGAAATGTGTTCAGGAGTATGTAACGTGCGAAAGTCTTGATATGAAGGATTACCCAAAAAGAGCGGCCTTTCGTAGATATTGAAGGTCTCTTCAGACCAGTTGATTTCCTCTGTTTTCAAATCGAATTCCCAACTGCCAACTTTGGCAAGTGAGGCGGTTTCCCGCAAAAGCGTTTGCTGCTTTTCAAGGGTAAGTCCAATTTGTTTTCTTTCTGAAATATCAATGGTTCGGAAGCATACGCCAATCAATTCCTCATGAGTATCATACACAGGAAAGTAAGTCCAATGATACCAATTCTTAAATGGCCCTAAGTCAATCGCATATTCAAAATCAACGACTTCCCCTTGAAGTGCATTATTGAATGAGGCGTAATAAATATCTGTTACCTCAGGCTTAAAAAATGGTAGTAGTTTTCTGAAATCATATCCTTCTTTAATTTTTTCTCCAAATATAGCTTCGGTGTCGGTACTGGCTTTTTTATTAATGCTTAAAACTTTATGATCTTTTGAAATGAGGATAAGGCTATCGGTGGTTGAGTTCTGAATCGCGTTTAACTTTGTTTCGGATTCAATGAGTTTTAACTGGGCTTCTTTGAAATCGTTGATGTCTCGGCCAACGGAACGGATTTCTAAAAGCATGTCATTCTGATCAAATACCCCAAGATTGACCCACTGAGTCCACCCGAATTTTCCGTTGCCCCGAAGATCTCGATTTTCGGTTTTGAAGAAAGGATTAGAGGGAGTCAATTCTTTAATTTTATTCTCTATGTCAATAATGTCATCGGGCTGTGCAAAGTCTTTCCATCTTTTTCCCAAAAGGTCGCTGGCTGAGACACCTAGCGCACTTTGCAAAGCTTTGTTTGAGAATGTTATGGTTGTATCCGGCTTTGAGATAAGAATAAATTCAGTTATAGATTCAACAAGTTGCCGATATTTTAATTCACTTTCTTTCAGCTGATCTTCAATCAGTTTTTCT
This sequence comes from Chloroherpetonaceae bacterium, assembly GCA_033763895.1. Lineage (NCBI taxonomy): Bacteria > Pseudomonadati > Chlorobiota > Chlorobiia > Chlorobiales > Chloroherpetonaceae > Chloroherpetonaceae bacterium. The sequence goes on along the minus strand of JANRJQ010000004.1, from coordinate 259,349 downwards.
TCAGTAATCTTCCTTGAAACAGAAATGAAGCACTTTTCATTTTGGTCAGTCAAAAAGGTTGAAACATGAATCCGAACCCACTTTTCTATCCCTGATTTGGTGATATAGCGTTTTGGGAGACTGAATTTAGAGATTTCCCCGTTGAAGAGTTTTTCAAGATAATTCGCTTGCTCTTTCCAATCATCCGGATGGGTAAAGAATGCGGGGGATTTTCTTAGAATTTCTGATTCTGAATACTCAAGCATTATTTCAAAAGCAGGATTAATACTTCGAATCTGAAAGTTCGAATCCATCAAACCAATTCCGACAATTGCCGAATCGAAAATTGAATGGTACATCTCCTGCTCTAAACTCAACTTGGATTTAACAAGTTGAGTTTCTTCTTCATAGGTTTTGAGAACTCTATCAAAGGCATCTTCGCTTTTGCAAGACTCACGAAGTACTTGCTTGAGTTTTTCTGTCATAAGTGGGATAAAAATTTCATTGGTATCAAGCCAATTCAAATAAACAAAAATCAATAACGGGGCAATAAGCCGGCATTCAATTGGAATTAATTACAGAATAAAGTTCTGTAAGACTGAAGGGTTTCGTAAGAATTTGAAATCGTTCCGTCTCCAGCGAAGAAAGGGGTGCGTTCTTATCAAGATAACCCGTCATTAATATGAACTTTGCATTTGGAAGTATGGAATGAAGCAATTCATAAGTTTTTTCGCCATTGAGAACAGGCATATTTTTATCAAGAAGGATGATGTCAAATTCTCGTCCGGTATTTTCAACCAAATCAATGGCTTTTCGCCCATTCGCAGACAATGTTACACGATGACCATTCGCTTCAAGTATTTCCTTAAGGTAATTTCGAATGAGCAACTCGTCATCAATAACTAAGATGTTACTTCTCTTAAACCCTAAGGACTCTGTGGTTAAGGGTGTTGAAGAAGATGGTCGTTTTTCGGAACCAATAGGGAAATACAGATAAAATGTTGTGCCTTCACCGGGGGTGCTTTCAAGAGTAATGAAACCGTTATGATTTTTAACAATCCCATACACCATTGAAAGACCTAAGCCGGTTCCTTTGCCAACTTCTTTTGTTGAAAAGAAAGGTTCAAATATTTTTTCGCGAATTTCCATTGGAATGCCAATTCCATTATCGGTAATCGAGATTTGAATGAATTCCGAATTCGTGGAGACACCGAATTGCGCACAATACTCTTCTTTTATAGAGCCACGGGAGAGAGAAACAGAGAGTTTTCCAGCTTGTTTGGTGTGTTTTAGCGAATCAAGAATGGCGTCACGAGCATTTACCATCAAGTTCAATAATACTTGCTCGATTTGCCCTTTATCGCCTTCTAAAATGAGTTCCTCAGAAGGTAGCTCTGTTTCAAGGGTGATTCTCTTATCCAACATCGGGAGAATCATTTGAGAAACATCACGAATGCATTCACTGATTTTTACTGCAATATTTTCCTTCTTGCCTTGACGCGCAAATCCTAACATTTGACGAATAATATTCGCTGCACGAAGTGAGTTTTCTTGTATGGTTTTAATACGAATACCTTGTTTTGATTCTAGACTATTATCGCGTTGGAGCAGTTCTGCATTCCCCATTATTCCCATTAGAATATTATTGAATTCATGTGCAACACCGCTGGCCAGTACCCCCAAAGACTCCATCTTTTGTGACTGAAGAAGTTGCTGATAAATCAATTCCTTTTCTTCTTCAATTGCCTTTTCTCTTGTAATATCTTGGATATAACCGTTGTAAGAAATCAATTCTCCCTTTTCGTTCAATATGGGGCTGCCAAAAACCTCCAGCCATTTTTGATTGCCTCTTGAAGTGACAATTTTCTTTCTTAGTTGAAAAGACTTTTTCATTTCAATTGAAGAACGAACAATTGTTTCAACATCGTTTGGTTCAATAACTAAGTTGAACATCTCATTTGGTGAAAGCTTTCCATCAGTAAAGGGAACTTCATAAAGGCGATAAACCTGTGATGACCACTCCAAGTCATTGGTTTTAGGGTTGTAACGCCAGCTACCTATTTGCGCGATTTCTTCGGTTTGTTCCAAAAGTTGCTTGCTTTGAATCAGTAGCTCTTCATTCTGTCGTTGTTTGGTAATATCAATTTCAACACCATCCCAAATTACGTCGCCGTTTTCTTGTTTGCGTGGCACCGAGCGAATCAGTGACCATTTTTGAGTTCCATCTCTTAGTTTTTTTTCAATAACGGTTTCAAAAACATCTAATGTTTCAAGAGATTTTTTTGTTAATCGATTGACACGATCAAGAGATTCAGGAAGTAACAGCTGATGTAGAGTATTGGGTGAGCCTAAAGCTTCTTCAACTGAAATTTGCGAGATTTTTTCAACACCCTTACTAACAAAAGTAAATTCTTCTTTACCGTATTGATCAACCTTAAATTGATAAAGCATCACATCAGGAAGTCCGTCACTTAAAGATGAAATAAGGGCATTTCTACTAAAAAGTTGCTCTTCATTTTGCTTTTGGTCTGTGATATCTTGAACTGTCGTCACTTTATATTTTCTTCCTTTGGCACCATCAATAAGACCGGAGGTTACATGAATCCGTCTTAATTCCCCATCTTTCCTTAGGAGCATCCATTCTCCACCAAAATGAATATCACCCTTTATAAATGATTCGTATATGCCCGAAAGTTTAAGTCGTTCCTTGGTAGGAACAAGTATCGTAAAATGATTCCCGATAAGCTCTTCTCGGGAATAGCCATAAGTTTTGCAGAATGAGGAATTAACATCGATAAACATTCCTGTTTCATCGGTTAAACATATCCCGATAAAAACAGTATCAAATATCAATTGAAGCTGATTTTGCTTTTCTCTCAATAGTGATTCAGCTTCCTTTTGTGCCGTAATATTTTTAGCGACGACAACACCCAGTGGAGAAGCGTATTCATCGTAAAACATTGATGCCGTGATTTCGGTCCAAACAATTGAGCCATTTTTATGAATGAACCTTTTTTCGAGGGTATAATTTTTTCGCTTTCCCTCTCTCATTTCGGAGAGAAGCAGAAGTTCCTTTTCAAGATCTTCAGAAAAAGTGATTGTCCTCCAATCAAGATGAATCAACTCATCTTTTGAATAACCAATTATTTCCTCAAATCCTGCGTTGACATTAAGGATTCGATTATCTTGAGCAAAGACAATACCAACTGCGGCATTATCGAATACGGAGCGAAATTGCCATTCACTTTTCGAAATCCGCTCTTCTGCTTTTTTCCGGTCGTCAATTGGTATATCAACTTCTACAACCATTGCCTTTCCATCAACATAAATTCCCTTAAAAATGGTACACTCATACCACAAAAAGTCATTTTGTTCATACTTTCTGATTCGCCGCTCAACCTTGACCAAATCGCCTTCATCAATCATTTTTCGATAGTAGGGGAGTTTTTCCATAAAGGCATTACGATCGTCTTCATGAATCAAAGTATATTCAGGTAAATGTTGGAGAGATTTTATCCGTCTGATTTCTTCAATATCGAAAGGGATACCTCTGCTTTCAGCAAATGCACGATTAGCAAAAAGAAGTTGCTTTTCTTGATAAAGACTTATTGAAAAGGGAAGGGCATTTAATAGCCACGAAAGTTTTTCTTCACTCTGTTTGATTTTTTCTTCCGCTTTTTTGAGCGCTGTAATATCAAAGACACGAACCAGAAGAAACGCTCTTGAATTAATGGATATTTTCTTAATTGTGATTCCTCCGTAAAAGGGAGTTCCTTTTGCAGAGATATATTCCAGCTCTCCTGCCCAAGGCTTATTGCCATTCAGATTAAACCAAATTTCTTCAACTTCCTTTTCCGTGAAAGGATATTTTTGAAAACGCATCCCAAGCGATCCAATCAAGTCATTCTTGCTATCAACTTCAAATAACTCGACTGCTCTATTATTACAGTTTTCAATCAGGTTTGAAGCGAGATTAACAATGAACTTAGCTTCTGTAGATTCTTCAAATATGACTTGAAAGTAATCTTCGCGACTTGCTTCATCTGGAAATTGTTTTTTTGTGGAAAGAGGTATCAGTCTTCCTAAGAGACGAATTGGCTTTCCAGTTTCATCACACAAAACTTTTCGTCGATCTAAAAAGTCAACAAAAAAATTGTTCTGTGCTTTTAACCTTAATACATACTCGCCAGATTGACCTTTGAATGAATCTTGAGCACTTTTATCTAAGATTTGAAAATCATCGGGATGAATTATCTCATGCCAATCTTCCGTTGTTGAGTGACTATTAGGGGGTAATCCAAGTGTTTTTTGAATTGTACCAATTTGAAATTCATGAACCCAATTCCCGTTTTCATTTCGGGCTGAATACACTAAGCTTTCTTCGCTTAAAAGTAAAAGAGATTCTAAGGAAGCCTTGAAATTTTCATCTTCAAGCAATAAGGAAAAGTCAGTATTTTTTAGATGATTATTTCGGTGAAACTGAGCCAAAAACTCTAAGATTGAATCGTTCATAGCACTATAAAATTGATAGAAAACTCAATCAATTTAAAGAGAATCAGTTTACTGCCAAATAATAAAAGCCGCTTATTTGCGTCTTTTATTGGGCTTAGCAGCAACTTAGAATTTATAGAGAATCCCAAGAGCAAAAAGATTACGTAATTGGGTTGAAGGACCTACGGTTCCATCGCTTCGTTGAACAACAACCTTCTCATCATAAAATACATCGAGTGCTGCTGTAACATTGATGAATTTATTGACTTTCATCACCAATAGCGATTCCCACATTACAACGAGTGTTTGAAGATGGGTGTACGCCCCAAATACATTGAGACGCGATTGAAATAAAACATTTTCAAAAACATCCTTTTTGAAAAGTGCATTTAAGTTCATGCCTCCTTCAAATAATATTGAACTGCCGGGAGTCACGCCAAAGGCACCCACATCACTTAAATTTTTATCAAGTACAAAAATTGTCCTCGCACCCAGAGGCGCAAAAGTAACCGTGAAAAAATCTGATGGAGCATATTCAAAACCAAGATTGGTTAATAAATATGCGGGAGCCATAAAATTTGAGATGACGGGTTCACTTGAATTTGAATAATCTTTTCCGACTGTGAATTGCGTTCTGAAATCGACGCTTCCACTATAACTAACCTGTTGAATCGCAGACTTATGATGAAGTTGAGAGAGAAAGATGAGACGGTCATCCGTTTTCCGCCAAGATTGGCCTTCAACTTTGGTTTCTCCATACCCTAATTGTATCACATTATTCCACTTTACATTGTCTTTTTCGTAAACAAAATTGTAATTAAAAAGTCCGATAACAGTCGTTGAATTTTGTCCTCCACCGGCCCAATTGGTGAGGCTGATTTGAGATAGATTTACGCCAAAATCACCTGAGGTTTTCCAACTGGTATCGGCAGGCATTTCTTGTGCACAGATACGAATTGATTGAAGCGAAATTGAAAGTACGATAAAGGTGAATATGCAGATTGTGAATCGCTTATTTTTCATATTGATTTAAGTTTTGTCGGTTACTTTTTATGAAGCAAGTCTCTGATTTCTGAAAGAAGTTCTTGGTCTTTCGTTAATGGAGGGGGGACCGCCGGCGCGGCATCTTCAGATTTTCGTAATGAATTCATCGCCTTCACGACAAGAAAAATGGCGAAGGCAATAATGGTGAAATCAACAACGGATTCAATAAATAGGCCATAATTTATGGTTACCGGCGAATCCGGCGTTCCGCCAATTCGCAGCTTTAGTCTAGAAAAATCCATACCGCTAATGATAACGCCAAGTGGCGGCATCAAAACATCATTGACAAGCGAATTGGTAATTTTTCCAAATGCGCCACCGATCACCACACCAACGGCAAGATCAACTACATTTCCGCGCATCGCGAAGGTCTTAAACTCCTGTATAAATCCCATAACTTTTGTGTTAAATGAAAGAAAGAATGAAGAGCCGTTAAAGTCAAATTAAATTATACTTTCAGGTTAAACCTAAAGAATTCCAGATTAATTAATTCATTTCGTTTGAACAAAGCAAGCATTTACCTAAAAGAGAAAAAGAAAAGGGCGAATTTAAATTCAATTCTTTAATCAAGAATTCGCATTGAATGTCCCAAAACAAAATGAATAAAAAATATTGGAAATGGAAGACGGTCTCAGTGAGGAGAAAAACAAAGAAGTGACAAGATTACTAAAATGAAGAATCAGGCTGGGGAATTAAGATATTTTGGGAATTCAACGATAAATGAACTGCCACGATTTTTCCCTTTGCTTTGAGCGGTAATCTTGCCGTTTTGCATCTCAACCAATCGTTTGACAATTGATAGGCCGATTCCCACCGAACGCCCGCCATCTGCAGGTTTTGGGCTCAGTTTTTGAAATTTCAAAAATAGCCGTTCAAGATCCTCCTGTGTTAGTCCTTGCCCTTCATCGTGAAATTCCATTCGAATCTTGTTGTTTTCTTCATATAAAATTATTCGGATCAGCGTATTGGGAGGCGAAAATTTCATTGCATTGCTCAGAAGATTTTGAATGATCTCTTTCAAACGGTCTTCATCGCCTTTAACAACACCTTCAGTTCGGGCATCAATATCAAGTATTTGACTATTAGACGACAATTCCATTTGATACTTCAATGCGGTGAGTTCAACAAGCTTCTTTAACCCAATCGGTCTAAAATTGATTTTCAATGAACCGGTCTCCACTGCGTTGGCATTCAAGATGTCCGTAATAATTGTGGACATTCGGTATGCAGAGTCACGTATGAGTTTAAGAAATTGTGACTTCATTTGAGGTTGGACTTTATCCTCCAAAAGCAAATCCGAAAACTGCTGAATGGAATTCAAAGGGTCGCGTAAATCTCCGGCAGCGATTTCAAGAAGTTCCGATTTCATTTGATTCGCTTCTTCGGCAATCTTTCGTTGCTGCTCTGTTTCTCGTTGCGAGATTTCAAGTTCTTTGAGGGTTAACAGTGTTTTCTCTTGTTCTAATTTCAATTCTAAAGTTCTTTCTTGAACCGTTTTTTCAAGAAAGGCTTCACGTTTCTTTAACCTTGAAACCCTAAAACCATTCACAGCGATACCAGATAGAATTAACCCAACAACTGAAAAGAGTAAGAACCATTTTGTTTGATAGAAATAGGGTTCAAGAGAAAATTCAAAATAGGCGCCTGAATCATTCCAAATTCCATCGTTATTACAAGCAATGACAATGAATCGATAGTCGCCGGGAGGAAGATTCGTGTAATAGGCCACTCGCCTTGTGCCCGCATCAATCCAATCAGAATCAAAATTTTCGAGTCGATACTTAAACCGAACTTTTTCGGGGGCTAGAAAACTTAGGGCACTATAATGAAACTCAAATCGCTCTTTACCCGGCGTTAGGCTAAGTTTTGATAGGCGTTCCGCTGGAAGTTGAATGGCATCGTAATTAATGACCAAGTTGTTGATCATCAGAGGAGGAGGAAGGTGATTGATTTTAAGATTCAAAGGGTTGACATAAGAAACGCCCATTGTCGTTGGAAACCACAGCTGTCCATTTTGTGTACGCCAACCGGCCGGTTGTGAAACCCCATTGCATTGTGAGCTTTTCATCCCATCTGACCGATTGAAAAATGACATCGGTATCGAACTCAATCTTTTTGCGATGTATTCATTGAGATCTTTTACAGCGACTCTATAAATCCCTTTTCCGTTTGAAAGCCAATAGTATCCGAGATCATCATTCAAGATTCTAAAGATGTTCCCTTCCGGAAGCCCATCCTGCATTGTCAATGCGGCTACTCTCGCTCCATCGGTGAATTTCCATAAGCCATTCGAAGTTCCAACCCAAACATTTTTTTCTTCATCTTCAAAAAAACAAAATACCGTGTTGGTAGAAAGCCCATTGTTAGGGACGATTGATTTGAGTTCACCTTTTTCAAACTGGTGAAGCCCAAGCGATGAGCCAATCCAAATTCTACCGTAAGAATCTTCAAAAAGCGCACAAACAAACGCATTATCCAAACCAAATGATTTGCCAAGCAATAAAAATTGGCTGTTATTATAAAGGTTCAATCCTGAATTGGTTCCAATCCAAAAGCGACCCTCCCGATCTTCGAGAATTGCATTGACTCGTGAGTGTGAAAGCCCGTCTTCTGTTGTCAGGGTTGATATCTTATCGTTTCTGAGTATAGCAATTCCGCCATTTGTTCCTGCCCAGAGAGTGCCGTCCTCTTGTTCAAATAAGGAAAAAACATAGTCACTTTTTAATCCATCTTTTTTGGTGAAAACCCTGTAGTCATCGCCTTGAATTCGTGTCAGACCGCTTTCGCTGCCAATCCACATTGCTCCATCTTTGGTTTGAAGAACGCAGCGTGCATAATTATCGGCAAGTCCTTCTTTTCTTGTGATTGCTTGAAATTTGCCGGTTGAAAATTGATTAAGCCCGCCATTGGTTCCAATCCAAAGATTCCCTTCGCGGTCTTCTAAAGCGGAGAGAACTGATTTACTTGTCAATCCATCATCGGTTAAAAAAGAATCAATCTTCCCATTTCTAAACCGGCTTAAGGCGCCGCCATAAGAGCCAATCCAAAGCGTTGAATCCTGATCTTCATAAACCAAACGAATGGATAAATCGAGCAGCCCATCTTCAATCCCAAGCCTTTTTTGAAAACCCTTTTGAGGATGATAAAGGTAAACGCCATTTTCAGTCCCAAGCCAGAGTTCGCCTGTTGTCGCTTCGGTAATTGTGTTTACGAATGGATTGTAGGCATTATTGGTAGAAGGAATTGGAGTGAAATTCCCTGAGGAGGAATTAAAGGAATGAATGCCCCCTCCCGAAGTGCTAACCCAAATATTTCCATTTTTTGATTGTATGATTGAGGAAATGTAGGGGCTAAGCAATCCGTTAAGTTCGTTGAATCGATGTTTAACCACCAAGGAATCTTGTTGGGGAGATAAAACCATAACGCCAGAGCCGTTGGTTCCTACCCATAAGTCACCCTCTTTCGTTGAACATAATGCATAAATGTAATTCGAAGTCAGCCCTTGAAGCGCAGTGTAAGAAATAAATTCACCATTCTTATATCGAACTAATCCACCGCCATTGGTGCCAATCCATAAGCTTCCATCGCCGGATTCTGCAAGTGAAATGATTCCGTTATTTTTTATAGCAGGGGTGTTTTTTCGGTCATAATAGGTGAAATTTGTCCCATCAAACCGTACCAGCCCTTCAAAGGTTGCCAGCCACAAAAAGCCTTCGCGGGTTTGAAGAATTGAACGAATGGTATTGTGAGGCAACCCATCGTCCAAAGTCCAAAAACGGTGCGAATACTGAGTAATCTTGCGTTTTACTTCAATCGCATTGCTCTCGGTCACACTTAATAGAGCAAAAATGATGATACAGACCACAACTTCGAAAAGTGCAGAAACCCAAACCGCCAATTTACCGTTAGGATAATGAGTTCTCTGAAAAGGCGTCATAAAGGCATTGATGTAATGGACTGAGCAAAGGCGAAGTTTTTACTTACAAAGTATAAGCAATCAATGGCTCTTCTGGAAGCATTTTCAGCATCACCGTCGTTCTTTAATGATTTCTTAGTATGCCATTCCGGCAAATCTCTAACAAAACACTTTAATCTTATATGCAATATTCACGCGAATTTATCGAAGATTTAGCCTTTCTATACATGACATTGGCAGCCCACGCCGATGGTAAACTAAACAATGCTGAAAAAGAAGCAATCCGCTTGGTTCTGAATGTATGGAGCGATGGATACATTGATCATGAAATGGATGATTTGCTTCATTTTGCTAAACGCGCTACGGATAAGTGCGATGAAGAAGGCACACTTGGACAAGAAATCGTTCGAATCATTACAAGACTGTCCACCATTTTATCTCGAGGTAAACTCAAAATTATTATCAATGACTTGCTTGGGGTCGCAAAAATTGACGGGGAAATTCACCGCAATGAAGAAGCGCTCATTCGAACCGCTGCCGATGCTTGGGGTTTTAAGGTTCGAGGAGAAGCGTTTCACTCATTAAGCAAAAATGAACCAGCGCAACAGTTATCCTATCGCTCCTTAGCATCCGGTCGAAGAGTCTTAGCCTTAGCAAGCTGAAAGAGATTGCATCTGGAAAAAAATATTTCAAACACTTTGGTTGAGTGGAAGTGCGATGAACCCTTTTTAACCAATAGATTTAATTCAACTTTATTATTTCAGTTTCTTCCAATTTCTTTTTTGCAAAAGCGATTGGCAAATATTTGGTAAAAAGCGATTTCGATTTCTGCCAGTCTGCTAAGATTTGTTTAGCGGTTGTACTACCGGTCTCGGTGAGATAATCGGTAAGTAATGAAATCAAACGAGATTCATCGGCATCGTCAAATGGGGTGTTTTGCAAATAGTCATAATTGATGAATTGCTGGAAGTTTCGAAAGAGGAACAATTCTCCACCGGTCATACCCGCGCCGATATTCCCCGAAGCTTCACCTAAAATTACAATTCTACCGTTGGTCATGTATTCGCAGGCATGAAGGCCTACCCCCTCTACAACGGCAGTCGCACCGCTGTTTCTAACGGCAAATCGGTCTCCTGCATGTCCGTGCACATAGAGCGTTCCGCCGGTTGCCCCATAAAGCGCACAATTTCCGATAATGACATTTTCCTCTGCTGTAAACGAGGCTTTCGGATGAGGAACAATGACACATTTCCCGCCCGACATTCCTTTACATACGGAATCATTGGCTTCTCCGGCTAATCGAATGGTAAGCCCCTGAGGCATAAAAACCCCAAATCCTTGACCCGCGCTTCCAGTAAATGAGAGTGAAATGTTACCGCCAAATGATACTGATTCGTCGGCAAAACCTTTTGCTAAACGCTTTGAACTGACATACTTTCCGATCTCACCGCTTAGGGTGGCGGGAATTGCTCTATCGGTAGGCAAAATTGAATAAGATGCTGAAATGTTTGATTCATTGGGAATCGATGAAGCGCAATCGTTCAACACAGATTGATTTAATGGATTGACCCCTTCTAAATACAAACTCTGTTCTCGGTGAAAAACCTCAAGACCCTTTTTTAGAAAAAAACTTAGATCAAGATTTCGTGATTCAATTAGCGACTTGGCTTTAGGGTTTAAGATGAGCAAATCTGTTCTGCCAATCGCCGACTTCAAAGTTTTCAGTCCCAAAAGTGACAGGTGACGACGAACATCCTCTGCAATAATTTCCAAGAGAGAAACAACATGCTCCGCACTTCCTTTATACTTGGCTTTGAATTTCGGGTCGTGTGTTGCGATTCCCGTTGGGCAGGTATTGGTTTCGCAAATTCTTGCCATTACACAGCCTTGTGCGACAAGTAAGAGCTTCCCAAAATCATATTCTTCCGCACCCAAGATTGCCGCAAAGACAACATCTTTCCCTGTTGAAAGCCCACCGTCTGTTCGCAAGATAATGGATTCTCGAAGGCCGTTCTCAACCAAAGCATGATGCGCCTCTAAAAGTCCGATTTCCCAAGGCAAGCCGGCGTGTTTCATTGAAGATAGCGAAGCCGCTCCCGTTCCACCATCCGCGCCGCTAACCTGAATGATGTCTGCTCCTGCTTTCGCCACACCAACAGCGATTGTCCCGATGTTCGCTCCTGAAACCAATTTCACACTGACTTTCGCTTTGGGATGCGTTTGCTTCAATTCATAGATCAATTCCTTTAAGTCCTCAATACTATAAATATCATGTAATGGAGGCGGAGAAATGAGGTCAATCCCCGGTAAAGCATGTCTTGCTTTGGCAATATCCTCAGTTACTTTCACCGACATTAGTTGCCCGCCTTCACCGGGCTTAGCCCCTTGAGCAACTTTAATCTGTATTTCATTTGCAGTAACCAAATATTCGGCTGTTACACCAAACCTTGCCGAAGCAATTTGTTTTGTTGAAGCAAAAATGCCTTCTTTAAAGTAATAAGGGTTTTCACCGCCTTCGCCACTATTACTTCTCCCGCCAACTTGCCGCATTGCATCAAATAAATCCCGTTGAGATTCAGCGCTGATTGCCCCAAAAGACATTCCTCCTGAGCCAAACGTAGAAGTGATATGCTTGATCGGTTCAACCGATTCAATTGAAACGGTATGCGATTGCTTTTTCAAATCGAAAAGATGGCGCAGATTTATAGGCTCATCCGCTTCGCCTTGTTTCAAATATTCCTCATAAAGCATTGAAGAATTTAGCGAGAGATTTTTTTCTCTCACAATTCGATGAATGACTTTTGATCGTGCATTGGTCATTGAATGTTTTTCACCCAAAAGACCTTTATTGTGTTCTTTGAATTGATAAGTATGAATTAACTTTTCTGAGAACTGAGATGAGGTTGTAGTGAAAGTATTATGAAGAATTTCTTCCACTAAATCTTTAATCTCAATGCCTCCAATTGGGCTGTAAAGGTCAACAAAATATTCGGAGGCAAGTTTCTTTCCGATACCAATCGCAGAAAAAAGCCGCGCGCTTTGATAGCTCTTTGCAACTGATATTCCCATTTTCGACATGACTTTTAACAGTCCGGATTCAAAAGCTTTAATGAGGTTTTTTTCCTTTTCATCAGAACCAAGCTTGGCCGTTTTCTCTATGGGTTGGTATCTCGCTATCTCAAGTGCGAGATAAGGGCACACCGCCGCCGCACCAAAACCAATAAGGCATGAGAGCTGATGCGTGTTCCGAACCTCAGCCGTGTGAATCACGAGCGATGCGTCAAGCCTTACTCCCGATGCATTCATTGCTTTAATGACTGCGCGAAGCGCCAATAGACTTGGTATCGGTGGATGTTCATAGTCAGATGAACGGTCGGAAAGGATGAGAATTGAAGCCCCTTTTTGTGTGGCTTTAACGGCGTCTGCCTGCAAAGAAGCCAATTTTGACTTAAACCCAATCTCACCTTCACTTCGCTTGAAAGTGATATCCAATTCATAAGCCGTAAGCCCCTTTTCAACCCGTCGCGATTCGATTAATCCAATAGAGACAAGTGACTGTAAATAGGCCATTTGTGAAAGTGATAGTAAAGGACTTCTCAACTCTATGGCCGGCGGGGGTGGGATTAATTCTTGCGGCGAAAAAATATTGGGCTTTTTCCCCAAGTAAATTGAAAGATCCGTGACGGTGCTTTCACGTAAATAATCAACCGGTGGGTTCGTGACTTGCGCAAAATTTTGATAAAAATAGTCGAAAAAGGCACGAGGCTCTTTTGATAAGATTGCCGGCCTTGCCGTATCACCCATAGATCCAATGGGTTCCTTACCGGTTGTAATCATCGGAGCGAGAATTTTATGCAAATCCTCTTCTGTATAACCAAAGAGGCGCATTTTGCTGAGATGCCTTGGCGCATCGTCAAGCTTTAAGGATTGAATCGGGGTGAGTTTTGCATCAAAGTTCGCATCACGATTCAATGAGGAGTCGCTTGGGTCTGTAAAATCCACTTCGCCGGTTTCAAGATTGACCGTTACGCCTGTTCCCGCTTGTAGTGTGCCTTTTGAAAGCACTTTTGATTCATCAAGGTCAAAAGAACCTGCTTCGGAACTGACAAAAAAGTGACGGGTCGTTTTTGCCCATCGGCACGGGCGAAATCCATTCCGATCCAAGCGTCCTCCGACTTTTTGCCCATCGGCAAAAGTGATAAATGCCGGCCCATCCCAAGGCTCCATTGCGCGCGACCAAAATTTATAAAATGGGCTTTTCGAGGCCGCCGGTGGAATCATAATTGCTAAGATATCTTCGATATGTGGTATTGAGCTTCGGTAAAGAAGTGCCTCCACCATTTCATTCATACTTCCTGTATCGCTGATTCCGTGATGCGTGAGCAATTCATCTGCGCCAAGCCCTAAAGATTTTTCGCGAGAATATGACCAAGATCGATTTCCGGCAATTGTGTTTATCTCCCCATTATGAGCAATCACACGAAATGGCTGTGCTTTATCCCAAGCTGTACGCGTATTGGTGCTAAACCTGCGATGAAACATGACAAATCGCGTCTTAAACTTTGGGTTCTGAAGATCGAGATAAAATTGATCGAGTTGGTCACCCTTTGTCAAAGCCTTGTAAACGATGGTGTTCGTCGATAGCGAGGCAAAATAAAATTCACTTAAACCATATTCTTTTACTTTCGTTCGGGTAATTTGCTTTGCGGTATAAAGCAAGCGATTGAAAGACGCATCGGTTCGGCAATGATTCGGCCGAGCAATGACCACCTGCTTGATTGCAGGCATTGTTCGTAACGCCTCCTTTCCAAGAACTTCCGCATTGATGGGCACATCACGAAATTCGGTCACTTCAAGCCCTAAAAAACCAAATGTTTCTGCAAAAATTTTGAGCGCTATTCGCTGTCCTTCAAGATCAAGCGGAATAAAAAGAATCGCAATAGCAACAGAGCCCTTTTCATAACCAAAATATTCGAATGGAATATCTGTCATAATTCCGGAACCATCACTTGAAATTTGATCTGCGCCGCAAGCACCGCGGTGTTCTTCGCATCGAAGTGCTAGCAATCCGGCTTTTAAGGTATCATGAAGTGCATCACCATTTAGATTTACCACAAAACCCACCCCGCACGATGAGCGCTCATCATCCGGCTTTCCTGAAATAGCCTTCTCAAATCCATCTCCATCTATTGAAGAAGAGAAGAAAAGACTGTTCTCTTTCGCCTGTTCATGCTCAAATTTGTTCATTGACTCAAAGTTAGGATTGATAAAATTGCATGACCGAAAATTCCTTTTGGAATACCATCAATTCAATAAGCAAAAATGCACTTGAATTTTCAACTTTTTTCTTCACTTAGCTAAAATTATTAAGGTGAATGTGGTTTAATGTGAAAGAAATTAAGTTGTCTCAAGTCAAAAGCGTCCATTGAACCCTTTGGTTGAAAATTTTTTAAGAGTTTTTTCTTTTACAAGTTCAACTGCTATATTTGCAGTCCTTTTTGAAAAGCAACAAATATAAATAGATGTTTTTCAATTGGACAGGTAGCTCAGTCGGTAGAGCAAAGGACTGAAAATCCTTGTGTCGGGGGTTCGATTCCCTCCCTGTCCACATCGCAAAGCCGTCTTCGACGGCTTTTTTTCCCTAACCGATTATTTCCCTAACTGATTACTTCCCCAACTGATAAATAACTGAGCCCTCAAACAAATATTCTAACAGAGTTATTTCGCATCATTCGGGAATTCCCTTACTAAAATGAAGGTTGAAGGAAGTACAAATTGAAACACGATGCACGATTTCCATTTTCTTCAAGACCTTGTCATAATCTCTGCTCTTGCAGTGGTTGTGGTATTAATTTTTCAAAAAATCAAACTTCCTCCGGTTATTGGTCTTATTGTCACGGGAATAATGGTTGGGAATACCGGATTAAAAATCGTCAGTGATGTAACACTCATCTCTACATTAGCTGAACTTGGTGTGGTCTTGCTTCTTTTTGCAATTGGGCTTGAGTTTTCGGTTGAAGATTTCAAGAAACTAAAAAATATTGTTCTTTTTGGTGGGGCTTTTCAAGTAATATTAACTGTAATCGGAATTGGCATCTTGGCATTTTGGCTTCTCCCGCTTTTTGGCGTAGAAAGTAACTGGAGAACCTCTGTTTTTTTAGGAATGGCGTTAGCCTTGAGCAGCACAGCGATTTGTCTTAAACTACTTGACGATCGAGGGGAGCTCAACCAACCGCACGGGAAAATCGCATTAGGCATTCTCATCTTTCAGGATATCGCTGTTGTTCCGATGATGATTGGGATTAATCTCTTAAATCCATCCAGTGAAACATCATTTACAGGTTTAATGAAGGAATTGGGGCTGTTGGTTGTGTTCGCAATTGCAATTATCGGTGGATTTCGCTTTTTTATGCCCTACTTCGCTAAGATAGTCAGTGCGTTGCATGCGAAAGAAATTGCTGTTTTAGGCGCATTATTGCTTTGTTTCGGTTCAGCGTATCTGACTTCACTCGCCGGGTTATCTTTAGCATTGGGTGCATTTATAGCCGGTGTGATTATTTCGAGCACCGACGAAAGTCATCAAATTTCCGAAACCCTTACCCCGTTTCGTGATGCTCTGACAAGCATCTTCTTTGTTTCTGTCGGTTTATTACTCGATATAAAAGTAATTAACTTACCACTCTATGTAGTTCTCTCACTTGTGGTTCTAATCATTAATGCAACTTTAGCGACAACCGTTGGTGTATTGTTAGGATTCCCTTTACGGATTGCATTGATTGCCGGAATTGCATTGGCTCAAGTTGGAGAGTTTTCGTTTGTATTGGCGGAACTTGGTTTGAAAAATGAAGTCATCAACCCCGAGATTTTTCAAGGGACTTTGGCAGTTATTGTAATTACAATGATTGTAACACCTGCCCTTATTGCGGTTGCACCACGTGTTGCAGAAAGATTAGCTCCCGCACTCGAATTCATACCATTGAGAAAAGACGGAAGTCACCCTGAGGCAGATAAAATTGCTTCACTTCAGTACGATGAGTTCGCACCAAACCAAGATGCTGCTGAAATAAAGCCACATGTGGTGGTGGTTGGTTATGGCGAAAGCGGTCGTAACATCAGTGCGGTTTTGATGGCGACGAATGTAAGACATGTAGTTTTGGAAAAATCTCGTAAACAAGTTGAAACTGCTAGGAAAGAAGGATTCAAGAATATTTTTATTGGTGAAGCAAAGGATATACAACGACTTTCACAGTTGGGCGCGGATAAAGCCGATGCCATCGCTATTTGTATTTCAGGGCTTAAGGAATCGGCAGAGTGCATTTCCGCAATTCGTGAATTGAATCCAAATTCATTTATTATTGTTCGAACAAGACAAATGTCTGATGTTCCTTTGCTCTACAAAGCAGGTGCGAGCTCGGTAATTACTGAGAAGTTTGAATCATCAATTCAGATTTTTTCTTTGCTTTTGAAGCAATTTGACATTTCGGCGATAACGATTCTTGAACAGCAAGAAATTCTTCGTAGAGAGTTCTTTAAGGTCATCCCCGATGAAAAACAGGCTGAAGAAAAAACACAACAAACATCGTAATGTTAACAGCAAGGGAAATTGAATTGCTCGAAAATCAAATTTTTTTTGAAACGAAAGTCAGTGCAACCGAAAAACTTAAAACGCTCTTTGAATCTCTTCGAGAAAATGCAAAGCTATTTATTAATCCAATTGATTTGGATTTTCCTGAAGGAACCGACTTTTATAAAGGCCAGATTGCAAAAGGAGAAAATTATGAAGGATTTCCTTATGTCTTGCTCGATTATCCAAAATACTTCAGCCAAAAAAACATCTTTACCTTCAGAACGATGTGTTGGTTTGGAAATAGTTGGATTTTCTCGGTCATAATCCAAGGAGATTATCTTGCGAAAGCAATAACTCGTTTTGAGAATCAATTTGAAATGCTTCAAAACCTTAATTGCGGAGTAGGAGTGAATGAACTATGGAATTGGAAAAAAGATGGTGAGATTATTCTTAGTCAAATTGAAAAAAATGAATTGATTCACAATGTGAAATCCTCAAGTTTTTTGAAGATTACAAAACGCCTCCCACTATCAATATTGAACTCTGAAGCAGATGTGTTGAAGCAATTCAAAGAGTTTTATTCGGCGATTCTTCCTATTTTGAGACGGTAAAACGAAATTAATTAAAATTCTATGATCCGCGGAAGTTGCGCAATACATAAGATTTTGTTGATTATCATATTCCTCAATTTTGGAATCGAAGCTGAAGCCTCTGACCCTAAAAGTACATCACAAATAATCGATAGTCTTCAAAATCGACTTGAAAACGTGAGTGGAAAAGAAAGGGTAGATGTCTTAAATCAATTGGCTTGGGAATATCGAGGTGAACTCGCCATTCGTTCGATTCAATACGGTGAAAGCGCACTTGAACTCGCGAAGGTTTTAGGCTATTCTAAAGGAGAGACTACCGCGCTCAGCTTTTTGGGAGTGGCGTGGAGAAACTTAGGCAATCTTTCGAAAGCGCTAGAGCTTTATTACAAAGCACTTAAAATTGCAGAAGCGACTGCCGATTCTGAAAGGGTTGCATACTCACATATCAACATTGGAAACATTTATATTTATCAAGAGAAATATGAAAAAGCTTTAACAAGCTTTCAACTTGCTCTTGAAAAAGCGGAGCCGCTCAAAAATCCTCAAATCCTTGCGTACATCTACATAAACACGGGCAGAGTCTATAATGAATTGCGACAATTTGAGAAAGCATTGTATGATTATTCACGGGCACTCAATTTGCGAGAAGGTTATTCCGATACGCGCGGAATTGCAACGGTATGTTATGAAATAGGAAATGTACTTATCGAATTGGGTCGCTTAAGAGAAGCACGGCAGTTTTTAGATCGATCAATAAATTTATCCAATAAGCATAAGTTTATTGATGAATTGGCTTACGGGTATTTGAATCTGGCGCGAGTTGAAGAGCGCTCAAATAATTTGGATCAAGCAATTATTTATGCAACAATTTCTCTACAAAATGCTGAGCACGTCGGAAATCTTGATGGGATAAAGAATGCTAGTAAAATCCTTGCAACTTCTTACCAGAAAAAAAATCAGTTCAAAGAAGCTTTTCAATTTCAATCGCGATACATTGTTTCGAAAGATTCAATTTTTAATGATGTCTCTCGAAAGCGAATTGCTGAACTTCAAACAGATTATGAAATTGAAAAGGAAAGAAATAAATACGAATTGCTTCGCCGAGATAAGGAAAATCAAGTACTTTGGAGAAATAGTTTGATTCTTCTTTTAGCGTTGATTTCTGCATTGGTTGCGCTTCTATTTTACCGAGTTCGTGAACGACGAAAAGTTGCAGAATTGCTTCAAAAGCGAAATAACGAACTTGCACTCCAAAAGAAGGTTGCAGATGAAGCAAATACCTTCAAAAGTGAATTGCTTGGAATCGCTGCCCACGACTTACGCGCACCATTGAATAGTATCTTAGGCTTTTCGCAATTAATCAATGAAATGCCGGCTGATAAAGAGTTTGTCCAAAAACATTCAGGGTTCATTGAAGCCTCTTCAAAACGAATGCTTCGTCTTATAGATGATTTATTAAAAACATCATCTATCGACGCTGGTAAGTTAGAAATACATCGTGTGAGAACGGATGTCAGTGCATTTGTTGAAGAAATGACAATTAATCTGGCTCCACTTGCTGCTCAAAAAGGTCAAACGATCTCTCTTAAAACAGAGCCGGATTGTATTGCTCCCATCGATCGCGAAAGGTTTCGTGAAATATTTGAAAACTTAGTCATTAATGCAATTAAATACAGTCCTTACGGTAAAAGTATAGAAGTGCGTTTAACTCAATCAGTCGGCGACTCTTCTCCTGAAAATGACCCAACAGACAACAATAGATATATACTTCTTGTGATTCAAGATGAAGGGCAAGGATTTTCTGAAACGGATATGAAACGCGCATTTATGAGATTTCAAAGGTTATCCTCAAGACCAACCGGCGGCGAATCGAGTACTGGGCTTGGGTTGTATATCGTCAAACAACTTGTCGAACTCCACAATGGAAAAGTTTGGTTGCAATCACAAGGAAAAATGAAAGGGTCTGTATTTACGGTTCAATTGCCAACGTTATCCTACAAATCTGAATTTTACGAGAGGTCAAGAGGCTAAATGTGTTATGCCTATATGTTACCAAGATCAGCGTCGTTCTTTGCCAAATTTTTCATCATATCAAACAAATCTGATGCGTTTCGCGATTACCTTCCTCCTCTTATCTTCTTTTACTTTTCTTTTCACTGAAATTGGTGAAGCTCAAGTTAAACCTCATCAAAAATCTAGGAAATCACAAAAGAAATTCAATCGTAACAACCGGTTTGATTCACTTCGCCTTGTAATGAATGTTTCCATTGCGGAAAGGGCATTCCCCGGTGGGGTTGTTGGAGTCATAAAGAATGGCAGAACGGTGTTTTTGGAGTCTTTTGGAAAAGCAACCTATGATTCTTCAGCATCTCCAATTTCGATTGAAACGGTCTTTGACCTTGCCTCAGTTACAAAGCCCTTAACCGCAGGACTTCTTGTAATGAAACTTTATGAAGAAAATCGAATCCGGTTATCAGATACTCTAGGTCAATTTCTCCCGCAAGCAAATGCTGGCAGTAAGGGTAAAATTACAATCCGACAATTGCTCACACATAGTTCCGGCCTTGTCGCTTTTCGAAGATATCACGATACGCTCAATACCACGGAAAAAGTCCTAAATGCGATTTATCAAGATTCTTTATTTCGAAATCCGGGTGACACCACCATTTATAGTGATATTAATTTTGTCTTGCTTGGGAAAATTGTTGAGAAAATTTACGGCAAAAATCTCAGTGATTGTTTTGATGAACAGATTGCAAGGCCAATGAAATTGAACCGAATTGGGTTTCATGCAGGTGCGTTGAATCAGTTCGCTGGCGTTGTTATTGCGCCTGTTGAAAAAGATACGCTTTGGAAAATGTCTTTTGAGCGCCCCCTAGTTCATGATCCAACTTCGGCAAAATTGAGCGGGATTTCGGCGAACGCAGGACTTTTTGGCGATGTGAAATCAGTTCTGAGCATATGCACGATGCTCCTTGATGAAGGAATTGCAACGGTTTATGATTCGCTTGAAAAAAAAGTGAAAAAAGTAAAAATCTTTGAGCCCACAACAGTAAAACGATTTACAACACGAGACACCGTTCTGGGCGAAAGAGCTTTAGGGTTTGATATGAAATCGAATAACGAAAAAACATCAGCCGGTCGCTATATGACCCTCAAAACTTTTGGCCATTTAGGTTACACAGGTACAAGTTTTTGGATCGACCCTATTAAAAAAGTTGCAATCGTATTACTGACCAATCGAGTTTATCCGAATTCTCTTAACAATGCCATTCGTGGAGTAAGAAGAAAGGTGTCAGATGCGGCAATGAAAGCATTAGAGAAGAACCCGAAGGAACAATTTGAAACGACGGAAGTTCATCCTTAAGAGTCGTTTCTGTTCCTATTTGATTCAAAACTGAAAGGTCATCTCAAAATCATCCATCACAAAACCTCCTCCAATCTGTGTGATTAATTCACGATTTTTCTTAAAGCCAAATCGTTGGTAAGCAAGAATCGCTTTTTCATTTTTTTTATTTACGAAGAGATAGACCGAAGAGGCATGTTGTTCCTTTGCATACGCTAAAACATGAGATAGCGCTTGTTGCCCTAATCCCTTGCCGTGAAGCTCAACAAGCAAATACATCTTGCTCAAAAAAACGCGTTGCGATTCAGTTTCAAAGCGGTAGGCAGTATATCCGACGGCTTCCCCATTAAGTATCATTAATTCATAAATAAATCCTTGTGATAACTCCAAAAGAATCTTGTCATCATTAAAGTTTCTCTCTAACATGAACTCGATTTGTTCCATTGAGATAATTCCGGGATAATGCACCTTCCAAATACAATCTGCTAAAGCTCTGAGTGTAGCAAAATCTTTCGGTTGGAGCGGTTCAAAAGAAAGGGTTAACGAAGTAAGACTATCGATGTTCGACATCAATTTTAAGTTTTTGAATTTCCTTCAGAAGATCAACGGCATTAATTCCAGTTTTCCCTAAAAATGATGCTTCGATAAGTTTCCCAAATTTATACTTGATATTTCCGATGCCTAAATCAGTTGAGATGATAAGATCTGCCGTTGATTTTCGCCTTGCCATCTCATACATCGCTCTTGGTAAACTCTGTTTTGTAATATCAACAGTGTCTAAAATGTCTCTAACCACAGATTTCAAAAAAGAGGTGCGTACCGGTTTCTTTAAATAATCGGATGCGCCTCGATTCATACAGTCTGAAATCAAATGATTCCCCTCAGCTGCACTAATCACAATAACCGGCGGAAACGACACACCTTCACCGGTTAATCTTTCCAAAACCTGCAAACCGGTCATTTCAGGCATTTCAATATCCATTAGCGCGAGGTCGTAACTGTTAGAACGCAACTCTTGATACCCTTCAAATCCGTTGAAGCAAGAGTGGATCTTTAGGTGAAAGTCGTGAAGTGTAATGGCATAAAGGTTATGAACATTCGGATCATCATCAATGATGAGCAAAGACCTTAAATACATTTTAGTTGATAATTAAACCGCTTCTTTTATATGATTGAGTTCAAAAGAAGCGAGAGAAAATGAAACAATAAGCCCAATAAAAAGGGATAAACTTCCGGTTAAATAAGGTGCATGAAGATCAATTCCATAAAGCAAACTCCCCGTAAAAGGAGCAATCACTCGCCCCAAAGAACCAACTGACTGTAAGACACCTAAAATTTCTCCTTGGGCATCTTTCGGTGTATAAAGTGAAACAAGGGAAGTGTTAATAGGGTTGCAAAGCCCATTTCCCAAAGCAAGAATGATTAGCGTTAAACTTCCATAGGAAAGAAATTTACTGGCGGGGACAAAAGGAAGAAACCCGATACCAAGTAACATAAGCGCCAATCCAATTGGAAGTAATTTTCTTTCACCAAATATTCTTACAAGTTTTCCAATTAAACCACCTTGTACAACCACCGAAACAACTGCTATCATCGAAAAGAGAAACCCAATATCGGCATCTGAAAATGAATACTTCTCTTTCCATAAAAGTGGAATGGTAATCTGCATATTGACAAAAGCAAATACAAAACAAAAGCTTGTGAGATACAACCGATTGACAGCCGGAAAGCGAAACATCGCTGCGAGTTTTTCTCCGTGAAATGGATTAAAAGAAATTTCTGTGTTTCTTTTTTCAGTTAAAGATTCGGGTAAAAGAAAATAAGCAAGCCCAAAGTCAAGTAAGGTAATTAAGGCTGCGCTATAGCCAACCGCAGCACCGCCATAATATGTTTTTATTAATCCACCAATTGGAGGCCCTAACACAAACCCCAATCCAAAAGCAGCACCTAGAATGCCAAGACTTTTTGAGCGGGTTGACGAATCTGAAATATCGGTGATATACGCCTGCGTGACACCAACATTTGCAGAGCCTATACCCGCTAAAATTCGCGAAAGCAAAAGCAATAAAATGGTATTTGCTTGAGAGAAGAAAAAGTAAGAGAAGGCGGAAGTCGCTACGCTGATAAGAATCACCGGTCTTCGACCGATTCGATCACTTAAACTGCCCCAAGCCGGAGCAAAAAAAAACTGCATAAATGAATATGCTGAAGCGATAAGGCCTATCTCAAATGAGCTTGCACCCATTTCTCGAGCGTAGTTTGGAAGTAACGGTAATACTAATCCAAATCCGATAAGATCAATCAGAACTGTAAAAAAAAGAATCAGGAGAGGCGATTTTTTCATTCCTAAAGTTGCAAAGTTCAAAGAGCAATGAAAATAAAAAACGCCTGACTTCTCAGGCGCTTTTATTGAGAATTATTTTATCGAAGTTTCGAAGTTCGCGAATTAAATCGGTCGCGAAGAGTAGCTCCTGAAGAGTTATATCCAACGGAGATAAAAGACTCAACGCCAGAAATACGCAGTTTGTATTCGTTGGTATTAAAATATTCAGAATCAAGACTCTCAGGTTTTGGTTGCGAAGCCTGAATTCCCGAAACGGTTCGTAACATCCTTACGATTGCCGTGGGGTCATAGCCAGCATTTGCTGAAAGAACTGCGCCGGCTTTATCCGCTTCAAATTCATACTGCATTAATCGGCGGCCAATACATCTTTCGTAGGCTTCCTCCGCTATGTTGTCCAGTTCGGCCTCCATTTCCTTTTCTTCTTCATCCCGCTCGTCTTCAAATTCCGCGTCCAATTCATCAAAAAGTATTTCAGCCCTTATTTTAGCAATTCGCTTTGAGAGTTCTTGAAGACCGTGTCTTAAAATGACATGCCCCATTTCATGAGCGATAACCGTAGCAAGTTCTGCTTCATCTTGGCATGCTTTAATAAGACCGGTGGTTACAAAAATATATCCGCCCGGAAGCGCAAACGCATTAATGAGATTGTCGTTGAGGATATAGACCGTAAAATCAACATCATAACTTTCTGAATTCATAGCAATTGATGTGCAAATGAGGTTCAAATACTGATGAAGGGCACGGTCGTTGTATAACCCTTTGGTTGCAATAATTCTCGCAGCAATTCCTGCTCCAATCTGCTGTTCTGCAAAACGCACATCGTAAGCACCGGAAGAGAGTCCGGCGGAGCCAAGTGTGAACTTCCCTCGATTTGTAGAGCCAGCACGACTAATTGGTGAATTAAACGATGTGTACTCCGAAAGCGTAAAGCCCTTTTGTGCATATTCAAACACAGCATTCACATTTCCAGAATTCGTTTTGCCAAATTTCCCGGCAAACCCTTTTACAGCCGCAGCAACTCCAGCGCGTGAGGCTTTTCCACCACTCCAAGAAGACGCAAGGCGTTTTGAAGCATTGGCGTCAGTGGGTCTATCAACCAAACAGTTTTCGGCAATCCATCCTTCTTTCTTATCCGGCAATTGAACCTTCAGCCACTTTTCCCCCCGATCCATCACCTTTAGAGGCATGTTTTCAGGTACAGTTGCAACAACGGGAAAAAATGCTCCAGCTCCAGACCGAACAGCGTTATTGCTCCTTTTTGTATAAACAATCTCATTCCCCCAACTGCTTTTTTTTTGTTTTGATGAAGGCTTGGTTACATTTTCCTTAGGTTTAACTTCAGTTTTTTTATTTGGCTGCAAAGAATGTTGAGAAAAATGAATTAAAGCCAAATGCTGATTACCTTGTGAGGAAGATGAATAAATCTTATCACTAGCAACAGCATGCTCAAATAATAGTGCATTAAATAGAAATACAATAAATAAGCGTTTCATAATTGTATTATTATTGATTGAATTCAACGGCATGAAACCGACATACCGAAATATTGACTTGAGAAGGAAATTGGAAGTCTTTGTTTTTGTTTCAATCTATGCGTCAAATGACAATAGTAAAAAAGTACATTCACACGATTTATGAAATATACATGTTTTACGAGGGTAATTATTTGAAATCGTGAGATAAATCACAAGTTTTCTTTAAATCTACATGTTAAAAGTTGACCGAAGTGCACTTTACACATTTTGGTTCCGACATTATTCTCGTCGGGAATTCAAAAAACACTTTGATAAAGTTCGTGTTTTTGGAAGCGCTAACCTCCAAAATGTAAACCGTGAGATTCCTATGATTCTATATTCAAATCATTCCTATTGGTGGGATGGATTTTGGTCTCAACTTTGCAATGAAGCCTATTTAAATCAAAACCTCTTTATCATCATCGAGTATAAACAACTCGTTCGTTATCAGTTCTTTAGAAAGTTAGGCGCGTTTTCAATTGTCCGTGAAAATCCAAGAGAAGCAATTGAAACACTGAATTATGCTGTTGAGTGTTTGCTTTCTCCATCCGCAAAACCAAACGGGTTATGGATATTTCCGCAAGGCACTATTGAATCAGTTGAAAAAAGGCCACTTAATTTCTTCAACGGCACGGCAAAAATTGCTGAAAAAATTCTTCAAAAAAAACACTCCGTTTATTTAACTCCATTTGCAACCCGTATTGAATACCTTGGAGAGCAAAAACCCGAACTTTGGCTTTCGTTTCGCGCTCCAAAAATTCTCACTCCGGAGTCTTCAATTAATCCAAAAGTATTAACCGAAGAAATGGAAAGCGAAGTAACCTCAGAACTTGACTTACTCAAAGAAAGGGGAATTGCAAAAGATGTTAGAGGTGGAGAAATTCTTGTTGAGGGTAGTGCTTCAATCAATAAAAAATGGGATTTGTTTAGAGAAAAATTTTTCCCGAAAAGAAAATGAAACAGGGCTCTTTCAAGCCCTGTTTCATTCGTAAGTCATTATTTTGAAGCCACTTCTATTGCAATAAAACGGGTCGTTTTATCCGGCTTTCTAACTCGAATGAGCGTTGCGGCTTCATTCTTTAATTCATTCATTGCATCCTTAAAATCAGAGACATTCTTTATCCGCTTTTTCCCTACTTCAAGAATAACATCGGCATTTTGTAAACCTCTCATTGCCGCTAGGCCAAAGGGTTTTACGCTCTTTACCATCACGCCATAGTCAGCATCATACTGTTTCTTTTCTTCACTAGTCAGTTCCCGAACTTCGATACCAAGCTGTTCATGTCGAAGCGGTGCCGAAGGTGAGGTACTTGCAATTGTTGTTTCCTCTTTTCTCGCTTGAAGTTTTACTTTGAATTCGCGTTCTTTTTTATCTCTCCAAACTTTAACCACCACGGTTTCATCGGGGTGTTTGCGCGCAACAAAAGCCTGTAAATCGTTAGGCTCTTTCACTTTCTTTCCATCGACACTCAAAATGACATCGCCCGATTCTAAGCCGGCTCGTTTTGCCGCACCGTCTTCCAAAACAGATTGAATCATTGCACCCTCAGGTAAATCAAGACCAACCGCTTTAGCCGTTACCGCGTCAATTGAAGAAATCTGAACACCCAAGTAACCACGAGAAATTTTTCCGTATCGAATTAAATCTTCAACTACAGAGCGCGCTAAATTTATCGGAACTGCAAATCCGTATCCTGCATTAAAGCCTGTTTGAGAGGCAATCGCTGTATTAATCCCAATCAGTTTTCCTTCTAAATTCACCAAAGCCCCTCCAGAATTTCCGGGATTAATGGCGGCATCGGTTTGGATAAAATTCTCAACACTGTAAGCATCTCGCATCAGCTGAAGGTTTCTTCCAATTGCGCTTACAATTCCAGCTGTCACAGTCGAATTGAGTTGGAGCGGATTGCCAACAGCAACTACCCACTCGCCTACTTGAACGGTTTCTGAATCGCCAAACGAAATCACCGGGAGATCTTTACTTTCAATTTTTATTACTGCGATATCAGTGAGCGGATCACGGCCAATTAATTTAGCAGGGAACTCACGCTTATCATCCAACATCACTTTGATTTCGCCATTTTTCTCTGCATCCTGAACGACATGATTATTGGTAATGATATATCCGTCTGAACTGATAATCACACCTGAGCCGCTGGACATTTTGGGCATATTCCGTTCGCCTCTGGGAGGAAAAAAGAACCGGAATAAGTCTGGCGATTGCGGCTCTTTTTCTTCTCCTTCTTCGTTCTCTTGTCCGTCAAAATTGTGAAATTGATCTTTAGGCATGCTCTTTGAAGCCATTTCAGACTTAACACTGATGCTGACAACAGTAGGACGAACAACCTTTGCGACATCAATAAAAGCTTGATTAAATGACTTGAGCAACTGCATCGATTCAGTGGGCTTGTAAGTCCCATTCCCTAACTGTGGAACTGAATTTGCTTGCTGTGCCGAGGCTTCACTCGACCAATGAAGCCCTGAAACAAACACGATACCTATAATTACCCCAATAAATAGGAGTCCAATAGATGCAAAAAGCGTTTTTCGATTCATCATTGAAATAGAAAGATTAATTTTTGCTACTAACAAAATGATATTTAAACAAAGTTTCTACGAGAAGTCACAAAAAATGTTAAATGCCATCCATAATAGGTCTACCGTTTATCAACGTCGTTAAACCATTAAGAAAATGTACTTTTCAAATTAAGTTTAAACCCAATTTGACAGCTTCCTCCAAAACGTCCTTTGAAAGAAGTTTCTCTTGATCTAGTCCTGTATCAGAAATTGAAATGTATTTGAGATTATCAAGCATTAATCTTGTGAGTGCAACAGCCTTCAGAAATTTCGACGTACTAATTTTCTTATCAATATAAAGAACAAGAAAAGAAATGTTTTTGGTTCTGTCGGCAAACTCTCTAACCTTCGCCAAATGATGGATTTTATCTATGTCTGAAAAGGAAAGTGGTAGGTGCACACTTGATTGAATGCCAAACTTTTGACAGAGCATAATGACACTAAAAAATTCATCAAGTTGAAATTCGTTCTGATACTTTGGTTCGAGCCTTCCTGAAATCGCGCCTGCGCCTGATTCCGAGAGGCTGCGACAGAAATCAATAACTTTTATTTTTTCGCGTTTTGTAACCACAAGAATATCGAATGGTGTAAGATTTAATCGGATAAAGGGCGTAGAATTTTTTAATCGAACGGAATTTATTGAATTGAAAATATCCTCAGCCTTTTTGGCAGGGTTGATTACAAGTAATGTATCGGACTGGAAAGGAAAGGACGCAAGGGAGGGATTTTGGGATGTAATTTTTTTTGCAGCTTCAAATAACTTTCGATTGGCTTCTTTGCCCAACAATTTTGAGGCTTTATTGAGAAAATAACTGGTTTCATCGATACCTAATCGTTCGCCCTTTTCTAGGCGAGAGAGTATTTTATCAATTTCAAATTCTTTTATTCCAAATATTTTATTCATAAATAAGGTTTACTTCTTGATCATTGAATCATTCTTTGATACTAAGCGTTTTTACTACAGATTTTATTTGTCAAATACCAGCACTTGAAATAATGAATGATAACAAAAGTAAATCGGTTGCAGAATCCATCTTTTCAACGCGTTCTGAGTTTAGAGACATCTACCCGCTTAAAGAAATGTCGGTGAATCTGATTCAAAAATTGATTTCGCTTTTCTTCCCGCACCACACCACAATTCGATTTACTCAAATTGCGGAAGTCGATGTTTTCTTAGATGAGATTAGTGCCAATTTGATTCAAATATTGATTTCACTTGGAGAAGAAAGCAGAGAAAAAAGAAACGCAATTACCAAGAATTTTATCGACTTCTTGCCAAACATTTATCAAACCCTTCTTCTCGATGCAGAGTTTATCTTTCAAGGAGATCCGGCTGCAAAACATCTTGATGATGTGATTTTAACTTATCCCGGATTTGGCGCAATCACAATGTATCGATTAGCCCATTCACTCTGTATGCTTGGCGTTCCAACCGTTCCTCGTGTTATAACAGAATATGCTCATCAACAAACAGGGATTGATATTCATCCGGGCGCTAAAATCGGTAAGCCCTTTTTTATTGATCACGGAACTGGTACCGTAATCGGCGAAACTTGCGAAATCGGTAACTTTGTAAAATTATACCAAGGTGTAACTTTAGGCGCATTAAGCGTAGAAAAGAAACTTTCAACGACAAAGCGGCACCCGACAATACAAGACCGCGTGATAATCTATTCAGGAGCAACGATTTTAGGGGGTGAAACGGTTATAGGTCATGATAGTGTTATTGGTGGAAATGTTTGGTTAACTTCAAGCATTAACCCGTTTATGGTTGTTTATCACAAAAGCGATATTCAAATCAGAAATATCAAAGAAAAGGAAAATGTTATTGATTTCTCCATCTAACGCCAAGCTTGACTCGATAAGAGAAAATGCTTCTACAGGCATTCCTTTTTTTTCTTCAAAGTTGTTCCCACTAAGTACCAACAACTGTTGTTGTTGTCTCTTTTCCCGTTAAAGTCAATCATCAATATTCATTTGATTGGTTAGGCTTGACTCAAGTCTTCTTTTTCTTTTTTTCTAACAAACAAACATATCAAACCAATGAAAGCAAATTCAGTGCTTGAGCTGATTGGCAATACGCCACATGTAAAAATTAATCGACTCTTCGAAAACGGTTATTCTGTTTGGATGAAGCTCGAAAAATCGAATCCGGGCGGAAGTATCAAAGATCGCATTGCGCTTGCGATGATTGAAGATGCTGAAGCAAAGGGTTTACTGAAACACGATACAGTCATCATTGAACCAACTTCGGGCAATACCGGAATTGGGCTCGCAATGGTTGCAGCTGTTAAAGGATATAAGTTATTACTCGTTATGCCTGAATCAATGACCATCGAACGACGCCGATTAATGGCAGCATACGGAGCAACTTTTGAATTAACTCCAAGAGAAAAGGGAATGAAGGGCGCAATCGAAAAAGCGAAGGAACTGATTGCTTCTCACCCAAATGCGTGGATGCCGATGCAATTTGATAATCAGGCCAATACTGAAATTCATATCAAAACAACGGCAGAAGAAATATTAGCCGATTTTCCTGAAGGGATTGATTATCTCATTACAGGAGTCGGAACGGGAGGTCATATAACAGGATGTGCGGAGGTTCTCAAGAAAAATTTCCCAAACTTAAAGGTATTCGCAGTAGAGCCTGCTGCGTCGCCGGTGTTGAGTGGCGGCTCGCCCGGTCCGCATCCGATTCAAGGAATCGGTGCAGGTTTTATCCCATCAATTTTGAATACACAAATACTTGATGGAGTCATCCAAATAACAAAGGAGGAGGCTTATACTTTCGCTGTTCGTGCTGCAAAAGAGGAAGGCATTTTTCTAGGAGTTTCATCCGGTGCTTCTTTAGCGGCGGTCGCAAAAAAGCTTCCCGAAATCGATAAAGGTAAAACCATTCTTACATTCAATTATGATACAGGAGAAAGATATCTTTCAGTAGAGGGGTTGTTTACTGCATAAAAAAAAGGATGAAACAAAAAAAGCCTCGAAAGAGGCTTTTTTTGAATATTTAGAATGATTATTTATCTCCACCTAAAGTTTTGGTGAGCTGCTCATCAAGAAGGCTGCTGAAGTTATCATCAAAGATATTTGATAGGTCGATTTCTACTTCCTCGGATGCTATAACTTCGAGAAGCTTTTCCTTAGCTTTTTTAGCGTAAATACGAATCGTACCCGGAGGTATGTTCGATTTGAAGATGATTTCAAGGATATACTTTTCATTCAAACTTAAAAGATAGATGCTTCTTTGTTCGCCCTCATGAAAAAGAATCTCAAAGGAACTCTTCTCTCCAATTTGCCTTGCCATTTCAGCAGTTGCAGCGAAATTGGAAGCAGCTAAAACACTGAAAATTTCCAAATCTCTATCAAGTAAACCGCCGTGTTTTGCAAGGACTTGACCCGTCATGTCGCCTAGCATCACTGCGGAAGAACCTGTTTTAACAGCAAATTCTTTAAGAACTTTTTCAGCTGCATTCAATTGATTGTCGGTAAGAACAACCTTTCTAAATTCGTCTTTTCCCGGAAAACTCATGATATTCTTTATGAATTAGATGTAATTTTTATTTGGTTGATGAAGGGATTAAAGTTGTTTTTGAAATTCGGGAACAAATTTTGATACCTGATACCGGATATTCCCTAAAAGCACATTTTCTTCGGCAATGACTGTTAAAACTACATTTCCGTCAGAAAACACACGTGAAAAAATAATACCATTTTCATATTCAACCATACTCTGTTCAATTTTTCCCACGCGAAGTTCCTCTCCAATTGTTTCAGAACTGTGAAGTCCACCAATAACAATAGCGCCTACTGTTTCAATATCAACATTTCCGTTGCGCGATTTATGATCAATAACAAAGCCATCTTTTCCAATTAGTGCAGCCGCTTTAACCCCGTCCACTTTAATTAGAGATGCCAATAAATCGGAGATTTCCGCCATTTTTATATAAAGGTTACGATATGCTCAAACGCTTCTTGCAGCGTAAGAACTGAATATGAGGATACAAGAATGAAGAAATATAACTTCTTTGTATTCATTTTGCAAAGAATAATTAATAAATCCAATAACCGAAAATGATGTGTTTTCGATAAACTGTAGGAGGGTGACTTAAAAGTCGGAAGAAAGTCTTCTCAAAGAGAATTTTTTTCTTTTGAAACCTAGAATAAATAACTATTTTTGGAAATATCAATTTGGGCAAAGAACTAAGCAAGTTCTTTTTTGTATTGTTTAAGTGGCTTAAGAAGCTCAAGTTTACTGCTATCCGTTTCAATATTGCATTAAGTTAAAAGTGACATCTTTATAGATCCAGATTTTGCTTAAAATTTGTCATTAACATTTGACCTACCTTACATACGATTTGATTTTTGGGAATTACAACCAAATCACTTCAGATTACTAAGTACCTTCGTTTCTGCTTTCACTTTCGTTTGAATACAAATCGAAAGTTGGCTTTCGTAAAGTAATTTTTGCATGCAGTTAGAATTCGCAAAAGAGTTACAAGAAGTAACAACCGAAAAGGGTCGAGAGCCTTTTTTTATTGAGCCTAAAAAAAGGGTGGCGTTTGCTCAAATCGCCAAAAATTATTTATTGCTTACAAAGCCAACCATTATGATTTTGGTGGTTTTTTCAGGAGCAGTTGCTTTGTTTCTTGAAGGATCCATCCTCACCGAACCCATTAAATGTATCGCAATCTTACTTGCTGTTTACCTAACTGGTGGCTCAGCAAATGCTCTTAATCAATATTTCGAAAGGGATATTGATGCAAAGATGAGCAGAACGCAAAACAGAAGGCCGCTTCCACAAGGTCTAATTGCTCCGAATTCAGCGCTTGTTTTTATAATATCAATCGGCTCGGTCGGAATCCTTATCTTTGGAGTATTCTTCAATTGGTTAAGTGCATTTATTACTCTTTCTACCATTCTTTTCTACGGTTTATTCTATACCCTATATCTTAAACCAAACACTCCACAAAATATTGTCATTGGCGGGGCTGCAGGTGCAATGGCACCAATCGGTGTGTGGGCTGCAATAACCGGACAAGTTGGTGTTGAAGCAGTCCTTCTCTTTCTGATTGTTTTTTTATGGACACCACCTCATTTCTGGGCTTTGGCATTGTATTGTAAAGATGATTACATCAAGGCAGGGTTGCCAATGTTGCCGGTTGTCAAAGGGGATCGCGAAACTCTTAAGCAAATGATTTATTACACTGTCATTCTATTTATTATAACTATTGCCTTGGCGATTGTTCATCAGGGATTTTTCTTTTGGGCATCCTCTGTGATACTTGGTTTAATATTCATTAAAAAAACCATCGGTGGTCTCAAAAACACGTCTGTTCCTTATCTGAGATCATTATTCGGGTTTTCAATCATTTATCTCTTCAGTCTATTTATCGCTCTTATCGCCGATAAGCTTACGCAAAACCTTTTACGGCAAATCAGTAATAATTTTTGAATTAAGAAAGGAAGTATCAAATGGCTCAGTTGTTTCCACGATGGACCAATCGAATCCCGGTTTTCTTTGTATCGGGTTTGTTATTAACCGTAGGTGGACTTGTTTTTCTATTCTCTATGTATGCATCTCCTAAGTACCTCAATGTTGGATATCGGCCTAAACAACCGGTAGCCTACAGCCACAAATTACATGCAGGAGATATGGCTATGGACTGCCGTTATTGCCATACTTCTGTTGAGCGATCGGCAGTTTCGAATGTTCCGCCGACACAAACATGTATGAATTGTCACAAAGTGGTTCTTCCAAAAAGTGAAAAGCTATTACCAGTCCGTGAAAGCTGGGAAAGTGGGAAGCCAATTGAATGGGTAAGGGTACATAAAGTTGCCGACTATGCCTATTTCAATCACAGTGCTCATGTTACTGCAGGGGTTGGTTGTGCTAGTTGTCACGGAAATGTGGCTCAAATGGATGAAAAAGGTGTAATGCTTTCGCAACCTCTTTCGATGGGCTGGTGTCTGGATTGTCATCGAAATCCTGATGAGCACTTAAGGCCGGTTTCGGAGGTTACCAATATGGATTGGGTGATTCCGGCCAACCAAAAAGAATTTGCCGCAAAGGTTAAAAGCGAAAAGAAAATTAAACCGCCGGTTGATTGCTCCGGCTGTCATAGATAAAAAATATTAAATAAAAATTCCATCAGTTATCAAGTAGTATGAAGCGAATTCCAGAATTAAGAGAATTACTAAACGAACTGGACGAAACCTCATCCCCTAAGAAAAAATATTGGCGAAGTTTAGAGCAATATGCAGATACGCCCGAGTTTAAGGAGTATTTGGCAAGTGAATTCCCGGATGGAATTTCAGATTTGAAAGATCCTATTTCAAGAAGAAAATTCCTTTCAATAATGGGGGCATCGATTGCCCTCGCAGGTCTTGCTTCATGCCGAAGACCTGTTGAAAAGATTGTGCCTTATGTTAAACCGCCTGAGGAAATTACTCCCGGAATAGCACAGCAATACGCCACCGTAATGCCATTTGGACTTACTGCCTATGGGCTTTTGGTTACTAGTCATGAAGGCAGGCCAACTAAGATTGAAGGAAATAAATATCATCCCTCATCACTTGGAGGTACCAATTTTTTCATGCAAGCCGAAATACTTTCTCTCTATGATCCAGATCGCTCACAGAAGATCTTGAAGAATGGAAATGAAAGCTCTTGGGCTGAATTTTCGGATTATTGGAGCAACCAATCAATTTCGTTCCGCTCAACACAAGGCGAAGGGCTGATTTTGGTCGCGATGCCATTTTCTTCGCCGACTATGGCAAGATTATTAAGCGAATTCAAATCGATTTACCCAAAAGCGAAAATTATTTCATACGAAGCCGTTTGCGACGAAAATTCTTTGGAAGGATTAAAACTTGCAACCGGTAGTCTTGAGCCATTGCAACCTGTGTATTCGCTTCGTCAGGCAAAAGTCATTCTTTCACTAGATTCTGATTTTTGCCAAAAGGAATCAGAAAGTGTTTCATTATCAAGAGGATTTATTGACGGAAGAAGGGTTGAATCGCAAAACGATGAGATGAACCGACTTTATGTTGTGGAGAGTAGCTTCAGCATTACTGGCGGAATGGCAGATCATCGATTAAAGTTACGACCGTCTGAAATAGGTGCATTTACAGCAGCATTAATATTAGAATTAACTAAGCAGGGATTGTCGATCCCAATTTCAGAGGCACTTAGTTCTTACTCGAGTCACTCATTTGATCAAAAGTGGATTTCTTCACTTGCGAAAGATCTTTTAGCAAATAAAGGAAATTCTGTTGTTATTGCCGGAAGAGAACAAAACAAACTCGTTCATGCATTAACTGCTGCAATCAATATTGCTCTTGAAAACAATGGGAAAACAGTTAAGTACATCCCTATCGCGGATGCTCTTACCCCCGAATGTTCAGGTTTAGAAGAACTTTCCACCCTGATTGAATCGGGAAAAGTTGAAACTGTTCTCCTATTTGGTACTAACCCTGCATATGATGCTCCTCAAAACCTACGGTTGAAAGAATTACTGAAGAAAGTTAATCACACTGTTCATTGCGGTTATTATAACGACGAAACCGCATCCATTTCAAAATGGCACTTGCCGATAGCCCATTTCCTTGAAATGTGGGGTGATGCTCGTTCAGCCGATGGAACGCTGGGAATTATTCAGCCTTTGATCGAGCCACTTTACGGTTCAAAAACCACGGTAGAACTCTTAAACTTTTTCACGAAAGTTGAATTAAGAAGCGGATACGAATTGGTTCGAGATACTTGGAAATCAAAATTTCCGGAAGATTTTGAAAATCAGTGGCGCAGAACGCTTCACGATGGTATTCTTCAAAATTCTTCTCTTATGCCTCTTGCAGTGGCAGCTGCTAATGAAAATCTAACAGCAGCTCTTCAAGCTCAGTCTTTAAGGCCAATCGATGCGTCGGCTTCTTCGTTAGAAATCTCGTTTAAGCCTTCAACAACGCTTTATGATGGTCGATATTCAAATAACGCGTGGCTTCAAGAACTTCCTGATCCAGTTACAAAAATTACTTGGGATAATGCCGCATTGATAAGCGAAAAAACGGCGCAGGACCTTGGAATTAGGACTGTTTATTCACTTTCGGACTATCAAAAAAGAGAAATGATTCGCATTTCTTTTCAAGGCGAAGAGTTAGATATTCCGGTTTGGGTTACCCCCGGTCATGCAGATAATACAATAACGCTTTCTTTGGGATATGGGCGCAGCGAAGTTGGCCGAGTATCAGAAGGCGTGGGCTTTAATTCTTATTTACTTCGCCGTTCAGATGCATTGAATTTTGGCTATGGGGCGAAGGTCACGAAACTGGGTTCTACTTATCTCTTGGCTTCGACTCAACATGAAGGAGATATGCATGATCGTCCGGTCGTAATCGAATCCACCTTAGATGATTATCGGAAAAATCCATCATTTGTTGAAGAGGCGCAAATTAAAGCACCAAAAGTGCAGCTTTGGGAAAAGCCTTACAAACATGACGAGGGGTATCAATGGGGAATGGTCATTGATCTTAATGCATGCACGGGATGCAATGCCTGCGCGATCGCATGCCAAAGCGAGAATAATATTCCCGTTGTTGGTAAGGAACAAGTTTCACGCACACGACAAATGCACTGGATAAGAATTGACCGTTACTTCTCCGGTGATGTAGAAAATCCACAAATGGTTACACAACCAGTTGGGTGTCAACATTGTGAAAATGCACCTTGCGAATCAGTTTGTCCGGTTGCGGCGACAGTACATGATGAGGAAGGGTTGAATTCAATGGTCTATAACCGCTGTGTTGGTACTCGGTATTGTGCAAACAATTGTCCTTACAAAGTTCGACGGTTCAATTATTTCAATTACGCCACTGATAGTCAAGTTTGGGGCGGTGAAATGCCTGAACTTGTTAAAATGGCACAAAATCCCGAGGTAACCGTGCGATTTAGAGGCGTAATGGAAAAATGTACTTATTGCACACAAAGAATTGAAACTGCAAAAATTAATGCAAAAAATAACGCAAGATCATTGGTTGATGGGGAAGTCGTCACGGCTTGCCAACAAGCCTGCCCGACTCAAGCGATTGTTTTTGGAAACATAAACGATGCAACGAGTAAAGTTGCTCAACTAAAGCAATTGAACCGTGAATATAAAATGCTTGCTGAGATTAATGTTAAGCCACGAACATCTTACTTAGCAAAGCTCAGGAATCCAAATCCAGAACTTGAAAAAGCAACTGTATAACTTATTTCAGTATGATAAAAAAGTACGATTACCTTTTTTTACTCGCGACTCTCGTCTCGTTTTTACTGGCAAATTATCTATTGTTAACCGGCAAAACAGATGAAGCTTTTTTTGTGAGTCTTTGGGTGCCGACAAATCTTGTATTGGGGATATACTTTAGAAATATTGCGACAACGAAACCACAAAACAGCGGAAAATAATGGAAGCAACATTGATTTTAAGCGTAGGGTCCTTTGTGTTTCTTTTGATTGCTTACGGCGCCTTTTTGGCATTTAAGGATGCAGTAAGCGGAAGTATTCGGCCATTTGATTACTTCTTTCTTTCAGCAGTTGTGCTATCATTTGCATTAGCGAATTACCTATGGTTTGTAGCAAATAACCCTAAAATTGGAACATTAGTATCGGTTTGGGTGGCAGGTAATATTGCGCTTGCATTGTATTTCAGAAGTTTGTTTACAAGGTCAACACCAAATAACAATTAAACCCTCGGATGCACGATGGATAATATCATTATTGTACTTGGGGGAGTCATTACAATGCTCATACTTGGAGGCGCAGTTTTTACTTTCTTAGAGTTTAAAAAAATGCATGAAAGCGGTGCTTCAGGGCGAGAAAAACGCGAAGTGCGCAAGCCAGAAGACCGTGAGATAAAAGATGAATTTTAATTTATTTATTGAGTGAGAAAAATATGGCAGTATTATCACCAGACTTTATCGATGAAACAAAAAGTGGGATTCATAAAAACCCGTTGGTTTTAGGAAATCCGACATTTCAAAGTCTGACGCAAGATGTTTGCGAAGTTACAGAAAAGCGACCTCCTGTTGCTTGGTACATCGCCTTTTTCATCTCAGCGTCTCTTGCAATCATGTACTTTGTTGTGATTGGGTATTTGGTAACCAAAGGGATTGGAATTTGGGGTAACAATACAACTGTTGGGTGGGCTTGGGATATTACGAACTTCGTTTGGTGGGTTGGTATCGGTCATGCTGGAACCTTGATTTCAGCAGTGCTTTTTCTTTTTAGACAAAAATGGCGAACATCGATTAACCGTTTTTCCGAAGCGATGACCATCTTCGCGGTTATTTGTGCTGGTATGTTTCCTGTGATTCATATGGGTCGCCCTTGGTTAATACACTGGTTTTTACCATTACCGAATCAAATGGCAATGTGGCCGAATTTCCGTTCACCTCTTGAGTGGGATGTGTTTGCAATTTCAACCTATTTGACGGTTTCCATATTGTTTTGGTATGTCGGTCTTATTCCTGATTTAGCAACAATGAGAGATCGTGCTAAGGCAGGAATTCGCAAATATCTTCTTGGCTTTTTCGCTCTTGGTTGGCGTGGTGGAAATCGGCAATGGCGTCATTACGAACGCGCTTACCTGATTTTGGCCGCTCTTTCAACACCTCTCGTGCTTTCAGTCCACACTATCGTTTCATTTGACTTTGCCACATCGGTAATTCCGGGATGGCATACAACCATTTTCCCGCCTTACTTCGTTGCCGGTGCCATTTTTTCCGGTTTTGCGATGGTTATTACGCTTGCTGTTATGGCTATACTTGTTTATCCGAAAATTGGAAATATTATCACCCTACGCCATTTCGATTATATGAATCGGGTTATTCTTGTCACAGGGATGATGGTTGGATATGCGTATGGATGTGAGTTTTTTGTTGCGTGGTATAGTGGCAATGGTTACGAATCAACCACATTTATTCTTCGTGCAACAGGGCCTTATGCGTGGGCATATTGGTCAATGATTTTCTGCAATGTGGTTGTCCCTCAAATTTTTTGGTTTGAGAAAATGAGAACCAACGTAGCCGTCAGTTTTGTGGCATCGATATTTGTAAACATCGGAATGTGGTTTGAACGATTTGTAATTACAGTAACCTCGCTTTCGCAAGATTATCTTCCATCAAGTTGGAAGTACTATACCCCAACGATATTCGATATTGCTTGTTATGTAGGTTCGATTGGTCTTTTTATGATGCTCTTTTTGCTTTTTTTGAGATATATGCCGATGGTTGCTATTGCTGAAATCAAAGGGGTTTTACCCGAAGCAGACCCTCATGCCTATCCTCA
Organism: Chloroherpetonaceae bacterium; assembly: GCA_033763895.1. Taxonomy (NCBI): domain Bacteria; kingdom Pseudomonadati; phylum Chlorobiota; class Chlorobiia; order Chlorobiales; family Chloroherpetonaceae; species Chloroherpetonaceae bacterium. The sequence goes on along the minus strand of JANRJQ010000004.1, from coordinate 220,658 downwards.
CAATGGTCATAATGGGCATGCCCATCATCATGAAGAAAAACATGAAGCACCAACTCCCGAATTAGTAACCAAGAATGGAGGTCATTAATATGTCATTACACGAAACGGATTATAATCGTCAATCAAACGACTTAAAAATTGGTGCTGAAAAAGCACGTCTTGAGGCAAAGCAAATTTTGGTGGAAGAAGAAGCTGAAGGTGTGATGGCTGAATTTTCAAATCCCGCCGAACTAATTAGAGCGGCAGAGGAAATAAGAAAAGCCGGTTATAAGCGTTTTGAGGTTTATTCTCCTTTTCCAATCCACGGAATGGATGATGCAATGGGTCTTGGTCAATCTCCGCTTGGTAAAATTGTTTTTGCCTGTGGTTTAACTGGTTTATCGTTGGGTTTACTGATGATGTGGTGGACGAGTGCGGTTGATTATCCAATGAATACTTCTGGCAAACCATTTTTTAGTTTGCCCGCATTTATTCCTGTTTTATTTGAATTTACGGTTCTCCTTTCAGCTTTTGGGGCTGTTTTTGGAATGTTTGCACTTAATAGGATGCCACGTTTTTTTCACCCTGCATATTATGCCGAATCATTCAGCAAAAGAGCAGGCGATAATGGCTTTTTTGCTTGCGTTTTCGCTTGGGACGAAAAATTTCATCCCAAAGAAACAAGTGATTTTTTCAAAGCATTAGGTTCCGGAAAAGTTGAACTAATGCATCGCCCGATAGAAGAAGAAGAAATTGATGAAAAATTAGCGGAGGTTTCTAAATGAATCAGAAATTTAAACAAAGCCTATCTCGAAGGGTTTCGGTTTTACTACTAGTCGTTTTTGTTGCAGTTGGTTTAAGCGGTTGTGTAAGAGGTTTGCCCTTCGATGAGCCACCTATTGTCTATCAGACCAATATGATGACACAACCGAAGTACAAAGCACAACGAAAAAGTGAATTTTTTGCGGATGGTTTAGCGATGAGAACACCAGTCGCGGGAACAGTAGCACAGGGTGAGTTGAGAGAAAATACCGTTTATTATACTGGTAAAACCCCAAGCGGAGATACGATTGTCACAGCACCGGTTGAAATCACTTTGACAACGCTTCAACGTGGTCAGGAGCGTTATAACATTTATTGTGCACCTTGTCATAGCAGAACCGGTGGTGCGAAAGACAATGCGGGTCGGCAAATCAATGGCTTGGTTGTTGAGCACGGCTATTTGCCACCTACCTCACTTCATGATTCAAGAATAAAAACATCCCCTGATGGCCATATTTATAACGTTATTTCGAATGGAATTCGAAATATGCCATCCTATAAACATCAAATTTCAGTTTCAGACCGATGGGCGATTGTACTCTATGTTCGTGCACTTCAAAGAAGTCAATCAGCAACATTAACGGATTTGCCTGAAGGGAAACGACTTGAACTTTCAAATCAGTAAGGAGTAATCATGAGCAGAGATGAGTTCAAACTCAATGCTAAAAATCTTAATTTTGGACGCAATGCCCTAATTGTGGGATTGGTCGGACTAATTTCGTTGGTAGCAGGTTTTTTTCTAACTCCAAGAGATAATTTCTTTTTTGCCTATCTCGTTGGATATGTTTTTTGGTTATCAATAGCTTTAGGCGGACTGTTTTTTACGATGCTTCATCACATTACTGGAGCAGAATGGAGCGTTGTGTTGAGGCGAATCGCTGAATCTTTAGCGATGACGATTCCATTAATGGGTATTCTCTTTATTCCAATTGCTTTTGGTATTCATGATTTATACCATTGGTCTCATGCCGAGCAAGTTGCCAAGGATGAACTTCTTCAACATAAGTCAGGCTGGTTAAACATCACATTTTTTCTTATCCGTGCTATTGTTTACTTCGGTTTATGGTCATACTTAGCGTTAACGCTAAATCGCCATTCACTTAAACAAGATGCTGGAGACGAAACAGTGCTTCGGAAAATGAGAAAACTCAGTGCACCCGGAATCATATTTTTTGCGCTTTCAATTACTTTCGCAGCCTTTGATTTTCTAATGTCTCTCGATCCGCATTGGTATTCAACGATTTTCGGTGTTTACTTTTTTGCCGGCAGTTGGTGGTTAACACTCGCGTTTCTGAATTTATTCTCACAATATTTGCGCAAGAACAGTGCGCTAGGAAAAGCGATGACCACCGAGCACTATCATGATATCGGAAAACTGATGTTTGGGTTTACCGTTTTTTGGGCGTACATCGCATTTTCGCAATTTATGCTTATTTGGTATGGAAATATTCCGGAAGAGACCATTTTCTACAAACATCGATGGGAATATGGATGGGAGTATGTTTCGATGCTTCTTTTTTTCGGACATTTCGTCCTTCCTTTTTTTATTTTGATCTTTAGGTCATCGAAAAGAAATTTGTATGTAATGGCTATAATGGGATTTTGGTTTGTTTTTATGCAATGGGTAGATTACTACTGGCTCATTATGCCGAATGTTACCATTGCAAATCCAGACGCGCATCACGGGCTACACTTTTCTTGGCTTCACCTTTCAAGTACTGCTGGTATTGGGGGGCTCTTCCTATGGTTTTTCTGGTATCGCTTAACCAGTAATCCGATTGTTCCAATTCGCGATCCAAAATTGGAAAATTCAATGCAATTTGTCAATCATTAATTCTTTAGGTTATGCAAAATGATGTGTTAATGCAACAGGAGGCAAAAAATCAACCCTCAATTGAATTATCCAAACCAATGGAGTTATATCAGAGTCCTGAAAATGATTATGAAAAATCGGATATCAACCCAAGAGCAATTATTACGAGTATTGTGGTCGGAACTGTTGTTATTGCAGTGATTATGTTTTTTTTAGCAGAATTTTTTAAGGTGCAACGGGAAGAGAAGTATGTTTCAAGTACCTTAATTCCGGAATCAACCTTGCTTCGAGATGTGAAGTCAAAAGAGGATGGGGTCATTAATTCTTATGGAATCGTTGATATCAATAAACAAATCTATAGAATGCCCGTTTCTGAAGCAATGCAAAAAATGGCTGAGGAAGCTAAAGTGGCCAAATTGAATCAGCAGCAAATTCAACCCCCGGCGAATACAGACACTCCAACAAAAGATGAAAAACCTGCCGCTCAATTGCAAAGTAATTCGAAGAGAGCTAAAGCGATTAAGAAGTAGTTTGAGTTAAATGCTCTATGTGAAGGAGGTGAAAATGTGGTTCGTGAAAGTTGTGTTTGTTTTTGGTTTGATTTTGAAATGTAATGTTCTTTTTTCTCAACAGATTTTAGATTCACCAACAGAATTAAAGGGAATTGATGTAGTTGAAAAATTAGGGGATATAATCCCTTTTCACCTTACTTTTATAGATGAAACTGGGAAAGCCGTTCAGTTACAAGATTATTTTCTGGATGGAAAACCAGTACTCTTGACCCTTGGTTACTACAAGTGTCCGATGCTTTGCAACTTGGTACAAAACGGTGTCTGTGGCAGTGCCAAACAATTGGACTTAGACCTTGGAGTTGATTATAGAATTATAACCGTCAGTATAGACCCGAGCGAAACACCAGAACTTGCAATGGCAAAGAAAAACGGATACAAAGAAGCTTTTGGAAGACCGGGTGTAGAAGAGGGTTGGCACTTCTTAGTGGGCAGGTCAGAAATGTCAAGATCACTTGCAGAGTCAGTTGGTTTTATTTATTACTTCGATACAAAACGAAATGAATATGCGCATCCGGCTGTTGCATTTTTAATCTCCCCAGAAGGGAAAATTACCCGTTATTTGTACGGGATTAATTATCGACAATTTGATCTTAAGCTGGCATTGATTGAAGCAAGTTCAGGAAAAATAGGGACAACGATGGATCGAATTATTCTTTCATGTTTTCACTACGATCCGAAATTGAATAGCTATGTTCCATTTGCTATAAACATTATGAAAGTAGGCGGCTTGCTCACAATAGTGATTATGGGCGTGGTGCTCAGTACTTTTTGGGTAAAAGAAAGCCGCAAACATGAAAAGAAGGGAAAACCACCCGTCGATTTAACATTGAATTAAGAATTATTTTTGAAAGAATTTTTTCAAATTTGTTTTATGAAAAGTTCATACTTACCTGAACAAGCCTCGACCATCGCGTCTGATATTGACAGTCTCATCATATTTATAACCAACGCATCAGCGTGGCTTTTTTTATTGGTTACCATCGTCTCGGTCTATTATCTCTGGATTTATAGACGAAAGAATGAAAGACCTGAATACACGTCGGGTATCTCTCATAACACGAGACTTGAAATAATCTGGACATTAATTCCAACCCTGCTTGTTTTCTTAATTTTCTTTTGGGGGTTCCGCTCATACTTAGACATGAATGTTGTCCCTAAAGACGCACTCGAAATTCGGGTTTTGGGAAAAAAATGGTTTTGGGCATTTGATTACCCGAACGGTGCAAATAGTGTCAATGAATTGGTGGTACCTCAAGGAAAACCGTTGAAATTTTTAATTTCATCTGAAGATGTCATTCACAGTTTTTATGTTCCGGCATTCCGAGTAAAAATGGATGCTGTTCCAAATCGTTATAGCATTTTGACCGCGACACCCACTCAAGCAGGAACTTTTGACATTTTTTGTACAGAATACTGTGGAAAGAGCCACTCTGAAATGATCGGAAAAATTCGAGTTGTAAGTGAAACAGAATACAACAAGTGGCTTGAAGAGGCAGAAGGTGGCGGGTCAATGAAACCTGAAGAGTTTGGAAAAAAACTCTACATCTCAAAGGCTTGTGTAACTTGTCATAGCGTTGATGGAACTGCAAATACCGGCCCAACTTGGAAGGGTGCATATGGAAAAAAACATAAACTTGCCGATGGAAGTGAAGTGCTTGCAGATGAAAACTATCTCAGAGAGTCAATGCTCGAACCTAATGCTAAAGTCGTTGCCGGCTACCAACCGGTAATGCCTACTTATCAAGGAATCTTAAAGCAAAAGCAAATCGATGCGATTATTGCTTATATGAAAACTATTCAGTAACCACTTCAATTTAACGAGGTAAAAAATGGCAGCTTTAGTTGAAACTCCATCAAGTCCTGTGGCAAACACAGGCCAATCGTCCGCTCCGTCGGTACATTATCTAAATTCACCTCAAGGGTTGTGGTCTTGGCTCTCTACGGTTGACCATAAAAGAATCGGATTGATGTACCTCTTTTCAGTCATGTTTTTCTTTTTTGTTGCGGGCGTATTTGCGATTCTTTTGCGCTTTGAACTCATTAATCCCGGTAAAGATATCGTTGGACCAGATTCCTACAACCAACTGTTTACGCTTCACGGGGCGATAATGGTTTTCTTATTTATTATTCCTGCGATTCCGGCCGCGTTAGGAAATTTTGTGCTACCGTTGATGATTGGCGCGAAAGACGTGGCTTTCCCAAGATTGAATTTAGCAAGCTTCTATGTTTATGTAGTTGGTGCTTTGTTCGCAATTTATTCACTTGTGACAGGTGCGGTTGATACAGGATGGACTTTCTATACTCCTTATAGTGTTGAAAGTAAAACCTCTGTCATCTCAATCACGCTTGGTGTTTTTATTATGGGTTTTTCGTCGATTTTCACTGGGCTGAACTTCATTGTCACAGTGCATAAACTTCGGGCTCCGGGAATGACTTGGTTTAGTATGCCTTTATTTGTTTGGGGAATGTATGCCACCTCAATTATTCAAGTAATGGCGACACCGGTACTTGGAATTACGATGTTACTCCTCATTCTAGAACGAGCGTTCGGAATCGGCATTTTTGACCCTGCTATGGGTGGAGATCCGGTGCTGTACCAACACTTCTTTTGGTTTTATTCTCATCCAGCCGTGTATATCATGATTTTGCCCGGTATGGCAATTATCTCCGAACTTATTGCAACTTTTTCTCATAAAAGAATATTTGGATACACACCCATCGCGTTTTCGAGCCTTGCTATCGCACTTGTCAGTTTTCTTGTTTGGGGACATCACATGTTCACAAGTGGTCAATCTGAACTCGCGGCATTTATTTTTTCATTTCTAACCTTTTTGGTCGGAATTCCTTCTGGAATTAAGATTTTTAATTGGGTTGCAACAATGTACCGTGGGTCACTTACTTTTCAAGCGCCAATGCTTTACACCCACGCATTTCTTTGCCTTTTCACGATTGGAGGATTAACAGGAATTTATCTAGGTGCACTTTCAGTGGACATTCACTTACACGATACCTATTTTGTTGTTGCTCATTTTCATTATGTGATGATGGGTGGAACAGTTATCGCATTCCTTGGCGGGCTTCATTACTGGTGGCCAAAAATCTGGGGACGGATGTATAACGAAACAGCTGCTTTGGTTTCTGCTGCCCTGATTTTTATTGGCTTCAATGTGACATTCTTCCCTCAGTTTTTGATGGGTTTGCAAGGGATGCCTCGCAGATACTATACCTATTTAGAGCAATATCATTCGCTACACATGATTTCAACCGTTGGAACTTGGATTTTAGGCGTAGGATTTATCATTATGGCGGTTTACCTTATTCATTCAATTTTCAAAGGACCACAAGCACCAAAAAATCCGTGGTATGGATTGACAATGGAATGGATGACAACATCGCCACCGCATCCACATAACTTTGAAGGAACCCCGCATCAAATTTTTGGTCCTTATGATTATGACCGTGTATTGATGGATAAAGATGGGTTAATCACCTTTAATCCCAATAGCGGTGATCATCACGAAGAATCAAACGGTAAGAATGGAAATGGGAAAAAACTTAAAAAGGCAAGTAAAGTATAGCAACTTACCAAAATAAATTTCCTAACGGCATCCTTAGTGATGCCGTTTTTTTATTTTTAAATTCCATAAATTCTAACGCTTCAACCGTGCATAGGAAGTTAAAATTAGAATTAAAATTCTCTGCGATTCTTAAACCAAAAGGCAAAAATGGTTTTATACAAACTTTGCCTTTTGGTTCTAAAGTTCTTGATGTTGGCTGTGGAAACGAATCACCAAAACGGACCAAAACACTTAGGAGCGACTTGCATTATACAGGCGTTGACATTGCAGCATATAACCAAAGCGAGAATTCACTCTTATTTGCCGATAGATACATTGAACTCTTACCAGAAAGCTTTGATAAAGGAATTAAGAATTTGGGCTGCCATTTCGACGCCGTCATCTCTTCTCATAACTTGGAACATTGTTTCAATCCAGAATCGGTATTAGATTCAATGATCTTTGTATTAAAACCCGGCGGGTATTTATTTCTTTCGTTTCCCTCTGAGCCAAGCGTTCATTTTCCCTCAAGATTCGGAACCCTGAATTACTTTGACGACCCAACTCATCGTGAAATGTTAAAATATGATCAGATCATTCAGGCGATAGAGAAGTTCGGGATGTCAATTCAGTTTGCGACGAAACAATATAAACCCGCTTTGCTTTACCTTCTCGGCTTGCTCGGTGAGCCAATAAGTCGCCTAACAAACCGACCGGTACCGTTTGGTGCTACTTGGGCATTTTACGGTTTTGAATCTATCATCATTTCAAAAAAGAATTGAAATGACCCCAAAAAAATTAACATTACAAAACTTTCTTGGTTACGGCGAACCTGCTCAACAGCTTGATTTTGATTCATTTTCGTTAGCCATATTAACCGGAGATAATGGTGCTGGTAAATCAAGTTTACTTGAAGCCATTCCTTGGTGTATTTGGGGAGAAGGTCGTGGAAAAAGCTCAACAGATATCATCCGAGCATCTGCTTTGGAAACAAGAGTCGAGTATGAATTCTCTCACCAAAAAAATCAAGAGAAAAATTTATTTCGAATTATTCGTCAGTTAAAGCGTGGGAAAAATGCCAACAGCTCCCAAACCACACTTGAGTTTCAAGTTTACGATAAAAATGAAGAGAAATTCATCACACTCTCCGGCTCAGGAGTTCGTGACACGCAATCAACGATAGAGAAGACATTGGGTCTTTCCTACGAAACCTTCATGAATTCAAGCTTTCTTGCTCAAGGGAAAGCCGATGAATTCACGGAGAAATCGGCATCTAAAAGAAAAGAAGTATTGGCTGAAATTTTAGGAGCAAGAAAGTATCAATCACTGTCCGAGTCAGCAGCGATAAAGGTGAAAGAAGGAGAATTGCAATCAAAGAATCTCGAAGGGAAAATAGCTGCTTTTGAATCCGACCTCGAAGCACTTCCGAGAGTCGAAGTAGAGATTGATAATCTTCTGGGTCAAATCCAGCGGGAAGAAAATGAGTTAAAGCCGATTACTTTAGAATTAAATGCAATGGAAGAAATGCTAACTCAATTGACTCCATTTGAATCTCAATTTGCAGTAGAAACGGCAAAGCAGGTGAATCTCGAAAAGCAATTCATCGAATTAAGAAATCGATTGAGAAAAAAAGAACTTGAGGCCATTGCGCTTAGCAAGGAACTTATTCAAAAGGGAGAAATCGAAAAGGAATATGCTGAACTTGAGCAACTTCGAATGCAAACCGAGATTGCTGAAAAAGCAGCCATCGAATATCAAACCTTACAAACCCAACTTCTTGAAACGAAAAGCCGTTTAGAAAGCGTAACAATACGGATGAAAAGCGAAGTCCGTTCGCTTGAACAAAATCAAAAAGCGATTGAAGAAAAAAGAATAACTGAGAAAAATACTTATGAGAAGAATAAGGGATTAACCAAAAGAGCGTTTGAATTGGAAGAGAAACTTAAAGAGACAGAAGTGAAACTTGAGCAACTTGAAAAGGAAAACGAAATTTTTATTACCACGGAAAAGGAACAAGTCAAGTTTGCCTCACTTAAGGAGCAACTTGAAACGAGAATTGCTGAAGCGAATCGTGAAAGAAACAAAATTAAGGATAAAGGGATTTCAATAAAAGATGAAACACAATGCCCTCTTTGCAAAAGCCCTCTTGACCCAAATCATAAAGATCACATTTTGACGGAATATCGTAAAGAGTATCTCAAGAATCAAGAAGAAGAAAAGGTGTTGCAAAATGAGTTGAACCAACTAAATCATTTACTTCAAGAAAATGCACAAAAGCTTGAGAAATGGAAAAGGGAACTTCAGCAAATCCCTCAGTTAAAAAGCGAAATCAAAATATTGTTATACGAAAAGGAAAAGCAGGTTCAAGCATTAACCCTTTCAAAAAAAGCCTTTGAGTCAATGCAAATTCTAGAACAAGAGGCAGTGGCTTTAAGTCAAAAAAAACAATTTCTGGAAAAAGAACTTTTGGAGGGAAAAGAAATAATCCAATTGAAGTCCCAACTCGACATACTTCATGAAAGGAAAACAGCACTTGGGTTTGAAAAAGAAAAGTTTGAAATGATGAAACTCAAACTGAAAAGAAGAGAGGTCGTTACTGAACAATTGAGTGACTTAAAGAATGCAGAGAGAAGGCTAAATAGTTTGCGTGAAGAAATTAAGGAAGGCAAAGATTTGGAAGCCGAGATGCAAAAGGAAATTGAAGAGACGTTGATTCTTATCAATCAACTTCGAGAGAAGGTTGCTCAAAAAGAACAAGTTGCAAATCGTTTTTCTCAAAAGCACAAAATCTTCCGTGAACGCGAAAAAATGCTGATCTCCTCAAAAGCGACTTTGGAAGCCTTGAACAAAGAATCAGTAAGGCTTCAGGAAAAAGCAGATGAACTTGGGCTTTTACAAAATGATTGGAAAGCACTTAAGGATGAGATTGTGATTCACGCCTACCTCAAAGAAGCCTTTGGAATCAAAGGAATTCAAACAATGCTGATTGAAAATGCGGTCAATGAAATTGAGTTATTAGCCAATCAGCTTCTTTCAGAAATCTCACAAAATACGGCCTCAATTCAGTTTCGGCTTAACCGCTCTCGCGCTTCAGGATTGGAGATTGACACTTTGGATATCATTCTTTCTGATGTTAATGGAAATGAACGCGATTACTCAACCTTCTCGGGAGGTGAAAAATTTAGAATTGATTTTTCGATTCGTTTAGCACTTTCTGAATTGCTTGCAAAGCAAAGCGGTGTGGGTGTGAAAATGCTTGTGATTGATGAAGGGTTCGGGACGCAAGACGAAGACGGCGTTCAAGCAATCACTGAATCAATTTTGAGAGTTCAAGACCGATTTGAAAAAATTGTGGTTATATCTCATATCAACGAAATGAAAGATGCATTCGAAACACGAATCAACATTTCAAAAGATGCGATGCGCGGTTCTTTAATTTCTCTTTCATCTTAGCTTTTAACCGCCTTGTACGGCACGAATGATTTCAATTGAATCCCCCTCAGTAATTTTTTCCGCTTCCCATTTAGATTTTGAAACCACGGTTTCATTGACAGCCACAGCGATTCCCTTTTTTGTTTGATCGATTCCAATCTTCAATAAAAGCGACGCCAAAGAAGTCTGAGACCCTCTTTCAGAAACAATTACGGTTTGAGCGTCAAAATCGACGATTACTTGCTCGCCATTTATGATAAATTTTAGTGAGATTGCTGTCATTGAAAAGGTATATTTAAACCCAATTTTAAATTTTTCTAAAAGCCCTGCAATAGGGAAACATTATTCACTTCTAAAATGAATCCTACATTTTCAAAATCTCATAGTCCGAATGAAACTGGTTCTCCTCATGAAAAAAATACGCCGGTTGTCATTGATGGAAAAACCATTGCGGAGCAAATCAAAAAAGAGTTAAAGAAAAAAGTAGAAGAATGGCAATTCAAAACCTCACGCGTCCCGGGCTTAGCTGTTATAATTGTTGGCGAAAACCCTGCTTCTCAAGTATATGTAAGAAATAAGGCGAAATCATGCCTTGAAGTTGGGATGAATTCTCAAGTCATTGAATTGCCCGGTACGATTTCAGAAAGTGATTTGCTGCACCAAATCGAGAAATTAAACAACGACCCCACCATTGACGGAATACTTGTTCAACAACCTTTACCAAAACATATCGACGAATTTAACATTACCCTAGCAATTGCGCCCGAAAAGGATGTTGATGGGTTTCATCCAATGAATGTCGGAAAACTGGTTATTGGGAAATTAGAGTCTTGTTTCCCAAGCTGCACACCTTTTGGTGTGATTGAACTGCTTAAGAGGTATGAAATTGATACTGAGGGAAAACATGCGGTTATTGTAGGGCGAAGCAATATTGTTGGGAAGCCAATGGCGAATTTATTAGTTCAAAAACTAAAAGGGATGAATGCTACAGTAACGGTTTGTCACGCTTCAACACCCGATTTATCCTATCATACAAAGCAAGCCGATATTCTCATTGCTGCTATAGGAAAAGCCCATATCATTACAGAGCCAATGGTAAAGCAAGGTGCCGTAGTCATTGATGTGGGTATGAATCAAATTGAAGATGCCAGCAAAAAAAGCGGGAAAAGGCTTGTGGGTGATGTCGATTATGAGGCTGTGGCTTCAAAGTGCGCGGCAATAACACCTGTGCCCGGAGGAGTCGGTCCTATGACTATCGCGATGCTGCTTTTCAACACAATGAAATCATTTGAAATCAAAGTGAAATCAATCACGAAATAATTGCACTCTTGAAACGAATGAATGTCATTTTGATTTTTTTTTCATAGTGTTATATTGAAAAACTTTTGTCACATCCTTATTATTCCAAGTCATTTCAAGTTTTTTTTGAATTAACTTGCCAAGGGTTTGGCTTAGAATTTTTACCAAATGCAAGTTTTGCGCGTCATTTTGAGAATTTCGAAGACGCACAATAAAGATTTAACGAGGAGAACTCAATGTCCGGTTTTACAGGTAGCGTTAAAATGACGCTAATCGATATGCTTAGGCTCCTAAGCACAACGAAAAAAACGGGAGCGATGAAAGTGCAGGTTCCTACCTCATTAGGCGATAAAGACACCGTGGTTCACTTCAAAGGAGGTCTTGTCATTGCTGTTGATACTGGAAGCGAAGAGTTAGGGGCAATCTTATTGCAAGAAAATCTTATTACCAGAGATGATCTCAATCAGGCAATTACCCTCCAAAAACAATACAAGGATAAGCGTATTGAACAAATTTTGATGGCAATGAAGAAAGTCGATGCCACCAAACTTGTCAAAGCAATCAGGCTTCAAATCGAAAGCGTGATTACTCAATTGTTGCAAGAAAAAAACGCCCGTGTTGAATTTGAACCCGATGCCGTGTTAAGGGTACAAGGTTTAAGCAACGGGGTGGATGTTCAGCAAATCATGCTCTTGGTTGCACCGAAGGTTGATGAAATGGAGCTTGTCAAAGAAAAAATTCAAAGTTCAGGGCAAGTTCCTGCCATCACAAAGCGCGGTAAAGAAGAAAAAAATGAAATTTCACTGAAGCTTGTCGAGTGGCAAGTATATTTAGCGATTGATGGCAAAACTGACATCAAGACTTTGGCACTGAAGCTGAAAATGGAAGAAGTCACGGTCATGAAGGCATTAGTAACCCTTCTTGATGGCAAATGGGTTGAACTTCCGAAAGCACAAGCAGATACAAGAAAAAAGATTTTAGCGGTTGACGATAGTAAGGTGATTTTAAAGACCATTCAATTGGCACTTGCTGAGACCGGTTATAGTCTGTTCACCGCTGAGACTGGCGAAGCTGCTATTAAATTAGCTCTTGAACAGCAGCCAGACTTGATTTTATTGGATGTAATGTTGCCTGATACAACTGGGCTGAAGGTCTGTAAAACACTCAGAACCGAACATGCGACTATGAAACAAACGCCAATCATCATGCTTTCGGCAAAAGATGCGGATATAGACCGAAATTTGGGTTTACACGCTGGTGCAAATGACTATGTCACCAAACCATTTAAGGATGGTGAACTTGTCGAAATCGTTCATAAATATTTGAAGAATACCAACTAAATATACTTGCTCTTATATTCTAACTTATTTTTTAAGAAATAACTTTTATGCCTAGGGTTTTAATTATTGATGATAGTGCTGTTGAACGAACAATCATCGCCAAAGTGCTCACCTCCCTTGGATATTCAATAGAGGAAGCAGTTGACGGGGAAGACGGCGAAACCAAAGCAAGAATCAGCAAGCCGGATTTAATTGTGCTTGATGTTGTGATGCCGAAAAGAGATGGTTTTCAAGTGTGTCGTAATCTTAAAAAGGCACCTGAAACGGCTAACATTCCAGTCATCATGATTACATCAAAAGATCAAGAAAGTGATAAATTTTGGGGAATGAAACAAGGCGCGAATGCGTATCTTGTTAAGCCATTTAACGAAGCGGATCTTATTTCTGCGGTAAAAAAAACCGGGACTTGATTTCTATCCACCCAATTGTAACAACCGGCGGAGTCTTACATGAATGAGAGAAAAGGTTTAGGTTTTGACGCGTTAACCTCAATTCCTCCAGAAATCATTGAAAGGATGAAGGAGATTGAGGAGGCGAAGCTCAGAGCAGAATCTGAAACCGATGAAGGCGATACTAAAGAGCAGTTTGTCGGTATTCTTGTTGGTGATAAAGAAACTGCATTCAGGGTAAATGATATTGAGGCCATTTTGAATGTTCCCAAAATTACACCGATACCCGGAATGCCGCCGTATGTCCTTGGTATTTGTAATGTCCGTGGGGAAATTACCTCGGTATTAAATCTGCAGGTTATCTTAGGTCTAGATGTCTCAAAAAAGCCAAAAACCCGTCGTCAAAAAAGTTCTGAACGGCTGCTGATTGTTGGAAATGTTAATTTTTCCGTTGGATTTGTTATCGATGCTGTTCTTGATGTCATTCGCGTCGGAGAGACCGATGTAATAAGAATAAATGCGGCAGATAGTGAAATGTATCGATTATCACTTTTTTCAAGAGGGATTTTTACAAGACCTGAAGAAGGTGGCCGTGGAAATGATATTATCATTATTGATACTGATAAACTTCTAAATGCACCTGAAATTATCCAATTCCTATAAACACTGTTTTATTTAACCAACTATATTTATGTCAAATACAGGATCACCGGCTGATGCGGCAATTCGAAGTGAATTTGTCCAAAAGTTAAAGAATCACTCAAGTGAAATTGAGCTCGCAGCGCAATTAAACAAAGATAACCCTCATTTTCAGGCCTTAGAGCGCGAGCGTCGTTATGTGTTTACACAAAACAATACCTCAATGACCGACGTGGAAACAATTAAAGCCTATAGCGCAATGGTGGATTCTATAGCTGCAACATTTAAACAAATGCGTCAATCGACCCCAACTCCAAGCGCTGCTCCGGTGCCTAAACCGCCTACACCGGCACCAAAATCAACACCACCTCCGGCATCAAGTTCAGGTTCTACTGATAATCTTTTAGGTCTCGATCTTGAAGATGTACTTGGCGATGTGCTTTCTGATGAAGGATCAATTTCCGAAGCATTTAGTGAATCGACCGATGATATTTTTAGAGTAGATGGTGATAAAATTGTTCTGCAAATCGATGAAGAATTGGAAACAGCCATTGATGAAGAAGCGAAGATGTTTGAAGTCGAGCAGTACTATCGAAATAAAGAATACTTCAAAGCGCTTACGGTTGCTCTTGCACTAAACATTCGTTTTAAGCAAGGGATTGGTCGCCGTTCAGATGCAATTGTACGCCGCCAAGATGAAATTATTTTTGAATCAAACTATAGAATTGTTCACGAAAATCTTGAGAAGATTAAAAGCTCCAAAGGTGATGAAAAAGTGAATGCCCAATTAAGTGCGATTATGCATATTTATGCTGCTTTAGATCAACAAGCCCTCGCTTCTCAAGAAAAATATCGCAATGACATGCGTAATGTACTAGATAAATTGGTACAGAGTGACGGCGGTTATGGTGCAAAAGGGTATATCAAAACTGGTTTGTTTAGTAAAGTTGAAGTTCCGGGACAAGAAGATAAAGCAGCAAAAAGTTTTTATTGGAAAGATCGCGCTTCTAAAGAAAAAGATGCCGTTCGTAAAGAATTTTATCTTTTAATGATGTTCTCCAGCGATTTGAATTACTATCCGTATCAAATTGCTCTTGCAAATTTCTACCTTGAAAACAGCCGTTTGGATGAAGCTTGTCGATACATTAAAGTAGCTCTACCTTTGGTTGAAGCGGAAGGCGTCGAATTCCTCTTAAATCTTAAGAAAAAAGATGGAACTTATGCTGAAAAGTTTATTGAACGAAGATTTGCAGCCGATATGGGCCAATTAAGAAATCGTTTTGATCGTCCAGAAGAAAAAGAAGTCAAAGAAAAAGACGATAAGAAGCGAGAATTTATGGTTAAAGACCGACAACGCAAACTCTTACAAACCATCGATTTATGGCAAAAGAGGCTTGATGCAATGAAATCAGATGTTCCTTTCAGAAAATCTACCTTAAGGTTAGAATACACGAAGGGAATATTGGAAGTTGTTAATAAAGATATTCTTTCAAAAGTGCCAAACCTTATTGTTGAAGATTACATCACTCGGTATAAAGGAACAGATGTAAGAAGCACCCAAAATCCGAATATCCTTAATTTCATTGATTTTTCATACCGATACTCCGTCACACCCGAAGACAAGACTGCTCAAGGGCTTGTTGTTGAAGGAGAAGCCGAAGCAAAGTTGGAATCGCTTTGTAAATCAGTTGTTGATTATTTCAACGTTGAAATTGGTGTTTCAAATAAGCCGTTGGCCGAGGTTAAAGCCAAACTAGAAGGCGATAATGAACAACTCGTAAAGGCAATGAAATCACAAGGTTACAAATTTGAAAAGGTTCCGTCATTAACACGCCGTTAATTTCTTGATTGATTAAGAAGATTGGGCGGTGAACATTCGCCGCCCTTTTTATTGTATTATTGAATGATTATCTGAAAATCTTTTTCTTAAGGGCTATTACGAATATTAAAATGAGCCAGTTTAAGACTACCATCGACAAAAAAATTGTCGCTATTGTTGGAGTAAGTTTATTTATTGCGGTGGTTTCGTTCGCTGTAGTTTTACATATTCGACAAAATAGCAGAATTGATTCTGAAATTAAATTAAAAGCAGAAAAAATTGCTTCTACCTTACAAGGGTCTTGGCAACACAATGCTAATATTTTCTTAAGAAGTCGATTGCCTCTCAATGATTCGACCTCTGGCGTGCTTTCAATGATTCATTATAAACCCTTAAGAGGAAAGGACACGCTCTCAAGAACCGGAATGGAAGAACTTGTGGTTCAAGAGGCTGGACAAGAGTATATTATTAAGCAAACTTCACTAAATTTAAGAAATCCTCAAAACAAACCTGATCAATTTGAGGAAGCGGCTTTAAGAATTTTTGACGAAAAAGTAACTGAGGCACGAAGGCAAGGGAATGCCAATAGTATCTCAGAGAACTCAATCTCGATTTGGGAAAAAACAAACATCGGCTCAAAATCCTATTATCGATACATTCAACCAATATTTATTAAAAATCAATGTCTCGCTTGTCACGGTAGTAAGATTGACGCGCCGGAATATGTCCAAGCAAGATATGAAAATGGATACGGGTATCGATCGGGGGATTTGAGAGGGGCACTTTCGATGATTATCCCAGCAGACGACATTAATGCCGCCAAAAATGAAACGATTTTGGTTACCTACGGTGGCGGTTTTCTCGTTTTGCTATTTGTTGGTCTCATCACCTTTGTATTTATCCGCCGTACTGTAACACTTCCAATTCTTAAAATTGTTGAATCAACGAAACGCATCTCAGAAGGAAATTTATCCGAACGAGTCTCATTTACCGCCTCAGATGATATTGCTTCAATTGTTGATTCATTTAACGCCTTGGTAGATAGTATCAAAGAGGCTGTACGGGATATTGTTGATTTAACGCAACGCTTGAACCAAATCGCATTGGATATTAGTAATACAGCCACCGGAATTTCGAAAACCTCAGACGGGCAAATCTCGACCGTTCGTGATTCCGTTCAAGTTTTAGCTAAAACCGGAAACTCAATTGAAACAGTCCTTGACGACGTCCAAGGCTTGACAATTAATGTTAGAGAAACAAGAACTTCTATTGAAGATTTAACCAGTTCTGTACAAGAGGTTTCTCGAAGTATACAAGACGCCAATCAGGTTTTTAACCAAGTCATTCATGAAGTGCAAGGGGGTAAATTAGGCGTCGAGCAAATCACCCAGTCAATTTATGGAATTGGGGAAAAGCTTGCGGGCTTAGCGACGCAGATACAAACCATCGAAAAATCCTCAAGAGAAATAACCAATATTTCAGATACCGCTGTTCGCAATGCAAAGCAAATGAATCTTATGGCGGTTAATGCCACGATTGAGTCTTCAATTCCAGAATCCGGAAAAGGATTTAGAGTTGTTGCGAAAGAAATTCGAATCCTTGCAGAGCAGTCTGTGAGTTATTCGCTTCAAGTTCAAGATTTGGTGACCAATATTCGCCAAAATGTGGGCAAAGTGGAGTCGGAAATTATGGAAACCAATGTTACGATTCAAGAAAGTGCAGCGACAGTTCGTGATGCTGAAAAAACACTTGATAAGATTACCGGATTCTACTCCCGCTCAAGCAGCATTATGAGTCGGCTTTCAGGGCTTGCGGACGCTCAAATGAGAAGCACTCAGCAGATTACGATGAAAACGAGCGATATGTCGATGCGAACAGCTCAAGTGATGGAGCAAATGCAATCTCAAAAAATTACAGGGCAAAAAGTTTCAAAAACTGTTGATGGAATTTCCAATGAATCATTGCGTGTGAAAAACTCAGCCAATGAAATTACGCAGCTCTCACAAGAACTGATTAACCAAGCTGAGCAATTGCAATCAGCCGTTCAAAAATTCAAGCTTACCGAGAGCTCGCAGCTTTTTAGATAAAACAAGATTAATCGGATCGTTAAAAAGCAGCGCATTTATGCGCTGTTTTTTTTATCAATTAAAGTTTAATGAAAATTCTTATGTCAAAAGACTTTCAAAATCAAGGATCTTCTTTAGAGAAAAATTATTCACCTGAAGCCGTTGAGTTAAGATGGGGAATCGATTTTTTCAAAGAAACAGGGATACATACTGCCAATAGTGAAACGGTAACGAAAGGTGATAGGGAATCTTTTACTGTATTAATGCCTCCTCCAAATGTAACCGGCAGCCTTACGATTGGGCATGTCTTAAATCATACGATTCAAGACATTTTTATTCGCTATCACCGAATGATGGGAAAAGAATCTCTTTGGCTTCCGGGCACCGACCACGCCGGAATCGCAACTCAAACGGTGGTTGAAAAGCAGTTGAGAAAAGAAAAACTGACCCGATACGACTTAGGCCGAGAAAAGTTTATCGAAAAGGTTTGGGCTTGGAGAGAAGAATATGGGAATTTGATTCTGAAGCAGCTTGCAAAACTTGGCGATTCAGCGGACTGGCGACGAAATCTTTTTACGATGGACGATCGCGCCAATCGAGCAGTTCAAAATGCATTTATCAGGCTTTATCAAGATGGGTTGATTTACAAAGGAAAGCGGATTATCAATTGGTGTCCGGTTTCCCAAACCGCACTCTCTGATGAAGAGGTGGAAATGCGTACCCAAAGAGACCCTTTGGCATTTGTTCGATATTTCATCGACGACTCACAAGATGGCGCATTTATACCCGTTGCGACCGTTAGACCCGAAACAATGCTTGGCGATGTGGCTGTTGCCGTTAACCCAAATGATGAACGATATCAAAAATTTCTTGGCAAGTTTGTCATAGAACCCATAACCAAACGCCGGATTCCGATAATTGCAGATGATTATGTCGAGATAGATTTTGGTACTGGTGCATTAAAGATTACTCCCGCTCATGATCCAAATGATTATCAAGTGGGCTTGAGACACCAGCTACCGGTGATTATTGCAATTGATAAGCATGCAAAAGTGGTAAATGGGTTTGAACCTTACTCGGGATTAGATCGATTTGAAGCAAGAAAAAAGATTCTCGCCGACTTGGAGCAAGCCGGGTATTTGATTAAAGTTGAAGATTACGAGCATAATGTCGGGTATTCAGAAAGAGCGGGTGTTGTTGTTGAGCCATTTCTCTCCGAACAGTGGTTTGTAACAATGAAACCACTTTCAAATCCAGCCCTTGCTGCCGTTGAAACCGGAATCGTTAAGTTTTACCCTGAGCGTTGGAAAAACACCTATAAATATTGGATGGAAAATGTTCAAGATTGGTGTATCTCGCGTCAACTCTGGTGGGGTCATCGAATCCCTGCATTTTATTCACCTGATGGGTCATTGGCTGTTGCTGGCACCAAAGAAGAAGCCTTTCATCAATTAAAAGCAAAGCAACCAAATTTGACCATTGAGCAAGTGAGACAAGAAGACGATGTGCTTGATACTTGGTTCTCTTCTTGGCTTTGGCCATTAACAACCCTTGGTTGGGAAAAACCGGGAGATGATAATGACGACTTTAAGGCCTTTTATCCAACTTCAACTTTAGTTACCGCACCGGATATCATCTTTTTTTGGGTGGCAAGAATGATAATCGCCGGGCTTTATTTTCGTGCAACTGAAGAAGAACGAAAAGCTTATTTCCTTACGGAGAACGCTCATCACAGAAATGAAAATGATGAAAACTTCCAATCATTTTTGCGGCGATGTATCCCCTTTGAAAATGTTTATTTCACTAGCATTATTCGCGATCAGCAAGGGAGAAAGCTTTCAAAATCAATCGGGAATTCTCCCGACCCCTTAATGGTGATGGAAAAATATGGCACAGATGCACTCCGCTTTACCGTGATGTATCTAGCCCCACTTGGTCAGGATGTAAGAATTGAGGTCAATCTTCAGACAAAAGATATGCCTCAAGTAGAACAGGGAAGAAATTTTTGTACAAAAATTTGGAATGCTGCGCGCTTTTTACAAATGAACAAGGCTGAGATATACAATCCACTAGAAGCATTTGAGATGGAGTATAAAGCGCTGACTCTCGAAAACGTGGTTCCTGAAAACTTGCCTGAGCGTTGGATATTTTCTACACTAAATTCAATGCTTAAATCCTACCATTTATCGGTTGAGCAACTTCGAGTCAATGAATTGGTAAAATCACTCTATGATTTCATTTGGAGAGATTATTGTGATTGGTATCTCGAAATGTTAAAGGTTAACCTCTATTCTGCAAAGGATGAAGCCGAAAAAAAACGAGCGATTTCTAAGGCAATGTTTGTATTTGATGCACTTCTCCGTGCGCTTCATCCCGTTATGCCGTTCATTTCTGAAGAAATTTGGCAAGGCTTGGTAAAAAGAGAGAAGGATGAGTATCTCAATCAGGCCGTTGTATTTCATGCCAATCCAAATCTTATTGAGCCTGAAACTGAGGAGGAAATGGAATTTTTGAAAGCGATTGTGAGCAACATTCGTAGCACACGAGCGGTGTTAGGTGTACCACCTTCGCTTGAAGCAAACGTATTGATTAACACTCACGATGAAAAAGGACTAAAAAGACTTACCCATATTGGCCCATTGATTATGAAACTGGCAAAAGTCTCGCTTGAAATTGGCAATTCCCTTCTCAAACCCAAAGCAAGTGCAAGCTCAGTTGTAATGGGTTGCGATATTCATATCAAACTTGAAGGCATTTTGGATTTTGAAAAGGAAAAGGCTCGTTTGGAAAAAGAGATTCACAAGACAGAAGGTTACATTCGTCAAATTGAAACGAAATTAAGCAACGCGGGATTTGTCGAACGCGCACCGAAAGAAATAATCGAGACCGAGCAAAAGAAACTAAGTGATGCAAAAGAAACAATGATAAAACTTCAAGAGAATTTAGCCAGCCTTGCATAAAAATAGCTGATGTTAAGGTTTTGTTTTAAGGTTTGGATTGGGTCAAAGAAAGGTTAACTTCAAGAAACCCAAATACTTGGAGTTTATGCAAAAATTAAAGAAGTATAGTGAAAAGGCTTTCTTCGCCTTGTTGCCTATTTGGTTATTTGTGACTAGTGCATCTATTTCTCAGTTTATTGCTATCCCCGCTTCAGACAAAGTTTATGTCCGTTGGTTATCTGAAAATGAGGAATCGGTAGTTCGCTATGAATTATTGAGACGAAACGCAGAGTCTGTTTCATTTCAACCCGTTCAAACTGTTTTTCCAAGAGGTTCAGGTCAGCTTTATGAAGTGGTGGATTTGGAAGTTGCACAGGTTTTTCAATTGGTAAAGAACGAGCCGCAAGTCATTCAATCTCAAAAAAGAATTATTTATCAGCTTCGAATTACGATGAAGAATGGCACGATTGAAGAAAGAGAAGTGAGTATATCTTTTCAAACTTCCTCGATTCGAAAAACTTGGGGAAGTATAAAGGCATTATTTCGTTAGACGACCTGATTGGTTAAGAGAGATTTTAGAAAATATGAACTTAGTGGTGTTAGATAAAAAAGCCCCAATTCAAACGGGGCTTTTTCAATGGTGGCAAAAATCTGTCAAACCTATAGGTTATTGGTTATTTGCGCATCGCGTTGAATGAGTTTGCAGCATCGCCAAAGAATTTGGAAAGCCAATTTGACAAATTCGATTCTGCGGCGACTTTACGGGCAACATCCCCAGATTGAACAAGTGCAAAATAAGGCATACCCAATACTGTCAGAACCGGTGCTCCAAAGAGCATTGTGACAAATTGCATAAGGCGGTCTTTGTGAGTTAAGTCTCCGATCAGATTGGTAACACGGTAAGTTGCCATTAACGGCATCATCGGTGTCATCATGACTTGGGTAACTGCTTTTGTAGAGCCATCAACAAAAGCATTAACCGGATATTTCTTTTCTTCTTCTGAAAGCCCTGCGCCTAATACTTTTGGAATATTTTCATAAGCAGTCATAAAGGCTTTATCGGTACCTGTGGCTCTTAATCTTGCGGAAGTAAAGTTAAATGCGTCATACATGCCCATAAAGACATTAATGGGAGCAGTCAGAAACAATGATGTAATACCGGCCATCCATTTTTGTGACTCATCCCCATTCTTGACAAAATCTGATCCTAATTTGAAGCCACGATAAATCCCAAGAATGGGAATGTAAGGCCAGCTTGTGCTCAAAAGAACCCAAGTGGAAAGCCAATCATTCATTCTGCGATGTTCATCGTTTTCGATGTGCTCATATTTCAAATCGCCTTTGATATAATCGCCAAAATGCTCGAAGGCATTTTTGCCTGTATCTTTAATTTCAACTTGCATGCCCAATGATTCCGACACTTCCGGTAGGAATTCGATTGTATGAGGCAATGTGAAATGATATGCTAAAACGGTTGGTAGAACGCGGATTGCGTCTGCGCCAGTTGATTTGATCTCTGCCATAGTGATCTCCCTTTAAAATGAAAAATTATGCACTGAAAAAAGTATATCAATTAAATCATAATGTGTGCATCATACTTCTTTGCACATGATCAATCACCCGATAAAAAAGGTGACTTTACTGCAATAGTCTAAGAAAGAGCAAAGTGACTAAAAGCGAGAACTGCTGCTTATTTCAGAACCCATTTTTTATCAAACTCAATTTACAGTTTCAGGGTGTTCCAATGAGATAAAAACACCCCAAATTGAATAAATGCACGGCCGAATTTGCCGATTTAATCAGATATTATTTTTTTCAGAAACGGGTAAGAGTCGTGAGAAATTATTCCGAGTAGGCAATACGAACAGCGTCTTCGCCGAGCACTGATGCGAATTCGTTCAATGCGAGGTTATCTGGGTCGATTAAAGCGCGTCGGGCAAAGAGTCTCATTTCTTTCGGAAGGCCTTGATGGTTAAAAAGAAGTTCAAAATCGAGCTGTGTTTCCCCTTTGTATTTATCACAAATTGATTTTATTGCTTTAGCTTTGGTTATCGAATCCGAATCCTCGGCATCTATCCGAATGATGACACGGTGTGGATAAATTTCTCTGGCTTTTCGCAAGGGAATCACTTCACTGACAAGAAGTTTGATTGAATTTTCTTGTTGCTCGGCTTCTGCAAGCAATACCACTGGGGCGTCCTTTTGCAATTCTCGCTCAAATTTATCGTAGACTTTTGAAAAGACGGTGAAATCGGCCTTGCCGTAGAAATCTTCAATGGTACCAAACAGCATTGTGTTTCCTTTGCGGTCAAGATGTTTTTTGGTTTCGGTAATCATTCCAATGACACGATAAAGTTGTTTTTGTTCGAAGCCTGTGGCGTTAAGTTTGAGCGTTGAGAAGGCATCATAGTCGCGCTTGAATGGGTCTAAAGGGTGTTGTGAGAGATAAAAACCAACGAGTTCTTTTTCTAATTTTAGCTTTTCTGAATCGGGCATTTCAGGGAGTGTTATCATTTCGGGTGTATAGCCGCCACTATGAGAAAGGCTTGCCGAGTCGAAAAATTCTTCTTGCCCTAAGGTAACTCGCCGATTAACCTTTTGACCAAATTCAACCGCTTTATCTTTATTGGCAATAAGGGTTGCGCGATTCAAACCAAACTCATCCATTGTACCGGAGTAAATAAGGCTTTCAATCGCTTTTTTATTGACTGAGCGTAAGTCAACCGAGGCGCAAAAATCGAATAGGGTTTGAAATGAATCTTTTTTCCGTTTTCGCGCTTGTACAATTTCCTTTGCGGCACCGCCCACATGTTTAATGGCATTAAATCCAACCCGAATGGCTTTTTCTTTTTTTGGCAAATCCTCGACCGAGAATAGGGTGTCGCTTTGATTGATTGAGGGGGGAAGAAACTTAATGCCCATCGACTTTGCTTCATCCGAAAGATGTTTCACGCGGTCTTTATCGGCTGCTTCGGAGTTAAGGATTGCACAAACGAATTCATGCGGATAATAAGCTTTGAGATAGGCGGTTTGATAAGCTAATAAACCATAAGCTGCAGAGTGAGAGCGATTAAACCCATACTCGGCAAACTTTTCCATATTTGCGAATACTTTGGTTGCATCTTCTTCAGGTATCTGATTGGTTTTGAACGCGCCTTCAATAAACTTTACGCGCTCTTTACTCATTGTTTCTTTGTCTTTTTTTCCCATTGCCCTGCGGAGCAGGTCAGCGCCCCCAAGTGAATAGCCTGCCATCAGTTGTGCCGTTTGCATGATTTGCTCTTGATACACCATAATTCCATAGGTATAATCTAAAATCGGTTCGAGCATCGGATGAGGGTAACTGACTGGTTTTCGACCGTGTTTACAATCGATATAATCAGGAATAAATTGCATTGGCCCGGGTCGGTATAATGCGCTCATTGCTATTATATCTTCTATACTCGTAGGTTTAAGTTGAATCATATAGCTTTGCATTCCGGGGGATTCAAATTGAAAGATGCCTGCC
Source organism: Chloroherpetonaceae bacterium (assembly GCA_033763895.1). NCBI lineage: Bacteria > Pseudomonadati > Chlorobiota > Chlorobiia > Chlorobiales > Chloroherpetonaceae > Chloroherpetonaceae bacterium. The sequence goes on along the minus strand of JANRJQ010000004.1, from coordinate 196,484 downwards.
ATTTTTCCATCTTGAAAAATCTTAAATGTTTGACGGTCATCAATTGGAATTTTAAGCAAATCGATTTTTATTTTGTATCGTTTTTCAACCAACCGGAGCGTTTCGTCAATGACAGCAAGGGTTTCAAGTCCTAAGTAATCAATTTTCAAAAGACCCGCTTTTTCTATCCAGTCTTTATCAAATTGCGTGATGACTTGCTTTTCATTTTTTGGTTTTTGAGCTTCTTTGTCTGCCGAATCTTTTTCGGTTTCGGGCTCTTCGTCGGCAAAGCGACGTTCTTCTGAAGCTACTTTATCAGAAATGTAAAGGGGAACATAGTTATCGACCGGGCCATTGGTAATGACAACGCCCGCAGCATGAACAGAGGCATTTCTAGCGCGACCTTCGAGTTCCAAAGCATACTGAATGAGCCGCCGAACAGCGTTATTATTGCTTTTGAGAAGTTCACGAAGTTCTTTCACCGGTTCAATTTCAGTGGTGCCATCCTTTTTGTATTTGCCGTTAACAAAATCGGCAAGCGGAGCACCAGCAGGTTTGTTGGGAACGAGTTTTGTAATCGCATTCACTTCGGCAAGAGGAATTTCAAGCGCACGAGCAACATCTTTTATTACGGCTTTTGCACCAAGTGTTGAAATTGCCACGATTTTAGAAACGCATTCTTCACCATACTTTTCAATGGTATAATCTAAGACTTTTTGTTTTCCAACGGGCGTAAAGTCAATATCAATATCGGGCATTGAAACACGTTCGGGGTTGAGAAATCGCTCGAAAAGAAGTTTGTATTGAATGGGGTCAACTTGGGTAATACCTGTCAAATACGCAACGATACTTCCGGCAGCGGAACCTCGGCCCGGGCCAACAAGATAACCTGCATTTCGTGAGGCGTTGATAAGATCGCTGACGATTAAAAAATATGAATCGTAATTCATTCGATCGATGGTACCAAGTTCAAGCTCTATTCGCGCTTTGATAACTTTCCCTTTTTCTCCGAGTGACTCTAAATCTCCATAAATTTTTTCAGCACCTTGATAAGTAAGGTGCCGGAGATATTCTTTATCATTTTTGAATGCTTCCGGGATTTTGAAATGAGGAAGTTCTGCCATTTCAACCTTCTTAAACGCGTAAGTACATTTTTCTGCGACTTCAAGGGTATTCGAAAGCTCCTTGTGGCTATTATCAAAAATCATCGCCATTTCTACGGGAGATTTCAGATAAAACTCATTGGTTGGGAAACGCATGCGCTTGGAGTCGCTCAGCGTATGTTTCCCTTTGGTGCACATTAAGATTTCCTGTTTTTCAGAGTCGGCACGGGTGAGATAATGTACATCGTTGGTGGCAACCAGCTTGACGCCAAATTCTTTAGAAAGACGAATCAGTTCTCGGTTGATTTTTGCTTCAGACTCGGTGTTATGATATTCGAGTTCGATATAGAAATCATCGCCAAAAAGGTCTTTATAGCGGGAAATAAATTGTCTTGCTCCGGTTTCATCGCCTTTTGATACGAGGCGAGGGAGTTCCCCTTTTTCACAAGAGGTTGTAACGATAAGCCCCTTATGGTATAGCGCGAGCAATTCAAAGTCGGCACGAGGCCGAAAATAAAAGCCTTCGCGGGAGGATGCGGAAAGAATTTTACAGAGATTTCGGTAGCCATCGTTATCCTTAACCAACAAGTTAAGATGAAATGTATCACGAGAATCTTTTTTGTGACGAGATTCCGGCGCCATATAAATTTCTGACCCAACAATCAGTTTTACCTCATAACCCTTTTCCTTATTCTTTGACTCTGCAAAAAGTTGAGGCATGTTAAAAAGTGACGCGTGGTCGGTAACGGCAACGGTTGGCATGCCAAGGTTATGGCATTGCTGAAATAGCTCAGCAGGCATTATGGGGCTTGAAAGTAGGGAATAATGCGTGTGTGTATGAAGATGGACGAAGTCTGGTTTTGCCATAATCAATTTATTTGATGAGGTCTAGCTTGAAAAATACACAAGTGAGAGAAGAGTTTGAAGTTAGTTGGATTGAGTTTAAAACAAATATTTTTTGCAACACCCAAAATAAAACCTCGTAAAAACTATTACCGTCATTTAATTGATTAAATAAATTTCTTTACCTAAAAAAATAAGGTGTGAATTCGTTTTACTTTATTTACTTCAATGTATTTGAAATAAATCCCTCCATAAAGTTGTAAGAGTCACCGTAAATGTGTATTTTCAAAAGTGTTCTTTGTGTTCTTTGACTTCTCATTGTCATAGTTAATTGGAAGAAGCGGGTAGAAATACCCGCTTTTTTTATTTTAGGAGATTTTTAAGTCTCTTTTTATAATTTTTATCAATCCCTAAACGATTTATCACAACTTTTTTTCCACATGAAGACCCTCTACAAAGCCAATTGAAAACCTCCGTAGTCTTGAATACTGGGGCAAATAGTATAGAATAGAAAACAATAGAACGCTTTAGTTTATTGCTTTTTCAGATAGGGTATAGAAAATTATAATATAAAATTTCAAATGATTAGACACTGTAATTTGAATTTTACAGTCTCATAAGGGTGCAAAAGAATTAAGATCTGAAATTTTTCATTCCGGATTTTTCAGTTGAGAAAATCCGAAATTAACACGGGCGCCATCGCAAAAAGTCACGACATGCGTGAAGTCCAATAACTCCGGAGCGGGAATGCTATAAGTATAAACACCTGAAAAGCGAGATTGAATTGTGCCCAGTTTGATATTCGCTGCACTGTTTCCAACTTGCAAATTGGCACTTGATTTTGAAAGCCAAATTGAAATTGATCCGGCACCTCCATCAACGCGAAAATCTTCACCGGTTTTGAGAAAATGCGAGCCATCTTGAGCACGCAGAATTTGGACACTTCCGCTTGTTATGTAGCTGTTTTGTCCGGTGAAAGTCCCCGATTTGATAACTACAGCATTGTTCAAGTCTATTGGTGAAGGTTGAATTTCAACAGGTTGAGCGGAATCGCTGCAACTGAACATTACCAACATTACGAATGATAGAAACCAAAGTCGTGAATAAGTTGTCATAGCCACTTTCTATTATTTTTAATCGTACAATTAAATCTCAAATGAGAAACCGATTCCGAAACTCGGCGCTGCATAAATGTTTTTCAAAGTTCCAAAACCGCCAATGACATCGGCCGTAAGGCTAAAGTTTCGGGTTATGGCGTATGAGGCACTTACCCCAAGAGCATTGAATTCAACCCCTTCACCCAAACCAATCGCGCCAGATTTCGCAAAATTGGGTGTGCCATTTAGTGCGATACGGCGAAAACGACCGATTAACCAAAGCGCATCAAAAAATTGATACCCGACTTCCACCCCAACCGTGTATTGATTCGTGAAACCGTTTGTACGGAAATTGTAACCAACATCAATGCTGATATATGCCGGGAGAGGATAGAAGGAGTGAGAGGCGTAAAGTCTTGTCCAGAAATTCCATTCACCATCGCCGGTGGGCAACCGTACAAAGCCGCCGCTCCCATCTTTGAGGCGACCGATGGCTTCGCTGTCACCGGTTGGCATATCGATTCCAAAACCGATGGCTACTGGAAAATCGCCTTGGATGAGGCCATATTTCAATTCAAGTAACAAGTCGCCTATGCCGGAAGCTGTTTCTGTGGTTTCAAAGTTGGCGCTTCGAAGCAGTGGGAAGTTCACTTGGAGTGTCAATTGGTCAATCAAGCCATACTCCACAAATAAGTCGAAGGATCTCAAAAAGAAAGGAGCCGTTTCAATTTTCACGTCTTCGATGGTCGAAAACTGATTGGTTGAAACAAAACTGTAGCCAAGCTTTGTATAAACGGACTGAGGTTTGCGTGTCCAACCTCCGCCTGCGAACGATTCCGAATTCAAAAAAAACATCATTCCGAAAATGATTAGAAAAGAGAACCGCTGTTTATTTAGCATGAGTTGATTCGAAGGATTTTATGAAACATCTAAATCATTACTTGAATTTGAGGAAAGAATGACGCCATTCATTTGATATTCATCTCTTATCACCATTTCAACATAAGATTGTCACGAATTATCACAAAAGAATCACGGGGTGAAATATGGGTTGGTTCGTTATTGAGAGAAAAAAAATTGAATCACATTTATTAGAGTTTAAGAAAAGGCTTAAGAGAAGGAAAGGAATTATTTTGTAAAGAAATGTTTGAAGATTGTATATAAAATCATGTACCCTGCCTTAAAGGTGCCGGAAATTGTTCCGGTAATTTTTGATTTGCCGATTCGCTTCCTGTAGCTCACAGGAACCTCGGTTGTATTGAGTTTCAGTTTGGCCGCTTTTACTTGCATTTCAACAGTCCAACCAAAAGTTTGGTCTTCCATTTTCAAAGCTTGAAGTGAATTCCAGCGAATGGCTCGAAACGGGCCGAGATCGGTGAAACGATAACCCCAAAACCATTGAATGAGACGCGTGGATAGCCAATTGCCAAAACGTGCTTGAGGCAATAGGGCGCCTAGTTCGGCGTTGCCACTAATTCGCGAGCCGATGACCAAATCAACATCTCTTTCTAAAATCGGTTTGAGAAGCAAAGGGATTTCTTCGGGAAAGTCGGAGTAATCGCCATCTAAAAAAAGAATGACATCCGGGTGGAGTTCAGAAGCGGAGGCAATCCCCTTCAAACACGCGCGGCCATACCCACGAATGGGTTCAAAAACCACACGGGCACCGGCCTCTTCAGCCACTAAGCGCGTGTTATCGGTTGAGTTATTATCAACGACAATAATGGTATGAACCCATTCTTTCGGGATATCGGCGATGACTTTCCCAATAGAGGCTTGTTCGTTATAAGCCGGGATAATGACAACAGTTTTCATGAAGCGGCTATTGGGTTGAAATCATTAAGTCGTAGCTCCGCCGCAACTCGACCCGGAGCCTGCGGTGCAGCCGTAGCAATGCTGATCGGTCGCAATTTTACGCGTGCCAAGCGCGAGCGAATCGAAATCGCGGATGTGGCGGGCGTTGCCGGGCAAGAGATGGAGATCGAGCATTTGATTGAAATCGCAATCATAAAGAAATCCGTCCCAACTGATGGAGATGGTATTTCTGCACATCACATTTTTAGCAGCTGCAGGGTTAAAAAGCGAAACCAGTTTTGTCATGTACGATTCATAATTACCACTGATCAGGAGATAATCGAGAAATCGGCTGATGGGCATATTGGTTATAGTGTAAAGGCTATTAAACACAACGCCGTGCTTATTCCATAATTCGCGTTTGTAATCTTTTTCTAGTGAAGATTGGCTTGGCGGAAGAAACGCACCGACAGGATTATAAACCAAGTTGAATTTCAAAGCACTATCCGGCTTTCCATATCCCAAGGCGTTTAGACGTTTCATTGCTTCGATGGAGCGCTCGAAAACATGATCGCCTCGTTGCTTATCGGTTAGTGAAGGCGTGTAATGCGGGAGTGATGAGATAACTTCAACTTCATTTTGAGCAAAGAACTCTGGTAAATCTGTAAAGCCATTGGCGACAAGGATGGTGAGATTTGACCGAACCATTACATGACGGCCTAATTTTTTTACTTCTTGCACAAACCAACGGAAGTCGGGGTTCATTTCAGGTGCGCCACCGGTGAGATCAACTGTTTGAATTTTTGATGAAGCCAGTGCTTTCAAGCAAAGTTCGAATGTCTCGCGTGTCATGATTTCACGGCGGTCTGGTCCGGCATCGACATGACAGTGTTTACAGGTTTGATTGCAGAGCTTACCAACATTGATTTGGAAAATATCAATTCCGGTTGCGCGAAGCTCCTTCTCACCCGTTTCTTGATACTTTTCATGAAAGAGCGGCAGCTCCACTTTATGTTCAATAACATCGAGCTGCACCTGTGTATCGGCCAAAGGATTTCCTAAGGCCTTCATACTTTTATGAGTTGAAGACATATGTTAAGGTTACATTGAAATTTTTTTAACGACATTTCTCATCTGCACCCCGTGAACAATTGCAGCACCACCTTTGATTGCTCCCGCAACATGAACGGCTTCCGTCATTTGCTCGAGAGTAGCCCCTTTTGCAAGCGATTCTTGAGAATACGCATCAATACAATAAGGGCATTGAACGGCATGAGCAACGGCTAAAGCAATGAGGGCTTTTTCTCGCTCTGAAAGCGCACCTTCTGCGAATACTGCGCCATACCAAGCGAAAAACTTATTCATTAATTCTTTATTGCCTTCGCCGACTTCGGCAAACTTCGCCAAATCGGCGGGATTGTAATAGGTTTCCATTTAAGATTGAATTAAATAAAAAAATGAAATTGTGAACTATTGAACTTAGAATTAAACTTAACTGAAAAATGTTACTTAATCAGTTCTTGCAAACGAAATTCTTCCGGCCCATTTTCAAGGCTCAATACGCCACGAGGGCAAACAGCCGCACAAACGCCGCAACCAACACATGACGAGCGAACAATGTTTTCACCTCGCTGTGCATAGGCACGAACATCGATACCCATTTCGCAATAAGTTGAGCAGTTGCCGCAAGAGATGCATTGGCCGCCGTTGGTTGTGATACGGAATCGTGATTTGAAGCGTTGAATAATTCCAAGATACGCCGCAAGCGGGCAACCAAAACGGCACCACACGCGGCTTCCCATTACCGGATAAAAACCTGTTCCAACAACGCCTGAAAAAACGGCACCAATTAAAAATCCATACGCTTGACGAACTCGCCACGTTTCAACTCCAAGCAATGAGGATTCATGAGTAAAGTAGGAATACAATGAAAAGGTGAGGAGAACAGCGGAAAACACAAGCACACTATGAATTAGGATGCGTTCAACCTTCCACGCTTTGAGCGATTTATCGGAGAGTTGGCGATAGGGATCACCCAAAGTTTCTGCTAAACCTCCGCAACCGCAAACCCAAGAGCAATACCATCTTTTTCCAAAAAAGTAAGTCATAATCGGAACGCCCAAAACAAAAAGTACCACGCCCCAAAAAAGCATAAAGAGCCCTAAAGTTCCACTTGAGGAGAGATAATTCAGATTGTAGTCGTAGAAAAAGGAATAGTCAAGCGGGAAAATGTTCTTCAAATCTCTTGAGGGAAGATTGAGAGACTTGAGTATTTCAGGAATCAGAAATGCAAATGCCGATTGAAAGAACATGACAGAAGCCGTACGGAGCAATTGATAATTGCTATGGCGATACTTCGTAAACATTCTCACGCCCATTACCAACGCAGATGCCGTGTAGAGAAAGCCATATAAAAACCATTGGTCTGCCGGTTTACCAGAAAGAAATAGCGAAACCGGTTCGACCAATAAAACCCAGCCTGTGATGTATTCGGGGTAGAAATAAAGAAACATGTAAAAGCCAATGAGATAAGCGGCGGAAAGAAATCCAAGCCAACTGCAATTGGAAGCCGGATTGCTCCAAACACCATTATTTTTTATTCCTGCAATTCCAAGCAAAGAAAAATTTGGAAGGATGTAAAGCAAAGCACCCAGAAGAGTGATAATGATGGCGAAAAAAAATAGACTCGCTTGATTTTCTCTTAAAAAACCTTGCGTTGAATTTTTGGTTAAGATGAAAGAATAGTCAGCGTAAATCACTTCGCCCCATTTTCCTTCACGCTTAGCTGTTTCATTAAGATCATTGAAAAGAGCGTGGTATTCACGAACAAATTCAAACTGATTGGAATAGGTTTTATCCAGCATCGGTTTCAACGCCAAAGAGAGTTTTTCACGATCGCTGCTGCTTGTTACAGAACCTGTGAGTATGTCTTCTGTTAGGCTATAGGTACCTAAGAAAAGTGATAGAGAAAAAGTGAAAAGGCCGATGAGAAAGAGTATAAGGCCAAAACTCCGAACGCTTTTAAGTAAAGATTGTGACATAGGTTTAACGAGTTAAGATTGGAGAAAACTTGACCTGCAATTTTGAAAAAAGACCCTTTGCGCGGCGAAGTGTAACTACCGACTCGGGGTAATCTTGATTGAACTTCGAAATGATTTCGGGTTCGTATTGTTTATAAAACTCCGGATCAAAATTGGCTTCACCTAAATCCGTAAGGACATCGGTAATCTTTCTTTCCTCGGCAATCCATCGCTGCCAAACAGCTTGCCGTTGCCTGATTCCAAAGGTATTGACACCGGTGACTACCTTTGATGCATTTTGAAAGACAATTCGGAAAGATTTCGTCCCACTTGCATCTTCCCAATAAAAATGAGATTCTCCGTCACGAACTTTATTGGCTACAAAGCCATAGGTTTGATATTCGATGTCGAAAAATTTTGCTGAGTTGAACCAGATTCCTCGCTGATACTTTGTTCGGTTGCCGCAAATGGTTTTAGCTAAGGCTTCGGCTTGCATACGGCCGGTGTACCAAAGCTGCTCAACTTTACTTGTGCCATCGCTAATTTTCAGTTCTGCGCAATCGCCGGCGGCATAAACATCAGGGAGATTGGTTTCGAGAAATTCATTAACCAAGATGCCTCTCTTAACTTCAACGTCAGTTCCTTTTACCAAATCGGTATTGGGTGAAACTCCGGCGGTTAGGGCAACGAACTGGGCATTTAACTCTTCACCATTTTTAGTAATCACGGAGCGGGCTCTGCCGTTGCTATCAGAAGTTATTTCTTGAAGCTCAGATGAAAGCCGCAAATCGATGCCCTGTGCACGAATATGCCGCTCAACCAATTTCCCTTCTTCTTCGGGAAGGATGTTCCCCCAATAAATATTTTCTCGAACAAGAAACGTAACAGGAATATGTCGGGAGTGGAGCATCTCCGCGACTTCGATTCCGATAAGGCCACCACCAACTACAACCGCCGAACCCCGCCCGTTGGCCAAATGCTTTGTATTCTCTTCCATCATTTCAACATCCTGAAGTGAATACAAGCCTTGCACTCCCTTTAAATCTTGCCCTTTCCATCCGAATTTATTCGACTTTGAGCCTGTGGCAAGAATCAGTTTATCGTAAGCGATAGATTCACCGCTTTCTAACAATACGGCCTTTGTGGTGAAATCAATCTTTGTAACTGTTCCGTAACGAAGTGAGATTCGATTTTTATCCCAAAACCAATCTTCATAAGGCTTTGTATGTTCTGCCCTCATGTGACCCATATAGATATACATCAAGGCTGGGCGAGAGAAGTGATGGTGCGATTCTCCGGAGATAACCGTAATGTCATACTCCGAGCGCTTTCGGATTTCACGCGCGGCGGTGATGCCGGTGATCCCGTTTCCAATGATGACGATTTTTTTCATTGTTGATTGAATTAAGAATTGGCGCGAAGTGCTCTAAGGCGAAGTAAGTAAGGGCTTGACTCGATACGTCTTTTAAGAAATGAGGTATCGCTATGTTCCGGTGCAATATCTTTACCAATTTTCGACGCATTGCCAGAGAGTTGATTCTCTCGAAGTTTTGAAAGGTTTGCGGCCTCTCGGATAAGAGAAATGAGTTTTGTATCGTCGGTTGGGCGAACGAGATATCGGAACACATTTAGTTCATTGATTGCACGAATTGCAAGAGCAGCATCGCGAATCGATGTATAAATCATTGCAACGGAATTGGGATACTCATGTGATATGGCGCTCAGGAATTCAATTGGGTCGCCTTCGGCGAAATCGATATCGCTTAAAATGACTGAAATGCTATGCTGTGAAAGTGTTTGAAGGGCGGTATCAGGAGAGGACGCCAATCGAAAAATAAATTCCTTACCTAAAAGCGCTGAAATATGCGCAGCGTTATCCCCATTTTGAGAGACATACAAAACGCTTGGCGGACTTGATTGCGCCAATTGTTGCTCGGCGACCTTCAATTTTCGTTGAAGGGCTTCTCGCTCTACAGCTTCAAGTTTCTCATTGATTTGAAAACCAAGCCTAACCACATGAAGCAATTTTTCTGAGTCCCACGGCTTATTGATATACCGAAAGACTTCCCCCGAATTCACTGATTGAATTACCGCCTCGAGATCTGAATAGCCTGTAAGCAAGATGCGAATCGAGTGTGGCCGAATAGACTTGATTTCGCGTAAGGTTTCGTGACCTAGCATGCCGGGCATTCGCTGGTCACAAATCACTAATTTGATATTTGGATTTTGTTTGAATACTTCTATGGCTGCGCTTCCGCTTTCAGCTGTAAAGACAGAGTACTCGCGCTTAAACAAAATTTTTAAGGTTTCTAAAACAATAGGCTCATCATCGATAAGCAATAGCTCGGGCTTTGCCGACATAAACTCCTCCTAAGATTTTTGATTTTGTTTGAGTGGGATTCGAACGGTAAAAGTGGTGCCTTTACCGACTTCACTTTTTACATTGATTTTCCCTTTGTGCTTTTGAATGATTTGATAAGAAATTGAAAGACCAAGTCCTGTGCCTTGCCCAACCGGTTTTGTGGTAAAAAAGGGATCAAAGATTTTATCAAGGTTTTCTTTTGAAATTCCTTTGCCGGTATCCGAAACTTCAATTACGGCGTAGTATGCATCGCTCTTATTTGCCGCGGGGGATTCATCAATACGCTCAAGCATAGTTGAAATGTGAATCATACCTTTTTCGGGAATGGCTTGAGCAGCGTTAACGATGAGGTTCATAATTACCTGATTTAATTGAGAAGGGTAACACTCTGCTTTCAAATCAGGGGTAAAATTTTTCTTGATCTCGGCTTTATGCTTATAGGCATTATTGGTGATAACAAGCGTTGATTCAATTCCTTCATTGATATCTGAAAGTTTGAATGCGGTTTCATCAAGCCTTGAGAAGTTTTTAAGATTAATGACCAATTCTTCAATTCGTTCAATTCCCGTTTTAGAATGATCGAGCATTTTTTTGGAGTCACCTAAAACCTCATTCTCCTCCAATTCACGTTTGGCCTCAAAGGCTTCTGTGATATGCTTTTCGATTTCGTCGTCACTCCCACCCATTAAAAGAGACTCAGCGAGTGCATGTTGCTTCAATAGTAATGATTCAATCTCTTCTTGGTTTCTTGAAAGAAGGGTGAGGCTATTCTTCACAAACCCGAGCGGTGTATTGATTTCGTGGGCGATTCCTGCAACCATTTGTCCGAGCGAACTCATTTTCTCAGCTTGAACAAGCTGAAGTTGCTGCGCTTTAATCTGCTCATTCTTTTGACTTAAAGCAATATTCGATTCCTCAAGAGCTTTTTGTTTGACTTCCAATTGAATATTGCTTGTATTCAAAGCTTCGATGGTTTCTTCTAACCGTGCTTTTCGAATTTCTTCTGTAATTCGATCTCGATCTGAGATTTCTTTGGACATCAAATTGAATGCAGAAGCAAGAGTTCCGATTTCATCATTCGATTGAATATCAACCCTTCGCGATCGATTCCCTTTTGAAAAATCAAGCACCGCGTTGGTGATTTGCTTAATTGGTGATGAGACAAGGAAGGTAAGTAGCAACGAAAAGATGGAGCCAAGGAGAATAGCAATGCCTCCGATAATAAAAATGTTTCTTTTTTTGATTTCTAATTGAGTGATATAGAAATTGTTTTTGAAGTCAACTTCTACAAGTGCTATCACACGGCGTGTTGAATCTAAAATTGGTGTATATGCGGAAACCCAAACACCATTTTCGTCTTCATAGATATCAGTTGTGTTTGAAACCCCTTTTTCAAATACAGGAATCATTTCATTGCGGAGCATATAGGGAATTCCGACATACTGACTGTAATACATTGCAATAAAACGTAAGGTATCTCCTTCGGTTCGTTTAAAGAGATAGGCATTATCGCTATCAAACCCCAAGTAATGATTTGCAGTTACAAAATCCACAATACACTTGCGTGTTCTTTGATAGGATTCCTTTAGAGTATCGCTTGGCAGTCCGTTTAATTCCGAAACATCAGCAGGTTTAATCTGAAGGGACAACGTGTTGCTGGCCGTTAAAAGCTGCTCTTGAAGATGACGAAGTGTTTCTTGCTTTTGATTTTCAAGATTAAAATATGCGGGCATTAAAATGGCTATCGAAAGAATCAAGGCTTGAGCAATAAACACTTTGAATCCTAAACGAAAGCGGGGTTGCTGAATCTCTTCAGGTTTCTCGAGGTTGGCTTTTTTCTCAGGCATTTCCTTAGCTGTTAAGTTCGATTTTTAACTCGTTAAACCTACAAGCGAAGTATCACAAATGTATCACGCCTAATTTTTTAGGTGTGATACTTTTGAGACACTTTCACTTCATCTTTGCTTTCGATTCAGACTAACTGAACAAAGAAATGAACGTCAATTTCAAATCAATACACATCATGAAAATGAAATGGATTATCACAATTCTCCTATCCTTTTTTGCCTATGCAACGCTTCAAGCCCAAACAGACAGTTCTTGCAGTGTAGAGGTTATTCAAAACGGAAAGAAAGTCAATGTAATGCCTACTGAGAAAGATGGAATTCCCGTTATAACGCTCGAGCAAACGCCCGGAGAATTTGTGCAACAGTCCATAAAATTGAAACCGGGGAAATATCGATTTAAGGTTTCTAATCTAAGTGTTGACCACGAAGTTGGTCTTTATTTACGCGCGGCGAAAACCAAGAAATCGGTACCAAACTCCGGAACAGATGGTCATATTAAAAAAGGTGAATCAAAGGAAACGGGTGTTGTAGAGCTCAAGGAAGGCGAGTATCTCTATAGCTGCCCACTCAATCCAACGGGTGACTGTAAGATTACGGTTTCAAGCAACTAATTATCGTTTGTTGAAAGAATAGATATTGAATCGTTTCTGCCAAATATCATCTCATTGGAATAGAGTTTAGTTGTTTTGACCTGCGAAAATTTCACGGCACTCAGAAAGCGGTTAAAGCTTGAAGAGGGAATCAATGATCTTAGAGTATACATTCTGTGTAGGGATTTTCTTCAAGTAATCAATCATCAAAATGCAATTTTTGCTCATCTCAATATTTTGGTTAATGATTCCGGACGAAGTCATTAAAGTTGGTTCTAAAGCCCCTGAACTTCTTGATGGGCAATGGATTAATTCGCCTAAATCCTCTTTGCACTCGCAAAAGGGAAAAGTGGTACTGCTTCATTTTTGGACGTTTGCATGTTACAACTGTCGGAATACAATTCCTTCGGTGAATGCTTGGCACAAGGAATTTTCAAAGGATGGGCTTGTTATCATTGGAATACACACGCCGGAATTTGGGTACGAGAAAAAAATTGAAACGGTAAAAACTGAAATCCAAAAACTTGGAATACAATATGCCGTGGTGACCGATAATGACTATCAGACTTGGAACCGATATGAACAACGCTATTGGCCTTGCATATACTTAATCGATAAGAAGGGAATTATTCGATACATTCATATTGGTGAAGGAAATTATGACAAAACAAGAAATGAAATCCAACGATTGCTTTCTGAAAAGAGCGACGAATGAAAAGAGTGCTAATCATTGAAGATGATGCTGATATTGCGCAACTCATTGCCCTCAATCTTCGAGACATTGAATGCGGCGCAGAAATCGTGACCAATGGGTTAGATGGTGTTCTCTTTGCCTCACAATCAAATTTTGATGTCATTATTTTAGACATTATGCTTCCAAAGCTCAATGGGATTGATGCTTGCCGGCAGATTCGAGCAAAGAAAGTTCAAACGCCAATTATTATGCTGACTTCGAAATCGGAGGAGGGTGATAAGCTCGAGGCCCTTGAAATTGGGGCTGATGACTATGTGACGAAGCCTTTCAGCGTAAAGGAATTAATGGCGCGAGTAAAGGCACGAATTCGCCGCTTTAGTCCCGAAAAGGAGCTTAGTTTTATCGGTGCAGAAAAGCAATTGATACGAGGGCCGATTCGCCTTGATAATGACAATCACCGCGCATTTTTAGAGGGAAAACCACTAAACTTGACCCAAAAAGAATTTGAACTTCTTAACCTGATGATGAAAAATCCCGGCCGAGCATTTTCACGATCAGAGTTGCTGGATTTGATTTGGGGCGATCATTTTTCCGGATATGAGCACACCGTGAATTCGCATATCAATCGGCTTAGAATGAAAATTGAAGCAGACTCCGAATCTCCAACGTTGATTCTTACCGTTTGGGGAATTGGGTACAAATTCAATGAGAATGTGTAATCAATGAAATCAGTCATTCTCTCGCTCCGCTTTAAGCTTACGGCGTTGTTTATCGGACTTTTGGCCTTTGTTGGAATGGCAATGCTCTACATTCTTTCAAAGACAAGCGGAATGTATTTGGATGAAGCCACTCAACGTGCCAATGAAAATTTAGCGGCATCGATATCTAAAGAATTCAAAATTGATACACGAACAAATAATTTTTATCGTGATACCGTTGAGCGGATTTTTTCTACGGCAATGATCATCAACCCAACCATTCGAATGTATTTGGTACATGATGATGGGGAAGTATTTGGGCTGAAGAATGACTCTTTGCTGCTCAAAAAAGTATCGATTGAAAAGATTCAGAATTTCATTGCGCGAAAGGAATCCTTCCCAATCTATGGCGATAATCCTAAGCGACCCGAAATGCCCATTATCTTTTCTGCGTCTCCTATCTATCAACCCGATGGCACTTTGCATTGCTATTTATACATCGCCCTTGAAAATGACCGCGATGCCTCTGCGGTTATCGCAATGCAGCAAAGTATGATTATGCGAAGCATCGGAATTTCTTTGCTCCTAATTCTTCTCTTTACCTCTGTATTAGGGATTTGGTGGATTTCAAGGCTTACTCGAGACCTTCGGCAGTTTTCACAATTTGTAAAACGAATTGAAGAAAAAAATATTGCAGAAAGAATTCCTGAAATGCCGACCGAGGAGCTCAAAGATCTTTCCACAGCATTTAATGAAATGATGCAGCGCGTTGAGATTTCAATTCGAAAGCAGAAAGAATCGGATATGCTCAGGCGAGAGCTCATCGCCAATGTCTCTCATGATTTACGTACCCCTTTAGCTTCCATTGAGGGCTATGCCGAAACCATTATCAAGAAATCGAATGATTTGAAGGAGCAAGAACGAACAGAATATTTGACGGTAATTCTGAGAAATGCAAAAAAACTGAATCGATTGATTCATCAACTTTTTGAGCATTCAAAATTAGAAGCCGGTCAGAAAACGCCGAGCTTCGAGCCGTTTTCACTTTCTGAACTTGTTCACGATATCGCCCTTAGTTTTAAGCCACAAGCGGAAATACAGAGCATCCACCTTGAGATTTCAATTCCCGAATCAAGTCCAATGATTTTGGGTGATGTCGAAATGATTGAAAGGGTATTACAAAACTTAATCGAAAATGCGCTTCGTTTTACTCCCGAAGGCGGTAAGGTGGGTGTGCAAGTGGCGCAGCAAAATAGCAATGCGCTTGAAGTTGCCGTTATAGATAATGGCGAAGGCATACAGGAAAAGGATTTGGATAATCTCTTTGACCGATTTTATCAAAGCGAAAACATTCGTACCGGCGAAAAGAGCGGCTCGGGATTGGGACTCGCGATTTCGCGTAAGATTCTCGAACTCCATCATTCAACGATAAAGGTTCAAAGCACCTTTGGTGAAGGAACTCGATTTTCGTTTCTCTTGAATTCAATACCAAAAGAAGCATGATAAAACATATCCTTACAGGGTTACTTCTCCTGTTGTTCTCCGTAGAGGGAATCGCGCAAAAAGCGCCTAAGCATCGCGTAAAAGGTCGTCATCAGGCATTTACCGTTCTCTTAAAAAAGCATGTGGTGAATGGCAAAGTGGATTATGAGGCTTTTAGAAATTCTCGAGAATTCGAGGCCTATCTTAAGTCGCTCGAACAAGACACCGTTTTTTTCTCCAATCGGAAGCCGAGCAAGGAAAGTCAAATTGCCTTTTGGATAAATGCTTACAATGCGTTTACCATTCATTTGATCACCAAAAACACAGGCATAAAAAGCATTATGGATATTCGCCCCAATGCTTGGAGAGAGCAGTTCTTTACAGTTGCGGGAAAAAAGATGACTCTGGATGAAATTGAAAAAACGATACTCATCAAAGAATTGGGGGAAGATCGCGTGCACTTTACCTGTGTATGTGCAGCAGTGTCGTGCCCACCCCTGCAAAGTGAAGCCTACGAAGGATTTAAACTCGAAGCGCAGTTGGAGCGTGCTGCACGGAATTTTATCAATGACACACTTCGCAACGAGATTCAAATTGGAAGCCCAAAAATTAAAATTGCGCAAATCTTCAATTGGTACTCCGCCGATTTTTCGAAATTTGGTGGCGTAAAATCATTTCTTGCCCGATATCTCGATGAGCCCAAGCGCAGTTGGCTCTTAGATGGTGTGAAGGAAATTGAATACTTCGGTTATGATTGGTCGCTTAATTCAAAGTGAAAATCAAAAGTTCAACTCGTTGAGTATTCACACTGAAAAAGTACAAGCATTTATACTTTTACTCACCCACAAATTTGTATCCCATTCCGTGCATAGTAAGAATAAAGCGTGGGGCTTTCGGATTGGGTTCAAGTTTTTGGCGAAGCCACGCGACGTGCACATCCACGGTACGCGTCGAGGGCATTGCATGATATCCCCAAACGGCATTAAGCAAAATTTCACGTGAGAGCAGTTTCCCTTTGTTTTCGATGAAGTACCGGAGGAGTTGAAATTCTTTTGCAGAAAGCTCTAAAGTCTCCCCATTTTTTTTGACTTCCATCGTTTTGAAATTGATGATGCATTCCCCAATATGAAAGATATCCGGAACCTCAACTGCATTTTTAGGTTTGCTGTTTCGCCGAAGCAAGGCTTCTAAACGGGCAAGTAATTCCATCATATCGAAGGGCTTGGTGAGATAATCATCGGCGCCGAGTTTTAGGCCGAGCACTTTATCGATGGTTTGTCCGCGAGCGGTAAGCATCAAAATTGGTGTAAAGATTGAGGCAGAGCGGAGATCGCGGCAGATATCAAAGCCTGATTTATTGGGAAGCATGACATCGATAATGCACACATCATAATGTCCTTTCAAAGCGCGTTGAAAACCCTTTTCGCCGTCCCTTTCGGAATCAACCTGAAATCCCTCGCTTTTCAAACGGTCGGTAAGCGTGAGAACAATACCGGCTTCGTCTTCTATCAGTAGAATTTTAATTGGTTCAGCCATTTGGAAATAGAAGAGTAAAATTACTTCCGCGATGTAACTCGCTTTCAAGGAATACTTTGCCTTTGTGCGCATCCATTATGCGCTTGACAAGGCTTAATCCAAGCCCATTTCCCTTTATCTGAGCGTCGCGCACGGATTTCGCACGATAGAACGGTTCAAAAATGTGCGCTTGATCTTCTTTGCTGATTCCAAGCCCAAAGTCTTTCACCGAAATAAGTGTTGAACTGTGAAGCTCTGAAATGGTAAGAATAATCGGGCTTTTTCCATTACTGTATTTAAGTGCATTGTGCAGGAGGTTCATCACTGCTGAGCGAAACGACTTCCTATCGAGTAACAAGGGCTTTAATGTTTCGGGAACAGTGGCTTCGAAACGAATATTTTCTTTCAATGCTGTTTGTTCAAATTCAGAGATAATTTCTAGAATTACAGGCTTCAAATCGATGACTTCAAAGCGGTAGCTTTTCTTCCCGGATTCAACGCCAGCGAATTCCAAAATTTCTTCAACCATCTCGGCAAGCCGTTTCCCTTCCGACTTAATGAGCTCACCGTATTTGGCAGTGTTCTCTTCGCCAACCGTGATACCATCGGCTAAATTTTCACCGGCGGACTGAATAACCGCGAGCGGCGTTCGAAGTTCATGCGAAACCCCCGCCACAAATTCCATTTGACGCTCGGCAAGTTTTTGGGCTCTCTCAGCTGAAAGAACCAAAAGTCCGATGCTAAGCCCGAGGACGGCTAAAATCCCAAAGCTTATGAAAAAATTTTTCCGTTGTAAGGATTTCGCTGCAATCTCAAAAGAGCCTTCGCGGTGGCGAACTCGCATTTCCCACATTTGTCGATCTTGTGAGTAAAAGGTTTTAATTACAAAGGGCTTCGGTGCAGAAGAATCAGGAGCAGGTGAAAGCAACACATTTGCTTTTTGAGGATAAGAATTGAACCCTACAAAAAAAGATGAATCCTTTATTGCAGGAGCTGTTTCAGAAAACGAGAATGAATAATTGATTGTACTTTTCTTTTTTCTGGTATTCGTCGTGTCCTTTTTTGAGATAACCGCTTGATTCGACTTTTGTTGCGCGATGATACTAATTTTTTGAATACTTGATGACTGAATAGTGGAAATGCGAGAGGGGAGAGAAGATGAATACTGCAAAAATCCGAAAGGAGCTTTAACATCAAAGGAATTGTAGTTTTCAATAGTTGGTGAGGATGAAAAATAGGGCTCTTGAAGACTGCGCGAAGAAAATAACGCTAAGTCCATTTGATCATCTGGCAAATAGGCTTTTTTAAGATTTGGCAAATAGCTATTGGTGATAAAAGCACTATTCAATTCTAAAAGAATCAAGCCTGTTTCGAGATTTGGAATGGAGGAATTGGGTAAAGGTGGTAAAAATAAATAAACAGGAATTGGAATAAGATCAATAGCAAGATGGCAATAAGTGTCAAAATCATTTAATATGCCCTGAGCATAGAGACTGCGTAAATCAGCTAAATGATTTTGTATTAGCGGAGAATAAGTGGTTAAAAGTGTCAATTGCCCGTCTTTACTTATTCGATAAATAAGGGGTTCATTTCCAATAAACTGAACAAAGTACACCTCAGAAAGAAGGTCAGGATGTTTTGAACTTAACTTCCAATTTCTAAGATTTTCAGCCACCCGAAAAGCAATTTCATTGTTACTGTTGGAAGCTGGGAGACGAAAAGTTTTATACAATTCGGTTAGCGTTCCATCCAATTCTTGAATGAATAACCCCAAGGATCGCTCTGTATTCTTTCTCATTTGCGATACCTGCGCCTCGCTCACCTCATTAATCCAGTGATACTGAAAATAGGCCAGCACCAAAATTGTGGTGAAAAGAAGCCCCGCCGCGAGTAATCGTATTGATGTCTTGTTAATCATAACTTTTATTGGAACCCGCTTGAATCTACGATACAAATAAGTAAGAGGCTTAAGCGAAGTGCCTTTTTTAACATTCTTTACATTCATTTTTCACTCTTAACAGAGGTTTTGCACCACCTTAACAACTTCCTCTCGATTCCTTCGCACATTGCATTGTCTTAAAATCTTAAACAGTGCATGTCAATGAAAAAAAATTTGTTCTTCGCTCTTATTCTACATTTTATCATTCCTCTTCAAGCCCAAGTGATTCAGTCTTCTGGAGAGAATGTTTATGCGTTGATGGAAATCGGATTGATTCTTAAACAAACAGGAGGCTCAATAAAAGTGGAGCGAGTAATTCCTACGCCTAAAAATGATTCACTTCAACTGCCTTCATTCAACCAAGGCGACGAATTTGTGATGGCAAACCGAATGAAAATATCGACGACGAAGGCACTTAAAGCACTTTATGATTCCTTGAAGTCGGGTGATGAACTCAAAGCGCTCTTCAAACGAGGCGACAAGCAATTTTTTGCTTCCTTCAAAAAACGAGACCCAAATAAAAATGAAGGAAACTTTGTCATTAAAATGGATGGGGCAGGAGGTGCAGGAGGAAAAGTGAAACCCTTTGTACTTCCTGAGCTCGACGCTATATTTAACAACGAAGCAAAAGGGGTGACAGTTGTTGGATTAATGCAACGGAATGGCCCAAATGCAAAAGAATCGAAAGCCGGGGAAGGTCCGCTTTTTGATGACGATGTCGCCACGCTCCTCAATGGAGAAGCAATAAAAACCACCGATGACCTTAAAAGAGCTTACGACAAAATTAAAGTAGGCGAAAAAGCCCAACTGACCGTCAAGAGAAAAAACAAAACCGTACAAGTCCCATTCACAAAAGAAAGTTCTGAAAATAGAAGAATCATTCTCAATTAATTGCCCATTAAATCGATGGTTTCCCAAAAAATCAACTTTCGCATTTGCTTGCTTTATGCTTGTGTTTTTTCGTGGCTAATGCTCTTCCAAGCTGTGCTTGGCAACGCGCAAATGTTTAACCAACGCGACGACAGTTATCCGCTTCTTGGCTTAAAGAGAGCTAAGAATGCCTATGAAGTGGCTAAAGCTGATTATGAAAGACGGTTAAAGCTATTCTCTGATAAATTAATTTCTCGTGAAGAGATGGATCGGGCAAAAAATGCTTTTGCCGATGCAGAGGTGAATTATCAACAATCGTTGCTTGCAGTGCTTTTCGCAAAACAGTTTGTCTCGGTTCAAAAAGCGATAAAATATCAAGGCCGAGATGGAAGAAAGCATGTTCGACTGACCTTGAAAAATCTCTCAGGCTCAAGTGCCGAACTGCGAAAGCTCTCCAATATGGATGACGAGACGCACAAACTTCTTGAGCCCGATGATATTCACAATGTATTTGTGTCGCTTCTCAATAATGATAATGCGGTTGTTAGTCAGCCCTATGAAGCAAAAATTGAAACGCTGGAAAGTGCAGAGCCTCAAACTTTAGATTTTGCGCTGCTTCAAGATCTTGATGCAGTTACCGTAGCACTTTCTTATGGGAACGGCTCAACACGAAGCCCAAAAATTTTCTTGCAAAATGACGAATCGGGAAGTCAGGTTAATATTCAGGCTCGAGTGTTTTCGTTGGAAGCGAATTTAGGGAGTAATGCCAATTATGAATTAAACCTCGATCTCTACAGCCGAATGAACACGGCCTTTCGTTTGGAAGTGGTAGGTTTACCGAAAGAGATCACCAAAACCTTTCTCGACCCTACAACCAATGCGCGCCTTACTCAAATAAAAGCCATAGAGACCGCCACTACCCGAAAAGTCACGCTTCAATTGTATTTGCCCGAGCGAACCAATGAATCTTTTCGAATTGATTCTACACTTACATTTTTTGTTTTGGCGTTGCCTACCGATATGGCTATTCAAAGTGATGAGCTTGAACCCAATGAAAAAGCCCTGCAAAAATTAGGACTTGGATTTCTAAGGCTTGAGCTGATTCCAAAAGGCAATGGAAAGATATCGGTAAAGGCGGTTCAGCTTTACCACACCGTAAAGAAGGGCGAAGAAGTTCGGGTGGAGTTGGATGTCTTAAATGAAGGAACACGAAGGCTTGATAACATTGAATTGAAAGTTGAGCTTCCGTTTCGTTGGGAAAAGCGACTTCAACCCTCGTTTATCAACTCCTTAAACCCGAGTGAAGAAAAGAAAGTTGAAATGTTCTTTAAATCTCCGGCAGACATCTCTATCGGCAAATATGAGGCACGTATTAAAACCTCAGCAAAGGCTGATGGACAGCCCCTTTCGGCAGAAGATAAAATTGTAACACTTGAGGTGCCTGCCGGTACCAATGTTCTTGGCATCATTCTATTGGTGACGCTCATTGTAGCAGCAGTCGGCGGTCTTCTAATTTTTGGAATCAAAATCATCAAGCGATAATTATGAATCAAACTGAATCTTTATCAGCCAATCGTACCCCGCTCCTTGAGGCAATTGGGCTTACGAAAAAATATCAGGATGGAACTTTGGCGCTCGATCATCTTTCGATTGCCATTTACCCCGGCGAAATCTATGCGATGCTTGGCGGGAATGGTGCGGGAAAAACCACGACGATGAATCTCTTTCTCAATTTTATTGAACCCACGGAAGGTGAAGCACGCATCAATGGAATCACGACACATAAAGACCCTCTTGAAGCTAAAAAGCATATCGCTTTCGTTTCGGAAAACGTGAAGCTCTACGCCGATTTCACCGCCATTCAAAATCTTGATTTCTTTACTCGGCTTTCGGGAAGTACATCCATAACCAAAGAGGATTACCGTAGAACATTGCTTCGCGTAGGGTTACAGGAAGAAGCCCACAATCAAAAGCTAAGAGAGTTCTCCAAAGGAATGCGCCAAAAGTGCGGAATTGCGATTGCAATCCTGAAAAATGCCCCTGCCATTTTGCTTGATGAACCCACCTCCGGGCTTGACCCAAAAGCAGGGTTTGAATTCTCTAAACTCTTAGAAGAGCTAAGGGCTGAAGGCAAGGCCATATTAATGTCCACCCACGACATTTTCCGCGCCAAAGAGATTGCCGATACCATTGGCATTATGAATCGAGGGAAACTCGTGATGCAAAAAACAAGCGCGGAACTCAAAGATGAAAATCTTGAAGAGCTTTATATGAAGTATATGTCGGGTTATATGGAAGAGACTTCTGAAACCCTTGGAAAATCGGAGGGCCAATGAAGACATTTTTGATACTTCTCGAAAAAGAACTTCGGGAGACGTTTCACTCAACACGATTTCTCATTACGTTTTCGTTGAGCACCATTCTCATTTTGCTTACCTTCTATACAGGAATTCGTAGCTACACACTTTCCAAAGAGCGACATGAAGCCGATGTGAAAGCCGTATTGAAAAAATACGAAGGCTACACGGATTGGAGACTTATAAGTGGGCATCAAGTGCAAATTCCTCCTACTTTTCTTTCGGCACTTGTAATGGGGGTTTCGAATGATATTGGTCAGCAAATCACAGTTCAAGCCTCAGGAGAACTTTCTTCTACCAATAGTTACTTTAGCCAAAACCCTATTTACGCCGTATTTAAGGCGCTTGATTTAAGTTTTTTATTTCAAGTGATTTTATCACTCGTGGCGATTGTCTTTGCCTTCAATTCGGTTTGTGGTGAAAAGGAAAATGCAACCCTTGCACTCATTTTCTCGGGAAGTATCCCTCGAGCAACGTTTATCCTTTCAAAAGTTATAGGGGCTTATCTCTCTTTAACTCTTCCGCTTGTTATTCCATTTTTACTCAGTTTCATCCTGATAGAAGTTTTATCTGTGTCGTTAACGCTCGAAGAGTGGTTAAAGCTCCTTGGAATTATTGGATTAGGATTTCTTTATCTCGGGGTTTTTATCACCCTCTCTGTCGCAGTCTCTACCTTCACGGTTAGAAGCGCCAATTCCTTTTCCATTCTACTTTCACTTTGGGTGATAATGGTGATTGTTTTGCCAAAAGCCTCGATCATGCTTGCCGGTAGAGCGGTTGAGGTTCCTAATCTTGATGCCATTTCAAAAGAGAAAAGTCAATATTCACGGCAGCTTTGGTCAGAAACCCAAAAAAGGATGTCTGAGTTTAAGTCCCCAAATGATACGAATCCTGAAACAGCGATGAAGAAATTCAATGAGTTTATGAGTAAAGAAAGCGAGGAGCGAGAGGTTAAATTTTCAGCTTTGGCTAAAAGGTTAAATGAAGAGCGTTCGAACCGAGAAAAAGTACGTGAAAGCCTTGCGATAAACATTGCCAAAGTCTCTCCTTCAGCAGTATTTGCCATTTCAGCCGCAACGCTTGCCGAAACCGATATCTCCTTAAAGAATCTGTTTCATGAGAACGCTGCAAATTACCAAAAAGTATTTGGAGAGTTCCAGTATTCAAAAACGGGAGTTAAACAAGGTGGTGGATTTAGAATGTTTTTCTCTCAGCAGGGCAACGCACCCCCAAAACCGATTGATGTGAGTGAGCTACCGGTATTTCAGTTTAAGGGAAAGGATTTGGCCGCGCTGTTTCAGGAAGTATTCGTCGATGGGGTATTGCTTTTGCTTTTTTCCATACTCCTCACCGCAATTGCGTTTAAGCGATTTCTCAACTATGACCTTCGTTAGATTCCAACTTAATTACTTATGCTAAAGCTATTAATCGAAAAAGAATTGAAAGCGTTTTTGCAAAGCCCTAAGTTTGTGCTTTCATTTTCAGTGATGTCGATTCTCATCATTCTGTCTGTTTATTTGGGTGTAGAAGAATACCACGCAACCAAAAATCAATATGAAACTGCTCGCCAACTTGCAGCCGAAGACTTGCAAAGCCAAACCAATTGGGGCTCGGTTTACACAAGAGCATTTCGTGAACCAAATCCACTTATGATATTTGCTTCCGGTGTACAAAACGACATCGGACGAAAAACCATAGTAAGCAAATGGCAAGAAAACAGGTTGCAAGGAAGTTTGTATTCCGAAGATTCCGTGTTTGCAATTTTTCGCGTGGTTGATTTTGTATTCATTTTTCAAACTGTGGTATCGCTTTTTGCCATACTCTTTACATTTAATGCCATTAATGGAGAAAAGGAATCGGGTACATTGCAGCTCACATTTTCAAATTCAATTCCCCGAGCTCTTTTTATTTCCGCCAAAGCGCTTGGCGCCATATTTGCCCTATGCTTTCCATTGTTAATTCCCGTTTTACTTTCATTTCTCATCGTTGTTCTTTTTGGTGTGCCAATGGAACCGGAGCATTGGTTAAAGGCTTGCGCGATTATTGCGCTGGGCTTATCTCATTTTATAGTCTTTATCCTCCTTGGGATTTTGGTTTCCTCGTCTGTAAGAAATTCAGCGACCTCTTTTCTTGTGCTTATCTCCTTATGGATAACCTTTGTGCTCATTTTACCGAGAGCGGGAATGATGATTGCAAGTGAAGTGATACCAATACCAAGTATTTCTGAACTTGACACAAAAATGGAAGCATTCAGTAAATCAAAGTGGGATGAGAAAATGAAAAGGGAAATGGAATTATATGAGAAGTACAATAAAACCCTCGAGACCTTAACCCCGAAAGAAAGAGATGCCAAATCAGCCGAAATGAACTGGGATATCAAAGAAGAAAGTGAAGCACTCCAAAAGAAATTGGATGCCGAGATCGCGGAGTTTAACCGTAAAACCAATGAAGAAGCGGCAAATCAACAAGCTGCCCAAGAAGACTTAGCACTTTGGATCTCTCGAATTTCTCCTTCTTCAGCGTTTCAATTAGCCTCAATGAGTTTGGCCGAAACGGATGTTGAGACAAAATATCGATACGAATCCGCGATTCGGAGTTACAGAGATAGGTTTATTACCTATATCAATCAAAAGCAGAAAGAATCGGGGAGTAATAATGGATTTACGATTCATTTTGATAAAAACGGTATAAAAGTTCACGGAGCAAGTTCAATGCGGCTCAATTTCGAAAACATGCCTGTATTTCAACCGCCGATTCAAAGTGGATTGTCGATAACTGAAAAAATACTTCCCGATATCGGGCTTCTCATCTTTTACGCGCTTTCATTTTTTGCTCTTGCCTTTGTGCTCTTTCTTCGCTTTGATATTCGATAAAGTTATCCGATCAAATTCTATGATTAAAAAAAGGGGTTCACACCGTGAACCCCTTTTTGTTTACATGAAATTTTGCTCTCACTCCAGATTGTACACTCGGATATAATCGATAAGGTAAGTGACCGGGAAAACTGAATCATCAACACCTTGTTGCCCGCCCCAATTTCCACCAATAGCCAAGTTGACTAATATGAATTGCGGTTCATCAAATGGCCATTCATTGGCTGAAGCGTTTGATTCCTTATTGAAAGTGAAATACAAATTGCCGTCAATTAAAAAATCAATTTTTTCCGGCGTCCATTCAATGGCATACACATGAAAGTCGCTGATTGCGGTTGTAAGGTTGGTCTTCTTGGTTCGTTGTGTTCCTTTAATGTGATTATAAGCTTCTGTATGAACTGAGCCGTGAACCCAATTTGGATCAAAGCCGACATGTTCCATAATGTCAATCTCTCCACATTTAGGCCATCCCACTACACCAATATTCTGCCCAAGCATCCAAACAGCTGGCCAAGTTCCGCGGCCGGCGGGGATTTTTACTCGTGCTTCTACTTTGCCATAAAGGAGCGTTTTCTTACCGCGTGTGACTAATCGAGCTGAGGAGTAACCGCGATTACCCATAGTTTCTTTGATGGCTGTGATTTTTAAGAATCCGTCTTCAACCTTCGCGTTTTCGAGCCTATTGGCGGTGTAATATTGCAATTCGTTG
The DNA here is from genome assembly GCA_033763895.1 of Chloroherpetonaceae bacterium. Taxonomy (NCBI): domain Bacteria; kingdom Pseudomonadati; phylum Chlorobiota; class Chlorobiia; order Chlorobiales; family Chloroherpetonaceae; species Chloroherpetonaceae bacterium. The sequence continues at coordinate 170,712 of JANRJQ010000004.1, read as the reverse complement.
TTTCCCCAGCCATTACCGCCTTCTTCAAATCCCCAAATGGTTGGGTCAGGCAAGCCGCTTCCTGAAAACTCATCTGCCCAAGCAAGAACCCATTTTGAATTTGTTGAATTCGAGCTCGTTACATTGGAGTTACTGCCACACCCTAAATGACTAAGGATAAGCAAAGCAAATCCTAAAAAAAATGAAACACGAAATAGCGGGCGACAAAAGTCGTTTAAAAATAATCCTGAATATCTTCTCATTGCCTTTTCTCTTTAGTTAATCGATTAAATAAAGTTAATATATTTTTTCATTCAAAATGAGGGGTGAAAAAGAATAAATTCAGAAAATGAATTTATGCTCAAATCACATGTCACAAAGAGACGGTTTATTTAGTTCAATGCTTTGGCCGCAAATATTGGTGCCGATGTGTATTCTCCCAATCTTTTTCTTATTCATGCCTTATCAATCCTTCGCACAAACTGATTTAATTGATAGCCTTCAAAGAGTGATTCCTGCTTCAAAAGATACACTGCGTGTTCGATTGATGCTTAGGCTTAGCGCTCAGTATGATCGAATGGGTGAAACGAAAAAGGCCGATAGCCTTGCGAGGGTATGTGAACAAGAATCCATTGCGATTAGATTTATCGAGGGTGAGATTGACTCAAAGATTGAAATTGCAAAGTGTCAATCCAATTTAGGAGAGAATAAAACGGCGCTCGAAGTTGATTTACAAGCCCTTCGCTTAGCTGAGAAAAACCATTTACCCTTAAAAATTGCAACTGCATCAAATGCCGTTGGTATTGACTTGTGGCTGCTCACCCGCTACGACGAAGCGGCAAAATATTTATATCAATCAATTGCCCTTCAAGATTCACTTGGGAATAAAACTGGGAAAGCGCGAGCCCTCAATAATCTCGGGCTAGTGCTTTGGAACCAAGGGAATTTGGGTGAAGCCAAAAAGGCATTTCTTGATGCCCTTATCATTCTTGAGGAATTAGGGCCAAAAGCGGGAGTGGCGTATGCCGTTGGAAACTTGGGGAATATCGAGCGAACCTTGAAGCGATACAATGAAGCTTTGGTTTATTACCGTAAAGCGCTGGCTATTCAAAAAGAAACGAAGAACGCTCACCAAGAGGCGCAGTCGCTTTATAATATTGGGTTTACCCATCTATTCCTAAAAAATTTTGAATTTGCTCTCGATACCCTCAAACGCTGCTATTTACTTGCAGAAAAAATTGGAGATAAACGTGTCCAAATAGATGCAATACAGGTTATCGGAAATGTATATGAAGAAATTGGAAATCTTAATGCAGCCTTGGATGAATATAAAAAAGCCCTCTCTTACGAGAGCCGCTCAGGCAATAAACACGGGATGGGAATTGCTTTACGGAGAATTGCGTCAGTCTATCAGAAGCAAAACAAATTGAGCGATGCTATTGTGCTTATGGAAATGGCCATCGATACCGCGGCAAGTATTGGAAATAATCTCGATTTAAAAAATGGTTATGAAGAAATCTCTACTTTGTATTCGAAAGCAAAACGATATGAAAAGGCAATTGAAGCGTTGAAACTTTCAATGGCATACCGGGATAGCATTTTTAACGCGGAGTCCGATGCAAAAACGACTCAACTCAGAGAACTTTATGAGTTTGAAAAAAAGCAACGAGAGATTTCTCTACTTGAAGAGATTAATCTGTACCAAAAAAAAGAAGCAGAAAATGAACGATTGATTTTAATTGGATTGATCATTCTCATTATCTCCGCATTCATAACCACCGTGATTTTTTACCTTCAAACAAAAAAGAATAACCAAATTCTTTCTGAAAAGAATAAAGTTATTTCCTCCCAAAACGACTTGCTACGACAGCAACAAAGCCAATTGATTGAAACAAATCAACTCAAAGATGAAATACTCACTTTTGCAGCCCACGATTTAAAGAATCCGATTCAAAATATCTTAGGCTTTTCAGTCTTACTTCAAAATGGACAAAATGAAGATTCAATGATATTTCAAATGGCAAAGCGAATTGAGGTTGGGTCAAAACAAATGGTAAATCTGATTAATGAATTGTTGCAATCCCCTGATCTTGATGTTTCAAGGGTTACCTTGCCAAAGGAGTCTCTAAATATTTCTCAAATGTTGGCTTTTACAAAAGAAAAATTTTTTGAGAAAGCAAAGGAAAATGGAATTCAGTTGCATCTAATGGCAGAAGAGCAACTTTTGATGTTTGGTGATCGAGAGCGAATTCAAGATGTGTTTGATAAGGTTATTGAAAATGCGGTAAAGTATTCTTCACCCAAAAGCGCCGTTTGGATTGAAGCAAAAAAAATAAGGAGTGAAACTTCTCAAGTACAACCTGAAACCAATGAGTCTATTCAGATTTTGATTCGAGACGAGGGAATCGGATTAGATGAAAAGGAATCTGAGATGCTCTTTAGCCGATTTCATAAAGGAGCAGGAATCAATCCTAACAGTAAAGAGCAAGGGTTTAGCCTTTCAATTGCGAAGCAAATTGTGAAACTTCATCACGGCTCAATCAATGCATTTTCGGAAGGAAAAGGGAAAGGAACCACAATTATCGTCGAATTCCCAATTAGTGATAAACGCCGGAGGAAATCTCAGCCAAGCTACAGTCATTCCGAAAAATCTCAATCTTAAGTCAAGCGCGATTGTCAAACGAGACAATTTTTTCTCCCAATTAAACCAAAATTCGACTTATTCATTCAAAGCATTAAAAGCGCAACAATGCAAGAGACAAGTTTAGATGACGGAAAAGCAAAAGAAAGCCGTTATCCAAATGATATCGCGCGAATGGCCCTTGTTGCAAGCGGCAATAACGATGCGTTGAAAAAAGTTGTTGCTGAATTTCAAGACAAGGTTTTTAATACCTGTTTGGGATTTGTAAAATCAACAGACGATGCCGATGATCTCGCACAGGAAGTATTCATTACAATATTCGAAAAGGCAACACAATTTCGGGGCGAGTCATCACTCTCCACTTGGATTTATCGAATTTCAATTACCAAAAGTCTTGAATTTCTGAGAAAAGAAAAGTCCCGTCAAAGATTTATAAAGGTAAAGTCCCTCTTCGGTTTTGGTGAAGATGAAGAACCTCAAATCATCGTCTTTGAGCACCCGGGCATTGAACTTGAACAAAAGGAAGACCGCGAGGCTATAGCCTTTGCCTTAGACCATTTGCCGGAAAATCAGCGTGTGGCGCTTACAATGTGTAAAATTGAAGGGCTAAAGTATGATGAAATTGCTGAGGTTATGAAAATCAGCGTCGGTGCAGTAGAATCGTTAATTCATCGAGCTAAAGAAAACATGAAACAAAAACTCAAAGTCTATTTTGAAAAAAAATAAATCAGGGTCGCAAGTTTTTGTTATGAGCCGCATCAAAGAATTTAAGGCATGTTTCGATTCATCTTCATTTCAAGAAGATTATGATGAATTTTCTACCCAAAAAAATTAGAAACAATACCGAAAAGGAGAACGAGTTATGAAAAACAGAGTCAAAGATTTCAATCAGCTCATCGAGATGTTCCGTGCTAATCAGAGGGCATCTCCAAAGCCCTATTTTTTTGAAAGGCTCAACAACCGAATACAATCAAGGCAATCCAAGGAAATTCAATTTCCGGCACTTCGCTATCAGGTGGCAATGCTGCTTCTCTTTGCCTTTATCAATATTGCTTCTTTGATTTTTATTAATACAAGTCAAAAAACAACATTAGATCAAGACATTGCAACTGTGATTGAATTGTATGATTTGCACACAGATACGGAGGATTTGGAATGATTACAACTCGGGTTCGCTGGATTTGGATTGCCTTTATTCTCTTAATTGGTCTTAACCTTATTCTAATGGCCGTTCTATTTTTGAATCATCTTAAAGAAAATTCTTCTTCAGAGGATTCCCCAAAACGATTTAACCGGAGAGAATGGCGCGGACGAGGGCTGAATCCTGAACGAGTTGAAATAATCTTGCGTGAGAAGGTGAATTTTTCGGAAGAGCAGTTGCAAGCCTTTCGGAAAGAAAGAGAGTCTCATTTCAAAAAAATCAAAGAATTACGAGATCTTATTCATGAAAATCGCTCTTTACTATATCAATTGATTTCAAACGAAGAACCAATTGAACCCGATAAAATCGATTCTGTTATCACAGTGATTTCCGGCTATGAAGCAAAAATCGATAAGGCAAACGTTGAACACTTCCAAGCGATTTCATCCTTGTGTAAGCCTGAACAAAAACGCGAATTCAGATTCTTTCTTAAAGAAATGAGCCGCGCCCTGATGCCCCCTCGCCCGCCGGGCGGTTTTGGCGGCCCACCCTGATTTTTTTCTAACATAATCAAGAAAAGCTATGACATACCAACACACTCAAAGAGCAAAGGGGTTTTTTGTTTCAATCATTCTTTTTGCACTTTCGTTTTATGGGTGCACCGAAAAGCAAATAGAGACTGTTACACCGGTTACGACTTCCTACCCTGCCGTTGAAAATACCTTTGGTGATAATATTGTTCTCACCGCACTTGAAGCTTATTCAGCACAGACTAAGCCAAATTATATCACAAAAAATAATGGTTCAATTCCTTCTGGTTTTGACGCAAAAGCAACGCTTGGCCGGGTCCTTTTTTATGATAAAAAATTAAGTGTTAATAATACCGTTGCTTGTGCCAGTTGTCATCAACAATCATTTGGGTTTAGTGACACATCACTCGCTAGTAAAGGAATTAATGGCAATACGCCCCGTCATTCAATGAGATTGATAAACTCCAGATATGCCGTTGAAGTCAAGTTCTTTTGGGATGAACGCGCAGCAAGTTTAGAAGCTCAAACGACTCAGCCGATTCAAGATCACCTTGAAATGGGCTTTAGCGGAGAATTCGGTAACCCCAATTTTCAAGGACTTTTAGAGAAACTTAAATCGACGGATTATTACCAAGAGCTATTTCAGTTTGTTTATGGAGATCAGAATATTTCGGAGCAACGCATTCAAGAGTCGCTATCGGCATTTATCCGTTCGATTCAATCATTTGATTCAAAGTATGATGCCGGGCGAACTTCCGCTGTTAACGATGCAGCTGATTTTGCAAATTATACAGCAGATGAAAACGCAGGTAAAAGACTCTTTCTGGCGGCACCTCAATTTAATCAAAATGGCGTTCGGGTAGGCGGAGGCGCAGGATGTGGCGGATGTCACCGTGCACCAGAATTTGATATCGATCCGGCCTCTCTCAATAACGGCGTAATTTCAAAAATTGGAGGTGGTACCGATGTAACTGTTACTCGCTCTCCAACATTAAGAGATATCTTAAATACAAGTGGGCAATTGAATGGCGCCTTCATGCATGATGGATCACTTCAAACCCTTAAGCAAGTCATCAATCATTACAACCTGATTCAGATTGGTACCAATACAAACCTTGATCCTCGACTTAGACCCGGAGGAAGGCCGCAAAATTTAGCTTTGACTGAAAATGAGAAAAATCAATTGGAAGCCTTCCTAAAAACACTTTCAGGAAGTGCCGTTTATTCTCATAAACGCTGGTCGAATCCGTTTCTGACCAAATAATTTTGACTTGTAAATTCAAAATAAATTTTCAAAAAGGCGAAGGGAATTGATTCAGCGAGCATCCAATAAGTAATCAGCTGAGAAGAAATAATGAATAATCAATCAATTCGACCAATGAAAAAAATTATGTTTTATAGTGTCTTAACACTCCTGTTCATCGTGAGTGCCGTTGCACAACCAACGCAACCTTTGCGCGGCGGCGGAATGGGGCAACAAGGGCAAGTCGGGAGGGGTCAGCAAAATCCGCAATGGAGGAATCCGGGTTTTGGACAGCCAAGGCTTGAAATGTTCTTAAAAGAACAAGTGGGTTTTAATGAAAAGCAAATGGAAAATTTTGAAAAAGCGTTTGTTCAACATCGAGATAAAATGAAGATGCTATTTCGTGCTGTTGAAGACAAGGAGGATATCGTAGCTGATTTACTTCGCGCAAAGAAGCCGGACGAAGTAAAGGTTAAATCAGCCTTAAAGGATGTCACAGTAGCGCAATCAAGCCTTGAAGAATCAAGAGTCTCATTTCTTTTTGAAGTGCTAAAACTTGCTGAAACCGATGCTCAAAAAGAAGCAATTACTGATTTTATGAGTGTTCAAGCGCAACGGAGAATGCCAATGCGAAATGGTGGGTACGGAAGAGGAAGAGGAATGATGAGGGCTTACTAACCGATTCAAAACCTAATAAAAAAGTGCAGAGTTACTCTGCACTTTTTTTTTGAGTAAAGCCTAAGAAGTTGAATACGTTATATTATCTAAGAATTTTCCCATCAGTATGTATCAATCATTGAGATTATAACGCGTTCTAAGTTATGACCGGTTCATTTTGGGCTCTTTTACGATCATTTTGTAAAGATGATCTTTCGTTTCAAAAGGCTAAAGCATTAATTAGCGACGAATTTCACCACCTTCAATCCTTTCCTCAAAATTACTCCCAAGAAGCTACGGATTCCGTTCCCCAGAAATTGATTTCGCAAAATGAAAACTTTGAATTCTTATCTGAAAAGCATTTCAGAACCGCATTTGAAGTGAATTCAAGTTTTTTATATCGCATTCGGGTTAATGAAAATGAAATCTCATTGGATTGGATTTCAGAAAATTCTATCGAAATGATTGGATATTCGATGGAGCTCATTTTTGACAAAAGAAATTGGAACAAGTTAATTTATGAACCTGATTTGCCAATCATTTCCGACATTATTCAAAGAGTAATTAAAGGGGAAGAGACCATCGCTGAATTCCGAATAGTAAAGGAGGACGGTCAACTTTGCTGGGTTGAGGATCGCGTTAAACCCGTATTAAATGAAGAGGGAAAAGTTGTCTTTGCTTACGGGTCAGTAACGGATATTCACGCAAAAAAAACTGCAGAAGCAGAACTAAAAAACAAGGAGCAACTTCTTCGGTTAACTTATGACAACACCCCGATTGGCCTATGCCTCACCGATGAAAACGGAAAATTCGTGGAAGTTAATAAAGCCTATTGTGATACTTACGGCTACACCCGAGAAGAACTGATTGGAAAGCATTTCACGCTTGTTATTCCTTCAGAAGAAAAATTAAAATATCAAAACATTCACTCAGCGTTTATTGCCGGAGAAAAAAATACCGACGGTGAGTGGCTTCTCATTCGAAAAGACGGCGCGTTAAGAAACATTCATGTTAAAGCAAGTTTGTATCAAGATTTCAATGGGGCACGCTTTAAGGTTACTTCTGTTCAAGACATTACAAATCATAAGATTGATCACTTAAAGCTTGAAAGTCAGCGCTTAAAACTTCTTGCTTTCTTTAATAGCTCAAGTGAATCGATTTTTCTGATTGATCGCGAATTTCAAATTCTTGGATTTAATCAAGTAGCTCAAAAATTTATCGAAAAACTTTTTGGGGTGAAGCTTGAAGAAGGTCATTCAATGTTAAACTACGCTGAGCCTAAAACAAAAGAAGGCTTTATTAAACATTGTCAAGAAGCTTTTGAAGGCAAAATCATTGAGACTCAAATTGAAATCCCTTTCCCCAATTTTACGCGTTGGTGGAGCGTTGAATACATCCCGGTAAAAGATGAAATGGGCAAGGTTTTTTGCATTGCGTTTTGCTCAAAAGATGTGACAACTTTTGTTCATTCACAAAATGAACTCAATGAAAAGAACAGATATATCTCTTCAATCGGTGATAATCTTCCCAATACTGTTTTATATCAATTTGTAAGCGATCGAAGCGGAAACGGTAGATTTACTTTCATCAGTCAAGGGATAGAAAAAATTAGCGGTTTTACCACTTCCGAGCTTTATCAAGAGCCCAACAAACTCAAAACTATTTTTCATCCTGAAGACGTCAGTCAAGCAATGTTTCTTCTCGAAGAAAGTGCAAAAAGCTTAAACGCATTTGAATTACGTGTCCGAAAGGGAATTAACCAAGTCTTTGACAAAACCTCGCTTTTTAGAGTGGTTCCTCGATTAGGTGATAACGGAGAAATTATTTGGGATGCAATTGAAAGCGATATTACTGCGATAATTGAGGCTCAAGTAAAGCAACGCCAACACGAGTTGTCTCTTTATGAAACAGAAGAATTGGCCAATATCGGTAATTGGGAAATCGATCTCAATCAATCAATTATTCGTTGCTCTCCCGTCATAAAAAGGATTTTTGAGTCGGAGGGCGAATCAACATCTTGTCCGCTCAATACATTTTATAAAAAAATTAAGGTATTAGATAGAGAAAAGGTTGAGTCTTCCTTGCAAATGTCAATCCTGAAAAATATCTCCTTCTCTTTTGAAGTTGAATTGGATTTACCAAGCGAACGCGAGTGTTGGATTCGTTTCTTTGGAAAACCTTTTGTTCAGTCCAATGGCGTAAAAATTCTGAAAGGATACATACAGGAAATTACCAATGATAAACTCTTTCAAAAGGAAATCACAGAAAGTCAGTTATTTCTTCAAAGTATTTATTATGGCATCAACACCCCAATATTTGTTATAGAGGTTGAGAGAGAAAACCAATTCAGAGTCATCGGATTAAATCCTGCGCATGAAAAAGTAATTGGGGTTTCAAATCAATTATTAACAAATAAAAAAATTGATGAATTGGATAGTGTCTTTTCAAACGAGATCATTCAACGTCTTAAGGCAAGATATCAAGCATGTGTTGACGCAAAAGATGAAATGATGTATGAAGAAGAGGTAGAGATAAATCATCAAAAAAAATATTTTCTTACAAGTCTTAGCCCAATTATCAATTCTTCCGGAAAAGTGATTCGGATAATCGGAAATTCTTTGGACATCACCTATCGAAAAGTGACTGAGAAATTGCTCATCAGTAGCCAATCCCTTCTTTCCGATACAGAAAAAATCGCACATATCGGCGGTTGGCGTTATCCCTTAGAAAAACAAGCTGAACAAATGATTTTTTGGTCGAACGAAACATATCAAATCTTTGACCGAGAGATTGATAGAGGAGAGCCTTCCTTAGAAGAATTGGTATTCATGCATATCGATTTGAAGGATGAGTTAAAGAAGATGATTGACGCAGCGATTTCGAAAGCGATCCCATACGAATTTGAAACAAGAATTCATACAGGAAAACAAATCAAATGGATCTATTCTGTTGCAAAAGTAAAAACGGATTCCAACGGGAGAGTTACAGAATTGTATGGCTATGTAATGGATATTACAAAGCGAAAGATCGCCGAACTAGAAAAGGAAAAGATGTATTTCCAGCTTGTTCAATCTCAAAAAATGGAATCGTTAGGGGTTTTAGCCAGTGGGGTTGCACATGAATTCAACAATATCCTAGCGGGAATTCTAGGATATGCAACACTTCTAAAAAAAGGATTTGAGCCCGAGTCAAAAGAGCTTAAACGCGTCGAGCATATTATTGCCAATTCAAATCGTGCAGCGTCAATCGTTCGGCAAATGCTTGGCTTTGCAAGGCAGGGCAAGTACGAATCCTCAAAATTCAATATGAAAGAAAGTATCGATGAAGTCCTCCAAATTTTAGAGCCCACCTTAGATAGGCGAATTAAAATTGAAACTCGCGTCGAAGAAAATCTACCCTTAGCGTTTGGAGATAAAGCACAAATTGAACAAGTTATCCTAAACCTTGCTGTGAATGCCATAGATGCAATTCAAGAACGATTGACTCAAGAAAACTTTCAAGGGCAATTGATATTTGAATTAGCACTAAAAAGCTTACCCGCAAAATTTACCGAAAAATACGGTCTTCGTCCTGTAGGGAAATTTCTTCAACTTTCCTTAAAAGACAACGGTAATGGAATTCCGGAGGAAATCAGCGAAAAGATTTTTGAACCATTTTATACCACCAAAAAGCCGGGTAAAGGAACCGGATTAGGGCTTGCAATGTCTTATGGTATAATGAAAAATCACTCAGGGTTCATTTTTCATGAAAGCGTTGTGGGTAGCGGAACAACATTTTATCTCTACATCCCACTTGCAGAAAAAAATGAAAACATACATTCAAGTTCTTTGAGTAGCAGGCCATTAAGTATTAATGGTCGAAACCTACTAATTGTTGAAGATGAGGCCTTCATCCGAGATTTTCTAAACGATACCCTTACGATGGAAGGTGCATTCACAACTGCCGTTTCAGATGGTGTGAAAGGCGTTCAAGAAATTGAAGCCAATCCAAATAAATACGATGCTGTGATTCTTGATATGAATATGCCTGAACTCAATGGCTATGATGCCTTTGTCAAAATGAAAAAGATTAATCCGAATTTGAAATTTTTGTTTATGACCGGCTACTTGGAGAATGAGGAAATCAGTCGTTTAAAAGCAGAGGGAGTTACTCAGATTATCCGAAAACCATTTGAAATTGAAGCTTTGATACAGTCAATCGCTGAAACCATTTCATAAACATCAACCGGTTTATTCCGGAGAAATCAAGTCGCGATTTTGCGTTGCGACAATAAGCTTAACCGGCGTCGCCAACTCCCACATCACACCCGCCATTGGCTCCTGACCTATTACTGTGTTCGGAATTAAATTCGTGGAATATTGATACTTGATTTCGGGTGCTGCAAATCCCGCATCCGTTAAGATGGCTTCCGCTTCACCGCTCGTCTTTCCGGTTACCTCTGGAACACTCGCTTGAAGAAGCCCTAAATCGGAAGCACTTTTTCCAATGGTTAAATCAATTTTTGTTCCCTCGGTAATCATTGTCCCTTTTGGAATTGATTGAGCCATAACCAATCCCTCTTGCGACTTCGTACTGGCAATCGCAAATTGTACATCTCCTAATGAAAGCCCGTATCGTTCTATAGTTAATTTTGCATCAGCAAGCGTTCGCCCCGCCAAATCAGGTAAGGGAGCGTTTTGCTTACGCTTCACATTGAGCGATAAATAAATATGCCGACCTGCTTTTACCTCAGAGCCGGAACTTGGAATTTGACTTAACACTACCCCGAGCGGTTTCTTGGGATCGAACCGTTGATACCCTTCCTTAACTTTTAGCCCTTCAGATTCAAGGATTAATGTGGCTTGGGTCATTGTCTTTCCACTGACATCCGGAACTATTGTAATTCTACCACCTTTTGTAACCAATGGCATCATCACTTTATCAAATACAATGGCAATTGCTAAAATTGCAAAAAAAGTGACATAAACTTTTTTTGCAAATGAGGAGGTTAAACTCGCTTTGAATCGTTCAAACATAAATGAAAATGAATTCGTGTGGCAGTGTCGTTATTGCCTTTCAAACGTTAATTTAATCAATCCTTTGAGATGAATGCGAAACCAAGAAACGGTCTCATCCTACGCCTGACCGAAAAAGAAGCCCTGCCAATTTTCAGAACCCGTTCTCAATAAGATTGATTTTCAAGGTTTCGAGCGGCCTCCATAATTTTATCTTTGGGTAAACCTCCCGTTCCTTTTCGCTCAATAAATCGCTCAAGTGCTGTTTCAACTGAATCTGAGAGCGTCACACGCGGAGAGTTTGTGGAATCAATCGTTTCCTTTTCAACCGTAAAGCGAAGTTCTGCAATCGATGATGCAGATTTTAATAGGTCGCGTAGAAAGCTAAAATTGACTTGAGCTTTTTGGATTGCAGTACAATTAAAACGCAGCCTAATAACAGCATCCGTAAAATCAAGCTGTAAAAGTTTCTCTTGAAGATATTGGTTCACATCAATACTCATGTCAAGGCTGGAGAGATCATCGTCAAAAGAGAAAAACTTTCTTGCTTGGGTTTGAATATGCGAGTACCTCGCCCGTTTTTCAGAGTCAAATTCCACAATTACAAATCCCTTCGGCTGTTGCCACTCCGCAAAGCTTACTCGTTCAATGCTGCCACTATAAACCACCGGCGGTGTTTTTCCTTGATTTAAATTTTGATACCGATGAATATGCCCAAGCGCGACATAATCAAAGGCGGGATGGGCAAGCGAATCAACCGAAAAGACCGGATCGCGGGTTTCAATCAGCATTTTTTCAGAACCTTCGGTAAACTGAGCAGTATCCACATGCAAATGCGCTGCTAAAATGGTTGGATAGTTAATTTTTTCAGTTTGAATCCGCATTGCTTCCTCACTAATAAAATCCAGATACTCCCGTTTCATCGCATCCCGAATTTCTTCGGGGTTTTTATCTTGATGTTCATGTTTGGTGTAAAGCAGGCTGCGCTGAGGCCAAGGAAGCCCTACCACGCGCACTTTCCCCGATTTAGTCTCAATGTCTTTTGACTCAGGTTTTGAAAAAAGGATGACATCATCAATCAGATTTGAAAAAATTTCAATTGAATTGCTCTTTCCAAAAGCAACCGGATGATCGTGGTTGCCTACAATCATTACAATTGGAATGTTAGCATCTATGATTGGTTTTAAGGCGCGAGAAAAAATTCGCTGTTCGGTTGGGGAAGGGTGAGCATCACGGTAGGCGTCTCCGACAAACAAAAATAAATCAATTTTTTCGTCAAGCCCCTTTTGAACCATTTCTTGAAAGCACTTTTCAAAATCCAAAAGCCTTGAATTCAATCCGGTGGAAGCATCAAGCTTCCCGTGTGTTTCATATCCAATGTGGATATCGGCAGTATGCAGTATTTTCATTATTTAATTAAGAAAATTCAAGAGTGAATTCTGAAAGAAAAAACGAAAACCGATTATTTTTCATTTCAGTAGAATCTTTAAGCGATAAAAGCTTTTAAGAATAAATCAATGACAAAACGAAAAGTAAGCGTAATTCTTGCCACTTATGGCGAAGTTGAAGAGCCGACAATTAAAAATTTGCTCCCCAATTCAAAGAGAATCTTGAAATATATCACCACTCGAATTGCGAAAATCCCAAGGCCGATTGTGGAGCTTATTGCTTGGACAAGATCATTCAAAAGAAAAAAATATTGGAATAATCTGGGTTATCGCTCAAAGCTAAATGCTCTTACCCGAAATCAAGCATCAAAGCTTCAATCCGTGTTGAAGGGAGATTCAGAGATAGATTTCAAAGTGGCAGATTCCTATTACTTTGTACCGCCATACCTCGAAAATACACTCACAGTTCATCGCAATTCCGATGCCATTGTGCTCGTTCCAATGATTCCTATCGAATCCGATTTTTCTTGCGGTGTGGGCTGCGTTATTACTACCGATACTTTCAAAGAAAGTGCATTCGGCAAAGTGGTTGTTCTCAAGCATTTTTGGAATGACACCGAACTCCTTCAAGTGTATGCCAATCATATTTTTTCAAATCTGCAAAATTCAGAAAAAGCGACCAAGTTAGGGCTAGCTTTGGCCGTACACGGAACTTTGGTGAAAGGGACTGATGGATTGCCGCCAAAGGCGAATACGGGTTATAAAGAAACCTTGCAATTTTTTACTCAGCTAAAATCCTTTTTAGAGAACGACCCAAGAAACCGGTTTCACGCCATTAAACTCGGGTGTCTTAATCATGTTTATGGCGGCGAATGGACACCCGAAACTTTGGCAATTGCACTTGAAGAATTCAAATCAGAGGGAATTGAAAAGGTTGCCGTTTTCCCTTTTGGCTTCTTCGCCGATAATAGCGAGGCCGATTTAGAGGCTGTAGAGGAAACCGAAAATGCCGGCTACCGCGGTTCAAAGATGCAATACATTCCTTGTGTTAATGATTCGGATGAGTTTATTCATTGGGTGGCTAAGCGCGTGAAACGCTCAGCGAATCATCTGCTACAAATGAATTCGTCACTTGACGCACTAAGCCAAAAGCAAATTCAGACGCCTGTTTATTAAGTTTTTTTGTATCCCGCTTTGGGTTTTGGAAAAGATTGAAAGCGTTGTAAATTCATTAAAGGTAACAAAGTCAGCCTGAGCGCATCAGACTGACTTTTATTTTTCTCCCCGATTTTATTGTGCGCAAGGTGGGGCGGCGTTGCCGCTCGGTGTTTTTTAACGATTTATAGAAATACATTTATGGCTGAAACTACATATCTCACTCGAGATGCTTATCAAAGGCTCAAAAGTGAATTGGAAGAACTCAAAGGGCCAAAACGAAATTCAATTCTTGAAAAAATTGATGAGGCCCGTTCTCACGGCGATCTCTCGGAAAATGCAGAATATGAAGCCGCTCGTGAAGAGCAAACACAGAATGAGATTCGCATTACAAACCTTGAGCGTACCTTGCTCTCGGCGTCGATTCTTGATGAGAAAAATATCAAAACCGATAAGGTTTATATTCTAACCACGGTAAGGCTCAAAAATTTAGATAGCAAAGAGGAAATCGAGTACACTTTGGTTTCGCCGGAGGAAACGGATATGGATAATGGAAAAATTTCAATCAAATCGCCGATTGGGCAGGCGCTTTTACGCAAAGCCAAAGGGGATAAAGTGGAAGTAAAAGGGCCGAAAAACACGATGCGATTTCAGATTATGGAAATAAAAGTGAAGTAAACGGAGTGTCGCTGGAGTGTGTTCTTTTTGAATCAGATTTTACTCAATGTTGAAGCCTTAAGAAGTTTTAATCGATTAAAGCACTTTATGGGAAAAAGACAAATTATCATTAAGCCGCAAGAAGCAACGACAAAATTGGTTGGTGAAGAAGTCAATATCGAAACCACTGAACTTCGCGTATGGCACGGGTATGTAACTTCAATTAATCAAAATGAACTGAAGTTTCGCGATACCCGCCAGAAAATACATACCCTTAAAATGAGCGATGTCCGTCGGATTTTTGCCGAACGCGTGACAGAGTATTGATTGATCACCGATTACTATTGAAGTCGAATTCTTTCCCCCAACTTCTTTTTATTACGATAAATTATTTTGTGCTACTCTTCGCATAACCACCCAAAAATTAGCTTGAGCAAAATTTGATTTTAGGTATTGCATCAAGCGTATTCTCTTTTTTTGAAAAGCACATGAATAAAATCTGTATTTTTAGAGTACATGTCGAAAGTTCTTATTTGTATTAAAATTATTTTTGTGTATGCGTAAAAAGTTTGTTGCCGGAAATTGGAAAATGAACAAAACCGTTTCAGGTTCAATTGCCCTCGCTTCAGAAGTTATTCGAGCGATTGGGCATAAAGAGTTGAACTGCCAAGTTGCAATTGCACCTACTTTTCTTGCCCTCGATTCCGTTCATGAAGTCATAAAGAATTCACCTGTGAAGCTCTCTGCCCAAAACTGCCACTTCGAAAATGACGGTGCTTTTACGGGAGAGATTTCCGCTTCGATGCTCAAATCAGTTGGTTGCGAGTTTGTCATTTTAGGCCACTCCGAGCGTCGCCAATTTTTTGGAGAAACCGATGGTATTATCAATCAAAAAGTGAAAAAAGTACTTTCAGAGCAGCTTGAAGTCATTTTGTGTGTTGGCGAAACGCTTGCAGAGCGAGATGGCGGTGTAACCGAAAAAGTTGTCGAAAGACAAGTAAGAGGTTGCTTGGTGGGAATATCAGATACAGAGCTTGCAAAAATCACCATTGCTTATGAACCGGTATGGGCAATCGGAACAGGTAGAACTGCATCACCTGCACAAGCTGAAGAAGTTCACGCGTTTATTCGAAGCCTCTTAACCGCATTGTATTCTGCAACATCTGCCGAAAATATGACGATTCAATATGGCGGAAGTGTGAAGGGAAGCAACGCTAAAGAGCTCTTTTCTATGCCAAATATCGATGGCGGGCTGATTGGCGGCGCAAGCTTAAAGGCGGAGGAATTTGTTCAAATTGTTCATGCATTCTAAAGTGAATTCAATAAATCTTCGCAGGAATTCTTTCATTGGTTTCTTGTTCCTTTTTTTTCTTGCTACCGTGATTTTGAGCCCTAAAACCATTTTTGCTCAAAATGAAAAAGATCAAAAGCTGGTTGAAGAAAAAATTCAAGCCTACTTTAATGGTTACTTAACCGGCGATTTAAGGATTCTTTACACAGCTTTTGATACCACATCGGGTGGAATGCATCGCTTAATGCCAGATGGGAAAAACGATACCTTAATTCACTTTCGCGATTTACTTCCGATTTGGAGCACGCGCGCAAAGAGAACCCCTTACAGCGAAAGCGACTTGAAAGCAAGCCGTTACAAAATTCTTAAGTTTGAGCAGTTTAGAGGATCCCTTGCAATTGTTTCAGTAGATATACAGTTTGGGGCTAAGTCATATATCGATGTTCTATCGCTTTATAAAATTAACGGTGAGTGGAAAATTGTAAGCAAGGTTTTTGTGACCAACAATTAGTGAATTTTCACATCATGATTTTTTCAAGGCACTTCAAGTTTATCAATCCATAAAAATTAATCATGCTTCAACACAATCAATTGAGAGTGAAGATTTCAATGGCGCCTTTGGCCTTTATCATTTTAGGGGCGTTACATTTTTTACTATTCGTCGGTAAACTGCATTCACAAGCAAACTCAACACCAAAAACCCCAAAGCCAAAACTGGGAATTATCCCTAAAGGAATTCCTCCAGCCAAAAATCAATTCGGATATAAGTTTATTGATACCACCATTCTAGCTTCTCACCTGAAGTTTTTAGCAAGCGATTTGATGGAAGGCCGTGAAACGGGGAAGCGCGGACAGAAACTTGCTGCACGCTATATCGCCGCACATTTTGAAAGGCTGGGATTAAAACCCATAGGTGATAATGGAACTTACTTTCAACATTTTTGGGTGAAAGAAAGGCGTGTTGGTCAGAACAACACAATGCTCATTGAGCGCCGTTCTCTTTCAGGAAACTCAAGTGAGAACATCACCACATTTCTTCATGATTTCGTCTTTTTTCCGTCACGAGCCTTTAATCCTCCGCCATCGATTTCAGGTAAGGTTGTCTTCGCAGGCTTTGGAATCAGCGATGCCAAAACATATCGTTACGACGACTTTGCAGGGCAAAACCTCGAAGGCAAAATTGTAATGATTATGACTGGTGAGCCTCAGCAAAATGATTCTTCCAGTCGTTTTGATGGCGCAAAACCCACACAATGGTCGGATTCACGCTATAAATACCTTGCGGCTTCCGCTGCAAAAGCTAGTGCGGTATTAATAGTCACTGAGCTTGGCAGCGATACCACATCCCTTTTTGACACATTCAAAGAATATCACGATTATATTTCGCAAAGTTCAATGGAGCTTACTGATGCACCGGATAAAGGAACCGCTAAAGGAACAAAAACAGCAACGCCCCCGCTTTATTTCATTTCAAAAAAAACCGCCAATGCACTGCTCGCTGAGTCGCAAAAGAAAATCGAAACCCTTTACGAAACTATTGAGAAATCTGCCGCTCCGGCTTCTTTCGAGATTCCTAACACAAAACTCACATTGACGATCGATCTTCAAGAAGGCTTTCTGCAATCTGAAAATGTCTGTGGCTTTTTAGAAGGAAGTGACCCTAAATTGAAAAATGAAGCCGTGATTCTTACCTCTCACTATGACCACGTGGGCATGACCTATGAAGGAACAGTATTTAATGGCGCAGATGATGATGGCTCCGGAACTTCAACGATTTTAACCCTTGCAGAAGCCTTTGCTAAAAACCCGATTCGGTCCAAGCGCTCAATGATATTCATGACGGTTTCGGGAGAAGAAAAAGGCCTTCTTGGCTCGAAGTATTACACCGATAACCCAAAGTTTCCACTCACTTCAACCTATGCCAACATCAATATGGATATGGTGGGTAGAGTTGATTCAACCAAATACGAGAAAATCGGGGTTTCAGATTATATCTATGTCATTGGGTCTGATAAAATCTCAAAGGACTTAGACGACGCCTTGATTCGCCAAAATACAGAAAGTGTAAACCTGAAGCTTGATTACACCTACAATGATGAAAATGATCCCAATCGCTTTTACTACAGAAGCGATCATTATAACTTCGCCAAAAACGGAATCCCGATAGTCTTTTTCTTTGATGGGCTACATGCTGACTATCATAAGACAACCGACGATGTCGAGAAAATTCATTTTCCGAGAATGGCAAAAGTGGCAAAGCTTGCTTTTTCGCTTGGCTGGGAACTTGCAAACCGAAGGGAACCGCTTCGTCAAAATGATTAACTGGTTATAAACAATGTTTTGGAAAACATTTTTCAGCGTGGCGATGACCGTCTTTCTGGCAGAAATTGGCGATAAAACACAACTTGCCACGATGCTTTTTTCTGCCAATGAATCGCATAGCAAATGGGCAGTTTTTTTAGGGTCAGCCTTTGCTCTAACGCTTGCCGCCGGTCTCGGCGTACTTGCCGGAAGTGTAATCGAAAAATGGGTTTCTCCAAAAACTTTGAAATTACTAGCAGGCGTTGGTTTTATTGCGGTAGGAATATGGACAATTTTTTCCGATTGATTTCCTATATATGAGTTGGAATGGACTCGAGAATTTTACCACCCGAAAAAATGTGATTTCAATGTCATTAACCAATCAAAGCTTAGGACGCTCAGGCGAAGAAATTGCTGCTCATCATCTTACTCAAAAGGGATACAAAGTACTTGAGCGTAATTTTCGATGCGGTAAAAATGAAGTTGACCTCATTATTAGAAAAGACGAAGTCATCGCATTTGTAGAAGTTAAACTCAGGAGAAGTACAGGATATGGTCACCCGTTGGAAGCAATTACAATTGCAAAGCAAAAGGAATTGGCAAAAGCTGCAGAGTGTTACATTCGAAAATTCCCATCATCAAATACGATTTATCGGTTCGATGTCGTGGGAATTTTAGCTGATGGAATTCAAGAAGAGATTACTCATCTTGAAGATGCGTTTCGCTTGTTTTAATTGGAAGTTTTGGAGATGAAATCGATTAATGCCATCGCAACCTCTTCAACCAAGCCATCCGGCACCCCATCAAAATGTTTTGATTTTGGGCGCAAATCAATCTGATCATTCACATAATCAATCACAATAAATTGATCGTGTTTATCCATTGCAATTTCAGTTGAAAAGTAATCGAGTCGTTTGCCTGTCGCTTGCTCTATAACTTCTGATATGGTTTTGGTAATGTGAATTAGGACTTGAAACCAAGGCTCATTCCGATCTTGAGCAGAAGGTGACTTGTAAATTTTGGTTTCATCGTTCCACCAAACTGCATCAAATCTCCCAAAAAAAGAATACGCCCGAAACCAACACCGTGACCCAGATAGAAATCGAGGGACAATTTTTTCTTGTGCCAAATACCTATCCCACGCCCATTCCTTTCTGGCTTGAGAGGCGTAATCAAGAGAACGAACAAATCGGTGAACCCCTTCGCCTCCACCGCCATTCGCGGGCTTTAAGATAAAGGGCGAAGGCAAATGACGCAACTTTGAGAGGTGATACTCATCAAGCTTTGGCATGTGATCAAAAGAAGGAAGTATCACAGAATTGGGAACATGTATGCCTGCATCAATCAATTTGTAATGCATTTGCGATTTGTCGCAAGCCTTGCTTGAAACTTCAATTGGATTAATAATTTGCGTGCCGCTATCGCATAGAGATTTATACAACGGCAGAAATTGAGGGTTGGCATCGCTAGCTCGATCTAGAAAAGCGCGAACATGAATCTCATGATGAATTAATCGTTGGTAAAACTCACCATCAAGGTCATAGACCGTGATGTCTTCAATTTTTTTAAGTGGAGTGTCTTTTGATTTCCGTTTGAGTGTATTGATGAAGTCGAGGTCAAATTCCCAATCCCAAGCAATGAGTAGGTCTATTACAGGCTTAGAAGTAATTTGAAAATTGGTACTAAATGTTGGGTCTTCGCCTGTCATGAATGTGAATTACAGAATTTGTTATGAGGGTGAAATTAAAATGAAACCCTCAATCGGCGAAATAAATCCAATTGATTTCAAAGTGAAGACAAGATTTAGTATTTCAAGGAAATTTGATGAGCTAAGAAAGGGTGAGAGGATATATGCTTGGGATAAAAAGAGAAACATTTTGATAAAAAAACCTCAGAAGTACTCTGAGGTTTAATGTAAGAAGACTGCTCTCGTAAATTTTCCAGAAAAACTTGGAGATTATCCAAAAATCCCGTACTAATTGTATAGCACTTTTGTAGAATCACCAGTGAAGATGAGCTACAATTTGTTCTTTTCTTCTCGTTGTCATAGTTGGCGTGCGTAAGCGGTACTTGTAACAATGTTCTCAGGCGTTGTTACAAATTTTGTGCCGCTTGGCATTGCCTAATGTTTAACACAATGTTTAATTACTGTTAGCAAATTAAAAAAACCTTTTATATCTGCAACAAAAAAACAAGCATTTTAAAAGATTTTTTTTGCTTGTGTCTCACCGTATTTTGAAGCCTAAACCACCAACAATATCTTCCAAAAAGTTTGATTCTTGAATCAACGATTAACCGATTTTCTTAAACAAATCAACCTCTTCGATTGCTGCTGCCATTGCATCCCAGCCTTTATTTCCCGCTTTTGTTCCGGCGCGTTCGATGGCTTGTTCAATGGAATCGGTGGTCAGTACGCCAAAAGCAATCGGAATCCCTGACTCCATTGAAACCTGTGCTATGCCTTTGGTTGCTTCGGCAGCAATAAGATCGTAGTGGTCGGTCGCGCCTTTGATAAGAACGCCGATTGCCACGATGGCATCATATTTTTTGGTGGCCGCTACTTTTTTTAACACCATTGGAAGTTCAAAGGAGCCGGGGCATCGGACAAGCGTAAGATGTTCATCTTTGCCTCCGTGACGAATAAAACAATCGACAGCGCCTTCAACAAGTCTGCTTCCTATAAAATCATTCCAACGCGCAGCGACAATCGCCATTTTCATCCCGCTAGCGGAAAGATGTCCTTCAATCGTATTCATATAAATTATGTGATTTCGTAGTGAGTTATTTAATCTCTTTATATCCAAAAAGTTCTTCAACAAGCTGAATAATGATATGGGCAATTGCGATATGGCACTCTTGGATGCGATCTGCGGCGCCTTGATGTGGAACAGTAATTTCAAGATCAGCCATCCCTTTCATTTTCCCGCCTGTATTGCCTAAGAGTGAAAGGGTTTTAAGCCCGTGAGATTTCGCATAAGAAAGTGCGCGAATCACGCTTTCGCTGTTTCCACTGGTTGAGATACCTAAAAACACATCGCCTGTTTTTCCATACGCTTCAACGAGTCGCGCAAAGGTATTATCGTAACCGAGGTCATTTGCGCCACCGGTAAGCGCTGAGCTATCGGTGGTAAGCGCAATGGCTGGCATCGCAGGTCTGTTAACAGTGCTTCTATACCGAATTGTGAATTCCGTTGCAATATGCTGCGAATCCGCGGCGCTCCCGCCGTTCCCGCAGACGAGCAGTTTCCCGCCGTTTCGAAAGCATTGGGCAATCATCACGGCCATTTGATAAATCGCTTCCGATGATTCTTCGGCGACGCGTCTTTTCAGGTCTGCACTATAATGAAGCGTTTCCTTAACATAGGCAAGCATTTCCGCTTTTTCGTTGAGAGCTAATTCTTTGGTCATCCTAAATGAGTTTTTTGATCAATGATTCGGTTGAGTTCATCTCGGCAGAAGCTAAAATCTTCATCCAAAAAGTGAGAAGAGCGAAGCCTTGCGCGTTTAACCATAGCGAAATCAATAAATGCATCAATGTGTGTCGATTGAAAGTTCGGCGCTTTAGCAAGAGTTTCTCCATCGGGTGAAATGACTTCAGAGCCGCCCCAATAGGAGAGACCATCTTCGTTTCCAATCCGATTTGCAAAAACTGTAAACATGCTGAAAAGAGTCGCGTAAGTTCTAGCCATCATTTGCCAAGTTTCTGCAATTCGTAACTCTCCGCTTCGCATATCAATTCGCAAAGGGCTTGCAACCATCATGAAAAGAACTTTTATCCCTTGCGCCGCAAGCAGATAAGGCACACTGACATGCCAATTATCTTCGCATATTGCAACACCTATTTTTCCTAATCGTTTTGAGTGAAAAGGCTGAACTTGCTTTCCGGCAGAAAAGTACCTTAACTCTTCAAACATGCCATAAGTAGGAAGATAAATTTTACGATGTACTGTTTCAGATTTTCCATCCTCAAAAAAGAAGGCTGAGTTATAAACCCCATAATGTTCTGAGAGTTCGATTCCACCGCAAAGAATGGATATTTGATGACTTGCTTTGCGAAGCGGGTCAAATTTTTCATCTGAAATTGGAAGAGCAATATCTTGAGCGGCATCCTGAACATTGTATCCACTAAGTGAAAGCTCCGGAAATACAATAAACTCAATTCCTTCTGCAATTGCCTGTTCAATTAAGACCAAATGCCGTTCAAGGTTCTCTTGAAAGTTTGCGAGTGTGCAATCGGTTTGGCAAACCCTGATTTTTGTTTTCATCGGTTTAAGCGTAACGGGCAATAATTGTTTCTCCGGCACTTGCGTGTTGGCCTAATTTGACTTCAATCGAAACCTCTGGAGGTAAAAACATATCGACTCTGCTTCCAAAGCGAATCATCCCAAATCGCTCGCCAATCATTACATCATCTCCAACACTTAAATCACAAACAATGCGGCGAGCAACGAAGCCTGAGATTTGTTTAAAGAAAACTTTTATTCGGTCGTTTTCGATTCCGATTTCAGTTCGCTCATTTTTTTCCCCAGATGTGTGGTCAAAGGCGGCAATAAATTCCCCTTCGATGTACTTCATGTGATTGATTTTCCCTGAAATCGGATTTCGGTTTACATGCACATTGATTGGCGACATAAAAATACACACCATTTTGGCTTTACCGTTAAAATAAGGGTGATGCTCGACCTCTTGAACTAAAACCACTTTTCCATCGGCAGGTGAGATGACGACATTGCGGGTTTCTTTTGGGGTTCGTTCGGGATCGCGGAAAAATTGGAGCGCAAAAAGTACGCTAAAAATCCCCATCCCTAAAAATAAATAAGCCAGAATTGGCACTGAATCTTGTATAAAATGACCTAGAGTAGCTAAAACAATGGCAAAAACGATAACAACTCCGATTGTGCCATACCCGTAACGCGTAATCATTGATTAATTTTTGACAAATATTAAGCGGAAAACTCAATTGAATAATTTGTAAAGTTATGTGAGAAGGGTGAAACAGAAAAGGAAAAATGACTCTTTAGAGAAATTCTTCATTAAACAGAAATAATCGGGCTTCGCATTCTTAAAAACGGCTGTATATTTGCCGCTTAAAATCATTTTAAAATTAATCGAGAACAGTTGCTCGTCATTTTTGGAACCAATGTCAATCGAAAGCACGAATCTTAACGAAAAAGAAGTAATAAGGGAAGTCATCGATTTGGATGTGCTCTTTGTAGGGGCTGGCCCTGCCAATCTCTCGGCAGCCATTCACTTGCAAAACCTTATTGATCAGCATAATCAAGCCAATCCGGAGAAGCGCATTGAGCCGCAAATTGGCATCATTGAAAAAGGTGCTCGTGTTGGCGATCATCTTCTATCAGGTGCCGTGCTTGACCCGATTGCATTAAAAGAGCTTATACCGGATTTTCAAGCCCAAGGATGCCCGATTGAATCGGAAGTCACAAATGAAAAGGTGATGTTCCTCACTGATAAGGGAAATTTCTCATTGCCCTATACCCCTGCACCGCTAAAAAATCACGGTAAATACATCATTTCGCTGAATAAGTTTGGGGAGTGGCTTGGCACTATTGCTGAAAAAAAGGGAATCAACATCTTTACAGGTTTTCCGGGCGCAGAAATGCGTTATGATGGTGGAAAAGGGTCAAAGAAGGTGATTGGGGTTCAAACCGGAGACCGCGGAATTGATAAAAACGGGAAACAAAAAGAAAATTTTGAACCGGGTGTCAATATCAACGCCAAAGTTACCGTATTGGGCGAAGGGCCACGAGGTTCTCTAACAAAGGCTCTCGTTCGGCGGTTGGGACTTGATAGTGGAAAAAATCCACAATCTTACGAAACCGGAGTGAAGGAGATTTGGGAAATTCCTGCGGGAAGAATAAAAAAAGGAACCGTCTATCACTCATTTGGATTTCCTCTACCTACAAGTGTTTATGGTGGAAGTTGGATTTATGCCATAAGTGATACCACCTTATCGGTTGGTTTTGTCACCGCCCTCGATTCCGAAAGTGCAGGGAATGATCCGCACTTCTATCTTCAAAAATTCAAAACCCATCCTTTTGTAAAAAACCTTTTGACCGAAGGAAAAATGGTTGGTTATGGTGCAAAAACGATTTCCGGCGGTGGTTACTATGCAATGCCAAAGCTCTATGGCGATGGTTTTCTTTTAACCGGCGAAAGCGGCGGCTTCTTAAATATGATGCGCCTAAAAGGCATTCATCTCTCAATGAAATCAGGAATGCTTGCAGCGGAGTCCATCTTTGAAGCTCTCCTTAAAAACGACTTTTCTGCTGAGTCGCTCAAGAGTTATGAAACGAAATTTGAAGCATCGTGGGCAAAAAATGAACTCTTTGCATCACGAAATTTCAGACAAGCATTCGATCAAGGGCTTTACATTGGATTGCTCCGCGCCGGGACACAACTTCTTTTTGGTGGAAAAATTTTCAAAGAGAGACTCACTTCAAGCGAAGATTATACCCGAATGCAACGCTTGGGCCGGTTGCAACGCGAGCGAATACGTAACGAAAAGGCTGGATTCAAATATGATGGTAAATTGACCTTTGACAAACTGAATGATGTTTATGAATCAAAAACCACACACGAAGAAAATCAGCCCTGTCATTTATACATCAAGCCCGAAATTATTGCAGATATTTGCAATACCAAGTGCACGGTAGAATATGGAAATCCGTGTCAACATTTTTGCCCGGCGGCGGTTTATGAAATGGTTGTGATTAATGAACTTTCGGGTGCAAAAAAATTACAAATCAATGCTTCGAATTGCGTTCATTGTAAAACTTGTGACATCGCTGATCCCTATCAAGTCATTACTTGGAAAGTACCTGAAGGCGGTGGCGGACCAATTTATACCAATGGGTAGTCAGGTGAACAAAGCCGGTCTATTGACGATGTTGTTTTGTTTCTTGATGGTTCAATTCGGTTGTAAGGAAGAGATTCCTTTGGTAACAACAATGAACTATCTCGAAGCAAAATCGAAGTGGGAATCGATGAACTTGAGTAATTATCAGTTGACACAACGTAAAGAGTGTTTCTGCGTTAATTTTGGGGTTGTTTATCGAATTCGAGTCGAAAATGGGTCGATTACAAGTGTAGTAAATTTGTCAACTGAATTGCCACTAAACCCGCCTTTTCAAGATTTTCAAACAGTTGAACAATTACTCTCGCTTTGTGAGTGGCTTGAAACACAGCAAGCCGTGGCGAGATTCGAAATTGCCTATGATCGAAATACCGGTGTGCCGACAAGAGTGTTTGTCGATAACTCGGCCTTTATTGCAGACGATGAATACACATATCATTCATCACTTTTACAAACTTCGGAAAGAAAATAAGATTTAATTTTCCGAGATCATCAAGAGGAGTCTTTTATGGGACGCATATTTGAGAAAAGAAAAGATAAAATGTTCGCCCGTTGGGCGAAAATGTCGAAGGCCTTTACAAAGATAGGCCGTGAAATTTCAATGGCTGTAAAAGCCGGAGGCACCAATCCCGATTCCAACTTGCGGTTGAGGCGTGCAATTCAAAACGCAAAAAGCGTCAATATGCCGAAGGATCGGGTTGAAAATGCGATTAAAAAAGCGGCTTCAAAGGAAGATGGTGATTTTCAAGAATTGATTTATGAAGGCTACGGACCTCACGGGATTGCCATTTTGGTTGAAACTGCAACTGATAATCCTACGCGAACTGTTGCAAATGTTCGAATGCATTTCAATAAGCATAAAGGCTCATTAGGAACCGGCGGTTCAGTGGCATTTATGTTTGAACGAAAGGGCATTTTTAAGCTTGCTGCGCCTCAAGGCGCCGATCTTGAAGCCCTCGAATTAGAGCTTATCGACTTTGGTGCTGAAGAGTTTTCAGTAGAGGATAACGATATCTTGATTTATACAACCTTTGCTGATTTCTCAACGATGCAAAAGCATTTGGAAGAAAAGGGACTTCATCCTCAGCTTTCGGTACTACAGTATTTACCCACAAATTCAACGGATGTTTCCGAAGCGGTGGAGTTGGAAGTGCAATCGCTAATCGACGCACTTGAAGATGATGATGATGTTCAGGCTGTTTATCATAACATGAAATAAAATTTACCGTGTCGCGTCGTCTTCAAATCAGCTTTGGCATTGCCATTTTTGCAGCAGTTTTTTTTATTCCCTTTCTCGGAGCAGTACATCTGTTTGATTGGGATGAAATCAACTTTGCTGAATCGGCAAGAGAAATGATTGTTACCCAAAATTATACACGGGTTCAAGTTGATTTTCATCCCTTTTGGGAGAAGCCGCCCCTCTTCTTTTGGCTGCAAGTGATTTCAATGAAAATCTTTGGTGTTAATGAATTTGGTGCGCGTTTCCCAAATGCTCTCTGCGGGATAATCACTTTGGTAACCCTTTTTAACATTGGTGCAAAAGTTTTTAGCGAGCGATTCGGTCTCTTCTGGGCATTGGCGTATATGGGTTCAATGACCCCGCATTTCTACTTTAAAACAGGGATTATCGACCCTTATTTCAATCTTTTCATTTTTACAAGTCTATTGTTTTTGATTAGCGCAAGCGAAGTTCAAAAAAAGAAACTACTTCATTTCGTTTGGGCGGGTGTTTTTGCCGGACTTGCGGTATTGACCAAAGGCCCTGTTGGTTTAGCGATGATTGTGCTGGTTGCCTTGGTTTATTCGGTCATCTCATATTACAGGCGTGAAACCATTCCCTTTTCATTTTTCGAGACGGTTATTTTTGGGGTAACCGCGTTGCTTGTTTCTTCAATTTGGTATGGACTTGAATTGCTTCATAACGGTACCCAATTTTTTAATGAATTTATAGCCTATCAATTAAGGCTGTTTTTTCAATCAGAGGCAGGTCATGAGCAGCCTTTTTATTATCATTTTGTTGTATTGCTTTTTGGGGTTTTCCCTTCTTCGTTCCTTGCCATTGCGTCACACAAAATGGCTGGAAATAACTCAGAAAATGAAGCCAGATTCTTTAAATGGATGCATATTTTTTTATGGGTTCCTTTTGTGGCTGTTTCTTTGGCTACAACAAAAATTGTGCATTATTCTTCGCTTTGTTACTTTTCAATCACTTTTCTTGCCGCATATTACCTCTATAAAATTGATCAGGGCGTGGCGATGTGGAAACCGAATGCAACGCTCGCTTTAGCATTTTTTGGTGGACTTGTTGCGTTGCTTCTAACACTTTTCCCCGTCGTGTTGTATGATACAGAGAAAATTATTCCACTATTCAAAGATAAGCTCACCAAAGCAGCATTAACTACACCTGTGCTGTGGTCGGGTTGGGAGTGGGCTGTTGGTGCGCTTTATGGAGGTGCAATTTTACTAACTGTTTTGCTCATTAGAAATGAAAAAATTGTGAACGGTCTTCTTGTGCTTTTTGGAGCCACAATGATTACGATTCATCTCTTTACACTTGTGCTCGCTCCAAAGATTGAGGAATTCACCCAAGCCGGTCCAATTCGATTTTACCAAAGCAAAGCCAATGAAGATGTTTATGTGCTTTCGGCGTTTAAATCGTACGCACCATATTTTTATACTCAAAAGAAACTGCCAAAAAATGTAAACGCATACAGCGAAGAGTGGCTTTTGAAAGGCTCGATTGATAAACCGCTTTTTGTGGTGGCTAAAGTCACACAAAACGACTTTCTTGCAGAGCATCCAGATTTAAAGGTTCTTCATCGCGAAGGTGGATTTATTTACCTGTTGCGAGAGCCAATTTTGACTCCTAATGATTCCATTCAACCGTAAGTATGTTTGATAGACTCGAAGAAATCAAAGAACGCTATTACCAAATCGAAAAGGAAATTGCAGATCCTGAGGTTATTTCAAATCAGGATAAATTCCGAGCGCTCAATAAAGAATACAGTAACCTTCGCCCCATCGTTGAAGCTTATTTGGATTACAGCCGAAAAAAGAAAGACTTTGCCGGAGCCAAAGAAATGCTCTATGCTGAAAGCGACCCCGAAATGAAAGCCCTTGCGCAAGCTGAATATGATGCCTTGGCTGAAACGCTCCCTAAGGCAGAAGATGCTTTGAAAATTCTATTGCTTCCGAAAGATGAAACTGATGAGCGAAACATTATTCTTGAAATTCGTGCAGGAACAGGAGGCGATGAAGCATCCATATTTGCCGGAGATTTGCTTCGAATGTATCAACGGTTTGCTGAACGAATGGGGTGGAAATTTTCAGTACTTGATTTTAATGATGTTCCCGCATTGGGTGGATTTAAGGAAGTTATTTGCGAAATGAGCGGAAAGGATGTGTACGGTACAATGAAATTTGAATCAGGCGTGCATCGGGTTCAAAGAGTTCCTGCAACAGAAACGCAAGGCAGAATTCATACCTCAGCAGCAACGGTTGCGGTGCTACCTGAAGCGGAAGAAGTCGATGTTGAGATTCGCCGAGATGATCTTCAAATCGATACTTATCGGAGTGGAGGAAAGGGCGGACAAAATGTCAATAAAGTTGAAACTGCCGTTCGAATCACACATGTTCCTTCCGGTATAATTGTGGCATGTCAAGAAGAGCGATCTCAATTGCAAAATCGCGAACGGGCAATGAAGATGCTTCGTGCTAAACTGTATGATATTCAACTTGAAAATCAACGCAAAGAGCGTGAAGATTTACGCCGTTCCTTGGTTTCTACAGGAGATCGAAGTGCAAAAATACGTACCTATAACTTCCCCCAATCAAGAATCACCGATCATCGCATCAGCTTTACAACACATGCATTACAGCAAGTTTTAGATGGCGACCTTGGCGAAATAATCGAAGCACTGCAAGTTCATGACCAAACCGAAAGGCTGAATGCCCAAAGCGTTTAAGCCGAGCGCAAAGATTGCGTAACAGACGGATTGGTCGAATCCTTACTGTAAGTGTTGATAAAATCGTAGGTTGAAAGAATCAAGTATTATCCCATCCACCGATTCAACCCTCAATCTTTTATCTCGAATGGGTGTTTTAGCTATTAGTTCAGAAGTAAGAATAAACGATTACTTAACCCAAAGGTGGTGCACTAGCATTCAAAAATCTGAATTCAATGGTGTATGAAACAATCAAGAAATGGAAACTAAACTGACCCGTTCCCCAAAGGTAGCAGCACAGTTTATCTCAAAAAATGAATTGGTTGCTTTCCCAACAGAAACTGTATTTGGGTTAGGTGCGAATCTATTTGAACCCCGAGCGGTTGAAAAAATTTTTTTAGTCAAAGGTCGGCCGAGCGATAATCCGCTCATTGCACATTTTTCACATTTTTCAGAGTTAGATCTTTTGGTAAAAAAAATAACACCATCTGCTGAAAAATTAATTGAACAGTTTTTCCCGGGCCCACTGACGATTGTATTACCAAAGAGTAAATATGTTCCAGATGTTGTCTCGGCTGGCCTACCAACCATCGGTATTCGTATGCCTTCTAACCCACTCGCGCATGATTTTCTTAAAGAATGTGGGGTGGCAATCGCCGCACCATCAGCCAATCTCTCTGGCAAGCCAAGTGCGACAACTTGGGAGGCCGCACTAAAAGATCTGAATGGAAAAATCAGCTGTATTCTGAAAGGAGAACCGACGCTACACGGTTTGGAATCCACAATCATCGATTGTTCTACTCACACCCCTTTGTTACTTCGGAGCGGTGCTATTTCCTTGGAAGAATTGCAACACGTTGTCTCCGATATTCAGATCTACAAACCGTCGAAAACGGAAGCACCAAAAAGCCCGGGCATGAAATACCGTCATTATGCTCCAAATGCAAGAATCATTCTTGTTCACGATACCTCAGAAATTCAGCCCTTATCGAATTCAGCCTATATCGGACTTCATGATTTCAATAGTGACTTTGGGCTTATTGGGTTGATGGCAAAGCGGATTTGCAATAATCAAAAAGAATACGCCTCAAGCCTTTTTCACTTTTTTCGTGAATGTGATGAACTTGGCGTAAAAACTATTTATTGCGAAAGAATTTCTTCAAATGGTATTGGTTTGGCATTGATGGACCGTTTAGAAAAAGCTGCCAAATCAACCCATTAAGTTTTAAATGCCGGAATTAAGGAAAAAAAATAGAAATTTGATGAGCAAGTAAATTCAATTATATTTGCAACCCAATTTCAGCACCCGTAGCTCAACTGGATAGAGCATCTGACTACGAATCAGAAGGTTATAGGTTCGAATCCTTTCGGGTGCACAAAAAAAACGCTTGCTCTGCAAGCGTTTTTTGTTTCCCAAATATCCAAAGAAAAAAATTAGATAGACGAGCGGTTGCTGTTGTGCCTGACCATTTTAGCGTCATTGATGTAAATGACATCTTCAGCGATGTTGGTTGAAAGATCTCCAATTCTTTCTAAGTTCTTACAAACCCGAACAAGATCAAGCCCAATCCCGATTTCTAATTTTTGAGTAGCCATTTTATCCATCAATTTTGCAGTGATAGAGCGGTTATAATCATCCACTTCATCATCAGAATTTAGTACGCCTCTCGCCACAAGGGTATTCTTTTCTAAAAAACTTTCTATGGCGCCGGAGAGCATAATTTTTACAACTGAGCCCATCACAAAAATTTCATTCATCACAAAATCATGTTCAACTTTCATCAGCGATATGGCGGATTCGGAAATATTCAAGGCGTGATCTGCAATTCGCTCCAAATCGGTGGCGATTTTCAAAGAACCAATAATCAGGCGCAAATCGCCGGCAACCGGTTGCTGAAGCGCGAGGATTCGAGAAACCAAGTCATTAACGAGAAGTTCCATATTGTCAATTTCTTTCTCTCGTTCAATAATGTTATTGGCTAAGTCAAGGTTTTTTTCCACCAATGCTTTTAATGAATCCGAGACAAGGTCTTCGGTTTCGCTTGACATTTTATAGATATTTTCTTCTAACTCGCGAAGAAGAATTGGCAGATTTTTTTGCATTAGAGTTCAATAAAAAAAGTGAAAACACAATATTGAAAATAGAGAACGAAGTTACCGTAACATCATAACTCGCTAATAATTTCAATTCTTATCCAAATCTTCCTGTGATATAATCTTCAGTAAGTTTTACAGAAGGCTTTGTGAAAATTTTGGTGGTTTCGTCATATTCAATCAAGTTGCCCTGCATCATAAAACCCGTGCGATCGCTAACGCGTGAAGCCTGCTGCATATTGTGAGTGACTATCACAATGGTATATCGCTCTTGAAGTTGCTCTATGAGGGTTTCAATTTTTTGGGTTGAAATTGGGTCAAGGGCCGAACAAGGCTCATCCATTAATAACACTTCCGGTTCAGTAGCTAATGCTCGCGCGATACAAAGCCGCTGCTGTTGCCCGCCGGAGAGGCCTAATGCGTTTTTATCTAAACGGTCTTTTACTTCTTCCCAAAGCGCAGCTTGCTTTAGGCACTTTTCGACAATTTCCTTTTGATCGGAAAGCGAATACCCACCAATTAACTTCAAACCATAAGTAATATTCTCAAAAATTGATTTTGGAAAGGGATTCGGTTTTTGAAAAACCATCCCAACGCGTCGGCGAAGCAATGTGACATCTTCAATCTCTGAATACACATCTTTACCATCAAGTAAGATTTTCCCTTCTGTTTTCACTTGAAGTGAGATTTCATGAATTCGGTTGATGGATTTGAGTAGGGTAGATTTTCCGCAACCCGACGGCCCTATGAGCGCAACAACTTCGCCTTTCTGAAAACTCATCGTAATTCCGTGAAGCGCTCTAACTTGGCCGTAATAAAATTTGAAGTCAATGACGTCAATCACAGCTTTTGAGGAGGTCGTGTTGGTCTCCGATTGAGAGAGTTGAGGATTTTTATTTGAAATTTCTGCCATAAAATGTGTTGTGAAACAACCGAATAAAGCGGCTTTTTTTGAAAAAAGGCTCAAGAAATGCCTTTCAAGCTTGAAAAATAATCATCTCAATCTGTAAATACTCATTTTAGCTGTTAAGAAATTGTTTCTGAATCAATTCTTTAATGTTTACAATAAATTGGGTCCTTCACTTTTTGGCGGGTAAGCGATGAACAAGTCAAATAAAGGCTTTGGTTGCGAATTATCAGAACTGTATTAATTTAGCCGTAATAATTTGAATAAAAGAGAAACTATGTTACTACACATTTTGAAATCAAAAATTCACCGAGCCACTGTGACTCAGGCTGATTTATACTACGAAGGCAGTATCACGATTGACAAAGATTTGATTGAAGTTGCAGATATGATGCCAAATGAAAAAGTTCAAGTGGTCAATAACAACAATGGAGCACGATTTGAAACCTACATCATTGAAGGGGAACGCGGCTCAGGAATTATTCAGTTAAACGGTGCCTGCGCAAGGCTTTCCGCAGTAGGGGATGAAATCATCATCATGACATATGCGGAAATGACACGCGAAGAAGCAAAAGGTTACAAACCGATTGTTGTTCGAGTTGATAAATTGAATCATCCAACCGAAACCTATCGTGTGGGTAGTGCAGAACCTGTCTTAAACGACTAAAGTTTGAATATTTACTGTAATCATGACGCTTTCGATAATTGTAATGGCTGCCGGTAAAGGCACAAGAATGAAATCAGAGCTCCCAAAAGTTCTCCATCCGATTGCGGGGCGACCAATGATTCATTTTGTCATCGATACTGCGCTTTCCTTAAATCCCTCTAAGATTGTCATTATTGTTGGTCATTTAGCTGAATCGGTGAAAGAATCCATTCAACAAGAGTTTCAATCGGTGGTTTTAAATTATGCCTTGCAATCTCCACAGTTAGGCACCGGACATGCTGTAATGCAAGCCCAAAAGCCCTTAGAAGGCCTTGAAGGAAATGTGATTGTGCTTTCGGGTGATGTTCCACTTACAGCCGCTGAAACCTTGCAATCTTTATTGGATTATCACATTGCAGAAAAAGCTGCAGCAACGGTTCTTACGGCGCGTCTTGCCGATCCAACTGGTTACGGTAGAATTATTCGAAGTGACGATGGAAGCCGCGTACTAAGAATTATAGAGCAAAAAGATTGCACTCCAGAAGAAAATTTGGTGAATGAAATCAATTCTGGAATTTATGTTTTTGATAAGAAGGAACTCTTTTTAGCCCTTGGAAGAGTAAGCAATCACAACGCGCAAAAAGAATATTACCTCACCGATGTTTTAGGGCTTCTATCAGATTCGAAAAAAAAGATATGTGCTGTTGAAGCACAGAATTTTAATGAGATTCGAGGAATCAATACTCCCGAACAGTTAAAGGAAGCCGAGGATATTCTTTTAGCGTAAATTCGATTCCTGATGGACTCTGATAAATCATAGAAAGCAAGATGCCCTTTCAATATGCTCAAGCCCTATATAGTGCATTCTTTTTCTAAAGAGAAATTCGCTTTCCATCACTTAGCTGTGCACTCCAAAAGATTCGTATAACTTTCGTCAATGAGTTTATTACTCAAGTGGTGGAACTTCTTCTCTTGGAGGTGTGGCGTAATTAATCAAGTAATCATGCATTCGTATGAGCTTTGAGGATTGTTCATTTTGATCAATCCAGTGCCCGATTAATCCAATCGTTCTTGCCAGTACAAAAAATCCATTCAAGACATGAGGTTCGTAACCCATATCAGTCAAAATTGCAGCAATAGCACCATCTAAATTAAGGATAAGTTTATCGCTTTTAGCGGTAGTGACTTTTTCGATTTCAAGAGCGTAACGAAGATGAGTAGAATGAAGATGAGGCCGAGCTTGAACAAATTCAACCATTGATTTCACGCGCCGATCTGGGTTTTTTACGCTTTTGACACGATGACCAATTCCCGGAACTGGACCGACATTTGATTTCATCCACTGCAAAAACCCGGGTATGTCTTCTGGAAATTCAGCGACACCTTTTCTAAAATACTTGCCGGCGTCACTAATTGCACCACCAAACCTTGGGCCAATCATCGAAACACCTGTACCGACAGATTGAGCCATTGGAATACCCGCGCATGCAGCAATAATCGCAGCAGAAGCGCCTGACACAGCCGCACCGTGATCGGCAGAGAGAACAATAATTCTTTTGATTAATTCTGATTCATCTTTAGAAGGAAGCTTTTTATTCCAAAGGAGTGAAACCACATGCTCAATTCCATAGCCTTTATCGACCAATTCAGAGGCAGCATATCCACGATAAATGGGCTCTTCGCCTCTGTCGTCCGTCAAGGTCGTGCGGATAATCGGATCGATAAGCACTTCACCCGAACGCACGAAATCTTGAACTTGTTTGGGTAATGCAGGAAGTGCGGCGTCGGGAACTGACAAGGCCGGCTGAATTTTCCCTTCGTTCAATAACGCTTGGTAGGTTTCTTTGATCACATTTCCAAGGCCGCCAAAAGTATCCGGAACAAGTGCGCCTGAATTGCGAAGTGATTCAATTTTAAACCTTGCCGTTCCAATACCGGCTTTTCCTTCTTTTGCACCGGCATGACCAAACTTCATTCCTTTAGGAAGCACTTCTTGGCAAGTACCTGCAACCGCGCCAATCAGCTTGATTCTTCGTGGCTTCTCGGCAAACCACTCTGCGGCATGAACTTCGGCTTCACCACCGATTTCGCCAACAATAATCACGGCGTGGGTTGAGGGGTCTTCTTCAAATTTCTCAAGGTAGGGAACAAAATCAGTAAAGGGGTAGGTATCACCGCCGATACTGAGTGCTGTTGTAATTCCATCGCCATATTGAGCGCACATCCAAATGAGTTCATTTGCAAGACCTCCCGATTTTGTAATGATTCCAAATGAACCGGGTCGATAAAGCTTGCAAAGTTTCATATTTCGATAATCGCCGCCAATCATCCCCAAGCGGCATTCACCGGCAGAAAGGATACCAACTGAAGAGGGGCCATTCAAGAGTTTATTCTTTTTTTTCGCAAGCTTAATCAGCATTTTCGCATCTCGCTCCGGTAGGCCTTCGGTAATCATACTAATCAGTTGAATGGGCTTGGAATTAATGCATTCAGCAGCGGCATCATATGCGCGTTCTGCACCAACATAAATAAGCGCGGTATTGAGTTCAGGGATTGCCTTTACGGCTTCAGAGATTTTCGCAAACACAGGAATATCGACATACTGGTTACCATAAGTCACTTCGATTAATTTCCCTGCATCACTTGGATTAATCAGAGCCGCAACGGAGATAGGGGTCTTCGTCAGATAATTAAATTCAGTCATTCGTTTCGCCGCGCTAATTGCGGTTTTTCCGCCTACGATAGCGATTCGGGTTGTTGAATTAACAACAATGCTCATAAGTCAAGTTTTAAATGTTTCGAATTATTTTTCAAGTGCTTTACCAACAATGTCTGTCAGAGGGGTAAAGCGATCATAGACTGAAATATCAAACCCTTCACGAATCAAATCTCGCATTGCATTCAGTCCAGCTTCTTCATTTGGTCCACCGCGGCGAACCCAAATTTTGACACCACGCAAAAGTCCTTGGTTCTTTGCTTTTCTGAGCCCGTTAATAATTCCACTAAATGTGGCTTTCACATCGGTGAAGTTTGCAATTGCCCCGCCTATAATCAAATGTTTGATATTGGGCAGTGCGCAAACTTTTTCAGTCAGTGCTTCAACAGTCCAATCGGGTGGGTTTCCGGAGTACTCGGCATAATTGGCGATTGTTCCTCCTAACGCGATCACGGCATCGGCATAAAAAAGAGATGCGCCGCCGCCGGCAGGAAGAAGCGCAACTTCGCCGCCCGGGACTTGAATGAACTTTACGGAGGCTGATACGCGGGAGTCAATTTCCATAATTGCAAGTTCGTCGGGGGTATAGGGTCGCCCAAGTTCGGATGCGGGCACAAAGTTCCAATCGGGATGCCGAAAGCGAGCCTGCATATCGAGTTGCATCACGGCATCTAGTGCCGCAAATCGCAAGTCACGCTTACGCATGATGAGGGGATTAATTTCGATTGAGGTGGCATCCTCGTTGTCGTAGCAAAGGAAAAGGCGCTCAATAATTTTTGAGAGTTGGTTATGAATTTTTTCGTCGAATCCGGCATCGGCAGCCAGTTGAAGCAAGTCTTTTTGTATGGGAGCTTCTCCAATCGGAACAATTAATCTTTTCACAGAATCCCAGTGATCTTCAATATCAACACCGCCTTTTTTTGAAAGGAGAATTTCTGCGCCTTCGGCTGTGGAATTGACACAAACATAAAACTCTTCGTCGTGGTCAACTTGTTCAGCTACGATAACTTGTGAAATCTTGATTCCACTGACATCTTTACCAATCATTGATTCGACAGCTTCATAAGCTTCTTCAAACTTAAGACCGATTTTAACCAACCCAAGCTTGAATCGTCCTCCAATTGCTTCATGCGCTTTCACCACTAATTTTGAATCCCATAACCACTTATTGGCTTGAGAAAGACGAGAGAGTTGTTCGGCAGAAGTGACAACAACGTGTGCCGGTACAGGAATGCCCCACTTTTGAAAAAATTCCATTGCAGGGCCTTCAAGGATTTTTGCCATACTGAAATCGGTTTTTTTTAAGGTTCTTAAAAAACCAAGTATTTAAAAAACAAGCCTCATTGCAAAACTGCATGAGGCTTCATCTTTAATAAACTATGAAGATAAAATTAAAAACTTGCCAAAGCGGCGTCCAAAGTGTCATAAGATTCGAATACCTTGGCCAAGTTAGTAATCACAAAAATGCTACGGATGTTTTTTTCTAAATTTGAGAGTTTCAATTTTCCTTGATGTTGATTAACCGTAGCAAGGCTTGAAACCAAGATACCAATTCCTGTACTGTTCATGTGATTGACACCGCCTAAATCGACAACCACTTTTTTCTCACCTGAATCTAAGGCAGCTTTAAGACGATTTTTGAAATCAACCGCATCCGGACCGCCAAGCATGTCACCTTTTAATTCAAAAATGTGAACACCGTTTTTACTGCTCTCTTTAATGGTCATTTTGTTTTAATGATTGTTTCGGTTAAAAAAATTATACAATTCACTTAAACGCGAAAAATGGTTAAATGCCAAATAAATTTACCCTTTTTTTCAATAAGGGAATCAAAAATCTTCATTAGTGCTTTCACTTGGATTAAGGTAAATTTTTTCAAGAAGCGTTATTATTAAGTTAATGCAATGACGAAAACCAGCTTTTTCGTTAAAGGTGAGAATGAAATCAATGAATCCTGAAATAGAGAAAAAGGGCGAAACCGAATCGGAAATAGAACTGAAAGCGGTTCAAGACGACCGCAATCCCGAAATTGAAGTCAATCTGTTGGAAACAAAATTAAAAAATTTGCCGACTTCGCCGGGCGTTTACCAATTTAAGGACAAAGATAGTCGGGTGATTTATGTCGGTAAGGCAAAAAACATTCGTGCTCGGGTGATGTCTTATTTCAGGAACCTTTCTGACCATTCTCACAAGACAAAACTGCTTGTGAGTAAAATTATAGACCTTGAATTAATTCTAACTTCTTCGGAAGTTGAAGCGTTGATTCTTGAAAATAATCTTATTAAACAACTGAAGCCACGATACAATATTGACTTAAGGGATGATAAAACCTACCCGTATATCGTTGTGACCAATGAACCTTTTCCCCGAGTATTCCCAACAAGAACTGTCTATCGAAATGGTTCAAAATATTTTGGGCCATACACGGCTGTTCACCAAATGAGGTCGCTTTTGGATGCAATTGGAGAAATCTTTTTTGTAAGAAGCTGCTCGTTAAACTTAAATGAAAAAAGCATCGGCGAAAAAAAGTTCAAAGTTTGTTTGGATTACCATATCAAAAAGTGCCAAGGCCCTTGCGAGGCACACCAATCTCAGGCAGATTACAATGACATGATTGATGAAGTTAAGCGGTTGCTTTCGGGGAAAACCAAAGACGCGATGCGTTCAATTTCCGAAAAGATGAAGCGTGCTGCAAAGGAATTGAAGTTTGAGCAGGCAGCGGTTTTAAAAAGACAATTGGTGGCTCTTGAGCGGTATTCTTCGCGGCAAAAAGTAATGACAACTGATGATGTTGATCGCGATATTTTCGCAACCTCAAGCGAAGGCTCTGACGCATGTGGCGTCGTATTTAAGGTGCGAGAAGGAAAACTGATTGGTACAAGGCATTTTTATTTTTCGAATGTAGAAGGTGAATCGGAAGAATCGTTGCTAACAAGACTGTTAGAGAAGTATTATCTCGAAACTACCGATACATTACCGGATGAAATTTTTACACCGATTGCACTGCAAGAAAAAGAACTAATTGAGCGTTTAATTGAAACAAGAAGCAATGAAGAAAATCGATCGATTGTAGATATTGTTGAAGCCAAGCATATTGATTTTATTGTTCCACAAATTGGGGATAAAGCCAAGCTTGTGGCAATGTGCGCCACAAACGCCACGCATTTATTAAGGGAGTATTTAATTCAAAAGCAGCAACGCGGTGAAAAGCTTGCCGTGCCTTCAAGCGTTCATTCTCTCGAACGAGATTTAAGGCTTCCAAAACCGCCACGGAGAATTGAGTGCTTTGATAATTCTAACCTTCAAGGTACAGACCCTGTCGCTTCTATGGTATGCTTTGTGGATGGAAAACCAAAAAAATCAGATTACAAAAAGTTCAAAATCAAAACCGTAGAGGGTCCGAATGATTTTGCGTCAATGGCAGAAATAATGGAACGCCGTTATAGTGGCTCACTGACCGAAGAACTTCCAATGCCCGATTTGATTATCGTTGATGGCGGTAAAGGACAACTCTCTGCGGCGTATGAAGTTTTAACGAGACTTAGCGTAAAAATACCGGTTATCGGACTTGCAAAAAGGCTTGAAGAAGTCTTTTTCCCAAATGAACAATTTTCACATAATCTTCCCAAAACTTCCTCATCGCTGAAATTGCTTCAAAATTTGAGAGACGAAGCACATCGCTTTGCAATTACATTTCACCGCGATTTGCGGTCAAAGCGAACGCTTCAAACCGAACTAACCGGTATTGCGGGTGTGGGCAAGGCAAAAGCCGAAAAGCTGCTTCGAACTTTCGGTTCTGTGGCTCAAGTGGCTGAAGCAAGCTTGGAAGAGCTTGAAAAGGTCATCGGAAAAAAGAACGCTGAAACCCTTCGCCGGTATTTCGATCAAAAGAAAAATCAGACCTTTAATTCAGAGCAAGAAGTAGAGCAACCTGAAGAATTGATTTTAGAAGAAGGCCTTTTAGAAAATGAAAATGGTGAAACGAATATGGAACACGAAGAAAGCGATTCCAACGATATCGAATTAGGAAAAGACGAATCCTAAGAAAATTGAATTTTTTGGCCAATATCCTACGATTTTTTGCAAATTTTTTTTGTAGGTTACTTCAATTAACTTTTTGCTAAATCTGCATTTTTAATTTTAGCGACAATCAGAAGACAACATTAGTGATGCAAACAGCATCTCACAATTACCTTTTTGTTTATGGAACTTTGCGAACCGGCGGAAGAGGCGCGCATTTGGTTTCTAAGTATGGTCACAAGAAAGCCGATGCCAAAGTTAAAGGCTTGTTGTATGATATCGGCGATTTCCCCGCTTTTATCCACCACGAGGATGCCATCGTTTATGGCGAACTGATTCAGTTAAGA
This sequence comes from Chloroherpetonaceae bacterium, assembly GCA_033763895.1. NCBI lineage: Bacteria > Pseudomonadati > Chlorobiota > Chlorobiia > Chlorobiales > Chloroherpetonaceae > Chloroherpetonaceae bacterium. Next base: position 131,187 of record JANRJQ010000004.1, on the reverse strand, counting down.
CCCAATGTCACTCTTGAAGAAATTGATGAGTACGAAGGCGTTGATAAAATGCATCCGCATGACGGGTTATATCGACGAGATAAGATCACTGCCGTATTAATGAACAACGAAACGGTAGAAGCGTGGATTTATGTTTGGAATCAATCGGTAAAAGGGTTGAAGATGATTGAAAACGGCGATTATCTTGCCTACTTGAAGTTGAAATCTGCTCATCGACTAATTCGTTAAAATAAAAATCAATACATATGAAAAAGATTCAAATGATATCGGCTATTACTATTTTTTTTATGCTACTTGCATTCTCGGCGTGTTCGAATAGTGAACAAAAAAGTGTATCAGAGAAAATAGAAGTCAAATCGGCTAAGGATTCATTGACTGCTAAAACGGCAACTTTTAATTCTTTATGTCCTATCTCCGGTGAACCTGTTAATGACGAAGCCAACAAGGTCGATTATGAAGGAAAAACTTATGGATTTTGCTGTAACGGCTGTGATGAAAAATTTAAATCAAACCCTGTGAAATATGCAGCCAATCTTAGCCCAAACGGTAAAGAATTTATTGGGAAAGAAGAATCGATGCACTAAAATCAGTTAGGTACAATTCCATTTATGGCATTTCGTAAACGTATTGGCGCGGTTGATTCGATGAAATCGAATTCAGAATCAACATTAAGTGAATCGAATTCCTCGATTAGAAAAGAAGAAATTGGCATTGATATGCTCGAGCGTTATACAGGAACGCCTCCTTTAGAACTTGGGAATTATATTCTGCTCACCAATTTCAATAAATATCTCGCAAAATTTTCCGAGCGTTACCAATCTCCCATTGTTTCGGGGTCAGCGTTTCAATGTGTTACCGCAAAAAACGAGGATATCTCGATTATTGATTTCAGCATCGGAAGCCCAACTGCAGCATTGATAATGGATTTGCTTTCCTACCGAAACCCAAAACCAAAAGGCGTGATTATGCTGGGTATGTGCGGTGGGCTCAATAAACGCCTTTCGGTTGGAGAGTTTATTTTGCCAATTGCAGCTATTCGTGACGACGGTGCATCTCAGCACTATATGCCCCCTCGAGTGCCTGCTTTGCCAACCTTTAACGTGCAAAAAGTAGCTGCTGAAGTTTTAGTCGAAAATAAACTTCGTTATCGAACGGGCGTTATCCATACGACGGATTACCGATTTTGGGAATTCGATGAAAAATTTAAAGAAGAACTCATTGAGGAAAGGGCAATCGCGATTGATATGGAATGTGCGACACTTTTTATTGCAGGATTTGCTTCAAAAGTTGCCATCGGTGCGCTGATGCTTGTCAGCGATATGCCGCTTACAAAGCACGGAATAAAAACAAAAAAATCGGCAAGCGAAGTGTTTTCAAAATTTACTGAGTTGCATTTAGACTTAGGAATTAAATCGTTACAAGAATTAAAGAAACGCGGTGATGAACTTGATATTCGTCATTATGAGTGGTGATCAATCTTTATGCTTTAAGACTGAAATCGGGTAAAATGTATCTCGCCATCGAACCCCGCCTTGCAATGTTATACCAATAGCAGATTTCAAGAAGGCATACAAAAATAAGATTGAAACAATTGGATGGGAGAGCGTTAGCATCAGTGATTTCCCAACAGATTTCCCCGAAGAATAGTAAATGAGAGCAATTGTGATTATCGAAACTAAATTTAAGACCATTAATCCCAAAGAATTTTCGCCAAAAAAAATAGCGGCAATCAAAAGCCAGTAAGGTGATATCAGTCCAAATAGAGTTCCTGCAATTCCAATAAATACCCAAACCCACGAAAAGTTAATTCCCGGAAAGGCGCTTCGTTCGATTCCCCTCATCGTATCAAGCAAACCCTCCCGCCATCGCACCGACAAAAAATCGCTCGCGCGAATCAAGTAATTTCCAAACCCTTTTAACTTCACATATTCGCCAAGCCTGACATCATCAGCCACTTCCATTCGTAGCGGATAGTGTCCGCCAATTGATTGATAAACTTTGCGGCTAACAAAATTAAACGCACCAACCCCAATGAATGCCTTTTTTTTCTTTGGATTTTTTGCTTTTATGGGGTCAAATTTCCAAGTAAACAAAAGCGAAAAAATCGCAAGGAAAGATTCCTCCCAAAAGGTTTCATAAGTCAAGCGCGGATAAGCAACGATATGCTCTGCTTGATTTTTATTTGCAAAATCAATCGTTCTTGAAAGAACACTTTCCTCAAAAAAAATGTCGGCATCCGTAAAAAGGAGGTAGTCCCCACTTGATATTTGAAAACCAAGGTGATTGGCATGATTTTTCCCAAGCCATCCCGGGGGTAAGGAATTCACATGAATCACTTGAAGATTTGAGACCTCCTTTTTTAACCGATTTAGAATTTCGCCCGTAGAATCGCTTGAACGGTCGTTGATGGCGATAACTTCATAATTTGAGTAATTCTGTTTTAGCATTGTGCGCAACGCTTTTTCAATAAGCTTCTCCTCATTACAAGCGGGAACAATAATACTGACTCGAGGTGCGGTTTCAATCAACGAAGCGAAGGCGGATAAATCTGGGATAATCGTTTTCAATTGATAAGACCGAAAAAGCATGTAGAGCCAACTCAAGAATAAAATTAAGGCAAAGAGGTTGAGGAGGAAGAACGAGTTTAGCATAAAAGCGGAGTAGTCAATTGAAATAGATGATGAATAAATACGACTGATGCGTTTAGAATGCGAGAATTACTTTTGCGATACTGAAATAGATGATTAAGCCGGTGGCATCGACAAGGGTGGTGATCAGTGGGGCCGAAAGAACGGTTGGGTCGAGACCTACTTTTTGGGCCAGAATCGGAATTTGAGATGCAATGGAACTTGACCAAGTGCAAACGCCAATCACACTTGTGCTTACCGCGAGGCTTAGATGCCAATCGCCTTTCAAAACAAAAACAAAAACATAAGAAATTGGAAATAATACCAAACCCAAAACAAATCCGGTTGCCGATTCGCGTGCCAGAACCTTGAACCAATCTGAGGTTTCAATTTCATTTATAGCAAGGCTTCGAATAATAGTAGAAACAGTTTGAGAACCAATGTTCCCGCCTGTTCCAACAAGCAAAGCGATGAAGGCTGAAAGCGTTAGAATGACCGTTTCATCAAACCGACCTTGAAAATACTGAACCACATTGCTTGTGAGTGTGCCGCCGATAAAAAGAAAAAGAAGCCAAACCACTCGATTTCTTACCCCAATCCAAATGGAGTTATCAAAGTAGGGTTTATCGGTTTCTCTGGCTTGAACGGCGCCAAATCTCAAAAAATCGATGGTTTCTTCTTGGGTAATAACATCAATGATATCGTCAACGGTAACGATTCCCAGAAGCCTGCCATCATGCGTGACGACAGGAATTGAAAGTAGGTTATACTTCGAAACAAGTGCCGCCGCTTCAAAACGCTCTTCGGTGGGTAATACGCTAATCGGATCTTGTTGCATGATGTCTTCGATGAGCGTTTCATCGTCGGCGATAAGCATGTCTTTTAAGCTGACAACACCCACAAGCCTTCGGTCACCAGAGCCTACATCATCTTTTTCTAAAACATAAACATCATAAACTTCACGAGTTCGAACTTGCCGTTGCTGTTTCTGGATCAATTTTTTTGCGCTCGCAATATTCATTGTCGGTGAAACAAACGAAAATTCCGTTGTCATGATACTTGCAACACTGGTAATCGGGTAACGAAGAAAGTTTTCCAATTCAGTTTGCATATCATCTGGCAATTTGGTGAGTAGTTTTTCTTCAATTGCCTTTTGGGTTTCACCTTTCGAAGAAACCAGATTACGAAAAATAAAAACGCGTTCGTCGGTTCTAAGACGCCGCATCACCTCAACAGCGACATTATTAGGCAGGGATAAGAAAAGTTCAGGGATGTTCTTAAAAAGCCGTGTCGCTATGGCTTCAGTCGCAATATCAATCGGAAGTTGTGAGAGTATCTCTGAAGCCATCGTTATGGGTAATTCTTGCAAGTACTCAGCGATATCCACTGGTTGAAGCTCAGCCAGTTCTTCATTGGAAATTTCTTCCATTCCCAATTCTTCAAACACATCTTGTGAATTGAAGGTGTTCTGAGAAGGGTTTTCCGGTTTGGTATCCTCCTGTTTTACTGATTTATCTTGCATGATGGGTTGTGGTTTCGTCGTTACCGACCGCTCATTAAAAGGAAAATTCGATCGACTTGAATTGTAGTATCAGCTTCTGCAGAGGAAAGTCTGAATTTCCTATTTTCTAAAAAACCTTGATCCATTCTTTCATACCCTTTGTTGTAAAAGCGATATGCCGGGTAACCTCTCAATTTCCACTCAACGGTGCCCGGCGGAAGAACGCGCGTGACTCGATATTTTGTTGAATTCGGAATTCGAACTGCTGCGGGACCATCGATATTTCCAAAAGAATTGGCTGAATAGATATTAACGCGAATTGTGTCTTTGGTGTCAACAAAGCCAGAAGCAAGGAGATCATCTAAGTCAAATTCAAAATGAACCATTCTCATTTTTTCAAGGTAGATATTGGCAGTGGAAATCATGATGGTTGTATCGAGAGTTCCTTTCCCAAGAATAAATACACGGTTGTTCAAATCCTCAGTTTGTTCATATCCGCCATAGTAAAATTTCTTTTTGGGATAAGCACGAAACTTCCACTCGACTTTCCCGGGTTGAACGTCACGTGTTAATTCATAAAGGGAACTTTTGCCAATTCGTTTCATTGGCAATCCTTCAACGCCATCGGAAGTTTTGCCAATAAAAATGTTAACTCGAAGCGTATCTGAATCTGGATTAAAGCCACAAAGAATGAGTTCTGTGGCATCAAGTTTAAAGGTCACTTTTCTTGTTTGAGCACTGAGGGAGATCGTAGCCACGAAGAGACAGATGAAAAAAAGTGACTTCAATGTCCACATCATAAAAGCGGAAGACGTTTGGCTCTTGTAAAGAGAGGTGTATGATGCAATCATAAAAGGTGATAAATGATTAGTTTCAAATGAGTCGATAATCCAAATTGAAATGTGCAATTCAAAATGGAAAAAACTCATCGTCTTTGCAAGCGTTTACGAAAGATTCATGAATTATTCCAACTGATAACATGTTTGAAATCTCAACTTTAGAGCGGGTTTTGGAGCAATCGTGGACACTCTTGAAACTTGGAGCGTCGAAGCGAAATCACCCAATGCATCTTGGTGTATTTTGCACGAAATCAGAGAACGGCGTCGCAGCAAGAACAGTCGTGCTTAGAAAGGTTGAACCGGAAGAGCGGCTTATCATTTTTCACACTGATATTCGGTCTTCTAAAATTTCTGAAATTAAATCAAGCCCTGATGTGGCTTGGTTGTTTTATGATCCAGAATTACAAATTCAACTCCGCTTTACAGCAAAAGCCGAAATTCATCTTTCAGGGGAAAGAGCAAACGAACATTGGCAAAAAACGCAGTTGACAAGCCGAAGGTGCTACATCACCGAGCATCCACCGTTATATCCTGTCAGCGAACCTGTATCAGGTTTGAAAAAGCATCTTATTGGAAGAATTCCAACTGCCGATGAAAGTGAAGAAGGAAGAGAAAACTTTTCTGTTGTTGTAACTAAAGCAATGAAATTAGATTGGCTCTACCTCGATTCTGCAGGACATAAACGTGCAGTTTTTGATTGGCAAAGTGGCCAAATGCAAGCGAATTGGGTTATTCCTTAACAAACCAATGGCACTTGGTGCGGGTTCAGTTAAAAAGGGAGACATTCTCTTAATCCCATCGTACTTAGTAAAAACTTAAGGTTGTGTTGACATCAAAAATGTAACCGGAATAGAAAAGCGATTTCGCCAAGCGCGCTCCGAATGTTCATCACCAACAAATTTTTTGGTAACCCAAGAGCGCCCTTCCTCAAAGCCTTTTCGTTTCATCACACTATCTGCACGCATTTGATAAGGCTCATAAGATGAGTCCAGTGTTTTGGTTCCAAAATCAAAGTAGATTTTATGATTTTCAGGGCTCGGTAATGATTTTTCTAAGTAATCAATCATAATTCCCTCACCAGCAGGAAAATGAGTTGATATGCAAGCAGCTGCACCAAAGACAGACGGGTACTCACAAATCGCATAAGCGGAAATCAGCCCGCCCATACTTGAACCAGCAACAAAAGTATTTGCCGGATCACGTTTTGTTCTATAAGTAGAATCAATAAATGGTTTTAGCTCATTGACCAAAAATTTGAGATACTCATCCGAAATCGGTTTCATCCTTAATCCAAACCTCTCAATAAAACCTCTTCTGACTTCATCTGGAACTAAATCAAATGCTTTTTTTGGTGAATATTCTTCAGTTCGCTTAGGTGTGTTATAAATGCCCACAACAATAACCGGATCAATTTTACCTGAGTCAACTAAGGAAGTCATTGTTTCGTCAACACCCCAATCTACACCGATAAAAGAGCGAGAAGGAATGAACAAATTTTGACCATCATGCATATACCAAACTGAATAGGTTCTTTCAGGATGCGAGGTGTAATCTTTTGGTAGCCAAACCGAAATGGTTCTTGCCTCAACAAATTTTGAAGGAAAATTTTCAAAATCATGAAGTTGGCCTTTCAAACCTATAGCAGTGTCTTCCGAAATCACCTTTGTTGGTGAAGTGGGAAATGAAACCATTTCCTTTGGTTTTGGAGAATCTTTTGAACAAGAAATCAACATCAAAAATAAGAGAGGGAGCGCTAAAGGAAGTAAAGATTTTGATTTTGATACACTCTTAAAATTTTGAGTTTTGACTTTACTCTTTTCACAAAGAGTTTTCAGAATTTTACTTTCATTATTCAAGGGGCGAAGAGTGGTAAATGGAATTTGCCGAATGAATTGTATTATCATGAATAATAAGTTTTGTGTGAAGAGAATTTGCCGTGTTCTCAAATTTTTCAAAAAATTTGTCTCAGAGCTGAAGAATAAAAGCGTTTGACCTTATTGCTTTTTTTCATTAACAAATTTAATCAAGATGAAGCAGCAGTTTCCTGAGTTTTTTTCATCTAAAAAAGATGATCTTTCCGCTGATATTACAAAAGAGATCGAACGGTATTCGAAAGGATATCAACGATTAAATGAAGCAATCGGAACGATCTCCGGTGGAAAGTTAAATTGGAAGCCAAACCCTAAAAAGTGGTCGATTCGTGAAATCGCTCTCCATTTAGTTGATTCCGAAATTATCGGAATTGCTCGTATGAATTTAGTTATTGCTACAAGTGAATCGAATCCGCCCGCACTTCTGGCATACGATCAAGATCAACTTTCAATTTTAGCAGCTTATCATTCTATGGATGAAATGCTTGCTCTTCAAACCTTCCGTGATTTAAGAAAACACCAAACCGCACTCTTAAAGAACCTTCCAAAAGAAGTTTTTGAGAAGTTCGGTATTCACTCAGAAGTTGGAAAATTAACATTACTAGACCTTGTGAAGCGATACGCGTCTCATGTCGAAACCCATATCAAGCAAATTGAAGGTTTAAAGCAACTCATGAAAGGCGAAGAAACCTGATAAAATATTCGGTTTTTGATTTAAGAACAAAAAACATCCTATTGCTAAAATTGCATAAATATTCAACGCTCGCGATTATGCGTCTTCTTTTTTTTACTACTTTCTTATTCCTTTTTTCAGAAATACTTGTCAGCCAAGAGTATCACCCTAATCAAATTTCTTCATTGCTTTTAAGTTCAAATAATGCAATCAAGTCTCCCTCTCAAAATAGATTGATATCGGTTATCCCTTTAGGCGGCAGAAATGATTCATTGATGCTGGTTGAACCCGTTTTATTGCCTGAAAAAAATCAACGATCGATTTTTTGGTCGGGATTTTCGTCCTTTCTTCTCCCCGGATTGGGAGAATTACAATTGGGTAGAGGAGATTATGCACGATTTTCTTTAGGTGCCGAAGCACTATTGTGGGCTGGTTTAGTCACAACCGCTTTTTATGCGTCGTCACTCAATAGCGATGCACGACTCTTTGCGAAAGCCAACGCAGGAATATTACCCGGTGAAAGAAACGACAAATATTGGGACGATGTACTTCAATATAATTCGAGACTCGAATACAATGAAGAGATGGCTCGCCAAAGGCTTTTTGGAAGAAGTTACTCCGAGCAAGATAACTGGGACTGGAATAGCGAAGAGAACCGCTCGCTTTACCGCGCGCAAAGAATCAATGCTGATGAAGCAGGTCAAAATATCTATTATTTTGTAGCGGGGTTAGCTTTAAATCGGTTAATCAGTATCATCAATAGTGTAAGGCTTGCAAAAGAATGGAATCGTGAAAATCAAACAGGATTTCATATCGAAAAAATTGAATTCGTCCCTCATACGGCTTTATTAGCCCCAATTCCAAGAGGCTTCGATTTGCGGCTTCAAGCAAGCTTTTGATTTCAAGCGTTCGTTCTTTAAAACAAGCTCTTCAAACCCATCGAATCTACTTTTTTTCATTGCTTTCTTGCGAATCCTCGAAGTAAGTTTTCCTTAAAAATTAATCCACGATCCGTAGATCAGATTAATTACTAAACTCTAAGCAAGAAAGAGTTAAAAAATCGAAATTTATGAAAAAATAATTATGCGAATTATTGCATAATTATGCAGCTCCCCGTATAATTGCATTCATATTTTTATAAATGAAATCGTCGAGTAAATCAATGGAAAGTGATCTCCTAAAAGCGGTAGAAGTTTCGGGAAATCGGATTGAAGAATCCTTTGTGATCAGTACAGATAAAAACATGCTTCAATTAGAAGTGATTTATGAATTTTTAACGCATTCGCATTGGGCTAAGGGCATTTCAAAGGAAACTGTCGCAAAGTCTATTGAGCATTCAATGTGTTTTGGTGTTTTTGAGCGTCTTAGTGAGAATCAATTCAAGCAGGTTGGATTTGCCCGAGTGATAACCGATTTCACGACTTTCGCTTATCTCTCCGATGTTTTTATTCTCGAAGAGTATCGAGGGCTTGATCTTTCAAAAAAATTGATGGGAGTGATTATGAAGCATCCCGATTTGCAAGGGTTACGACGGTGGATGCTTGTTACGACATATGCACACGGTCTATATGAGCAATTTGGCTTTGTAACAACGAAGTCTCCGGAAAAACTGATGGAGATCTTTGTACCCAATCTTTATCAAAAGGAAGCTGAACTTTTATCAATTGCTCAAGAAATCAAGTAAACCCTATCAAAAGAAGAAGGCGTCGCTTTCGTCTCGTATTTTTATTCGATTAAAATTCAATGCAAAGAAAAGAAGAAGTCTTGGTTGAGGCCCTGCCATTCATTCAAACCTACGAAGGGAAAATTTTCGTCATCAAATTTGGTGGTGCTGTCATGACCGATGAAGGGCTTATGAGAACATTTGCTAAAGATGTTACGATGCTCAAGAAACTTGGAATTAATATCGTTGTCGTTCACGGTGGAGGGAAAGAAATTACAACGCTTGCAAATGCTTTTGGTGTAGAAACAAGGTTTGTCGAAGGTATGCGTTACACCGATTCCAAAATGCTTGAGTGTGTGGTTTATGGGCTTTCATCTTTAAATAAAGAAATTGCAGGGCTAATTTCACTCAATGGTGGTGCAGGAATCGGGCTTTCCGGATTGGACGCCTCACTTTTAAAGGCAAAGGCATTGCAAAGCGAAATTGATTTAGGCTATGTTGGAGAAGTTTCTGCCGTGAATGTTTCTTTGCTCATGCTTTTAATGAAGAACGAGATGATTCCTGTTGTGGCTCCAATTGGGCAAGGAGAGAATGGTCAACCTTATAATATTAATGCAGACCTTGCTGCATCGGCAATTGCTGTGGCATTGGATGCCGAAAAACTCGTTTACCTCTCTGATACCGAGGGTGTAATGGTTGATGGGGCACTAATTTCTTCACTTTCTGAAGGAAGATCAAAAGAATTAATTGCAGGTGGGAAAATTCACGGTGGTATGATTCCAAAAGTGAATTCAGCTTTTGAGGCAATGCGAAACGGAGTCGGTAAAGTTCACTTTATTGATGGTCGAATCAAACATTCTCTCTTACTAGAAATATTTACAAGTGAAGGAATTGGAACTGAAATGATTCGAGAAAACGCTCCAAAAAATTCCTTTAATACTCATATTGAGATAGAAAATTCCTATCCCGTTTAATCATGAATCATGAATTAATGAATGACTTGCTTTCACTTGAAAATTTATCTTACAACAAAATTGAAGAGATTTTCATTAAAGCCGAAGAATTGAAATTCAATAAAAATGAACGCCCATTAATTGGAAAAACAGCGGCAATGATATTTCAAAAACCGTCACTCCGAACCCGCGTTTCTTTTGAAGTCGGCGTTTTTCAACTTGGTGGTCATCCTGTTTATTTGGGTCAAGAATCTGTTGGGTTAGGTACACGCGAAAGTGTGGCAGATGTCGCGAGAGTTCTTTCACGTTACAACGATTTAATTATCGCACGGCTTTTCGACCACAATTTGCTCCTTGACTTAGCAAAATGGGCGGATATCCCCGTAATTAATGCACTGACAAACTTCTCGCATCCTTGTCAGGTTTTAGCCGATGCTTTTACCCTTCGAATGAAGGGAAAACTAAAGCCCGATTCGAAGATTGTTTTTATTGGCGATGGAAATAACATTGTCCATTCTTGGTTAGAATTCGCGATGAATTATCCGATTCATTTCGTTATCTCAACACCAAAAGGATACGAGCCAGATCAATCTCTTTTTAATCTCGCGGTAAAAAATACTAAAGGAAAAATTGAGTGGATTGAAAATCCAATACAAGCTGCTCGCTATGCTGATGCACTTTATACAGATGTTTGGGTTAGTATGGGGCAAGAAAAGGAAACCGAAATTCGAAAAAAGGTATTTTCGACCTACCAAATCAATCAAGAATTATTAAATAATGCCAAGGCAGACGCCCTCGTTTTACACTGTTTACCGGCTGTGAGAGGCGAAGAAATTACTGACGAGGTTTTGGATGGATCAAATTCAGAAGTGTTTTTGGAAGCTGAAAACCGATTGCATGTTCAGAAAGCAATAATGGCGATGCTATACTACGCGACATGACAAGGCGCTTTGTGTGAGAATTCAAACGAAGTTGAAACATAATGTTGAATTCAGAGAAATCATAATGGAAAAACAGGATAGGCAACTGGCAATTAAAGAAGTCATCACTTCGGAGGTCATTGCAAATCAAGAGGAATTGGCCGTAGCGTTGCAAAAAAAGGGGTATGAAGTTAATCAAGCCACCCTTTCACGAGACCTTCGTGAACTCGGCATCGCAAAAGTGAATACTGCTGTCGGAACACGGTATGTGCTTCACACAGAAGGAGAGAATCAACGTCTTCGGATGTTGATTAGCTATGAAATTGAATCAATCATATCAAATGATTCACTTGTTGTTGTTAAAACGTTGCCGGGCCGGGCGAGTGGAGTCGCACAGATTTTGGATTCAATCGGTTTGCCAGACATAATGGCGACGCTTGCAGGCGATAATGTCATCTTTATTGCACCAATAAACACTCGCCGTACCAAACAAATAGAAGAAGCGCTCCGAAAAATTGTTTCTCAAGCAAGAAAAGACGCAAAAGAAAATTTAACTTAATTCAATACAGAAACTATGAAAAAGCATAAAATCGCCGTCGCCTACTCGGGTGGTCTTGATACTTCCGTAATGGTCAAGTGGTTGCAAGAAAAATATGATGCCGATATCATTACCGTAACAGGGGACCTTGGGCAAAAAAAGGAATTGATAGGCGTAGAGGAAAAGGCCTATAAGACTGGCGCAAAAAAAGCTTTTATGCTTAACCTTCAAGATGAATTTGCAACAGATTTTATTTTCCCTACCCTCAAAGCCGGTGCACTATATGAACATACCTATCCGATGGCCACATCATTAGGGAGACCGTTACTCGCAAAAGGGTTAGCACAAGTGGCACTTGCAGAAGGATGTGATATGGTTGCCCACGGATGTACAGGAAAGGGAAACGACCAAGTAAGGTTTGAAGCAGCACTTGCGGCACTTGCTCCTGATGTAAAAGTTATTGCCCCGCTTCGTGATTGGGAATTTCGATCAAGGGAAGAAGAAATTGCTTATGCTCAGAAGCATAATATACCTGTGAAAGCCACAAAAGAAAATCCATTTTCGATTGATGAAAATATGTGGGGAACAAGCATTGAGTGCGGTGTGCTTGAAGATCCGCGCGTAACAGCACCGGCTGAAGCTTATCAGCGAACTGTTTCGCCAGAAAACGCGCCCGATAAAGCTGAATATGTAACCGTTGATTTTGAAGGCGGTATTCCGATTTCATTGAATGGTGAAAAGCTCAGCCCAGTGGTGCTCATCGATCGCCTAAATTCGATTGGTGGTGCAAATGCAATTGGCCGTCTTGATCTTGTGGAAAATCGATTGGTGGGGATTAAGTCAAGAGAAATCTATGAAGCACCCGCAGCTACGATTCTTCACTTTGCGCATCGCGAATTGGAAAGACTCACACTCGATAAAGACACAATGCATTACAAACTGAAACTCGCTCACGACTTTGCCGATTTAATCTATAACGGACTGTGGTTTTCACCCTTGCGCTTTGCACTTTCTGCTTTTATGAATGAAACACAAAAAGTAGTTAACGGCAGTGTAACGGTTAAACTTTATAAAGGAAATGTGGAAATTGCCGGGCGCTATTCGAAAAACTCGCTTTATGATTTAAGTCTCGCCACTTACACCGAAGAAGATACTTTTGATCATAAGGCCAGCGAAGGATTCATCAAGATTTATAGCCTTCCTCTAAAAACTTATTACCGAATCAACGGCAATCCGCTTCAAGATGAAAAAGTAGAAGTCCTTGCAAAATAAGATACCCTTGGATCTTTACGACAAAAGCCCCAATTGGGGCTTTTGTCTTTAAAGAATCTTAGTGATTAGGCAAGAGCAGATTCAATCGCTCTTATCAACTTTTCCGATTCAGGAGCAACACCGCTTTCAAATCGACCTACAATATTTCCCTTTTTATCTAATAAAAACTTTTCGAAGTTCCATTTCACATCCCCTTTCGGTTCTGCGTTCGAGGTAAGCCATTGATAAAGCGGGTGGGCACCACTACCCTTCACATCAATTTTCGACATCATATCAAATTGAACGCCGTAGTTACTCGTACAAAAGCGTTGAATCTCTTCTTCACTTCCGGGCTCTTGCGCTCCAAATTGATTGCAGGGAAATCCGACAACAGCAAGTCCCTTTTCTGAAAATGTTTCATGAAGTTTTTCTAATCCGGTGTATTGAGGCGTATAACCGCACTTCGATGCGACATTCACAATCAACACGGCCTTACCCGAGTAGTTCGAGAGTGATGTTTCTTCTCCCGTAATTTTTTTGAATGAAAAATTTTGAGTCATTGGTAAAAACATTTATTGGTTAGACAGTTAAATCAGTTTGTTTAATCTTAATTACGAATCGTTAGACACTGTGTAAACACCCATTTCACCTTAACCCGTTTTTTAGAGAAAATTTCTAAGGCACATCCGAAAAAATCAAGTATTATTAAAGTCTTTAGAACCAATTGAAAGAACTTTAATCAAAATTGAATTTTGATTTTTTATCACCATTCAAAAGAATCCAAAAAACGATGACATATCAGTGTATTTTAACTTCGATTGATGAAACCACTTATGTGGCAAGTATTACCTTAAATCGGCCGGAAGCCCTGAATGCGTTGAATTTCCAACTGATGACCGAGTTGAATCATGCGCTTGCAACCTTTGATCAAAATCCTGCTGTTCGCGCTATTCTAATTTCGGGTTCCGAAAAAGCCTTCGCTGCTGGGGCAGACATTAAAGAAATGGTGGAAGCAACTCCGATGGAAATGCTTTCAAAAGGGTATTTGGAAATGTGGGATGCAGTCGCTGCGATTCATAAACCAACGATAGCTGCAGTTTCGGGGTATGCTTTAGGCGGCGGGTTTGAATTGGCACTTGCTTGTGATATTCTCGTTGCATCCGAAACAGCAAAATTTGGTTTTCCCGAAGTAAATATCGGCGTGATTCCCGGCGCAGGCGGAACCCAGCGGCTTTCGAGAATTGTGGGCACCAAAAAGGCGATGGAATTAATTCTTACCGGCAAACAAATAACGGCTGCCGATGCTTATGGAATGGGTCTGATTAATCATGTTTATCCTCAATCTTCCTACTTGGATGATGCAAAAAAATTAACTGCTGAAATTGCTTCAAAAGCGCCGCTTGCAGTACGGATGGCAAAAGAGGCAGTCCATAATTCTGATCGTACATTTATTCATTCAGGCATCGAATTAGAGCGTCGGCTATTTTCAATTCTCTTTTCAACTTCTGATATGCGCGAAGGAATGAAGGCTTTTATCGAAAAGCGAAAACCCGTTTGGAACGGACATTAAAATGAATTTAGAATTTGGGAAAAGCGTCCGAGTGGGCGTTGTAGGCGTTGGGAAACTTGGAGAACTTCATTCTAAACTTTTGGCGGAACTTGCCCTCGAAAGAAAGGATATGATATTCAGTGGTGTTTTTGATGAGAATCGGGAACGCCTAAAAGCGGTCGCGAAAAAGCATAATACGAAAGCCTTTGAGAATATTGAACATCTTTCGGAAGAATGCGATGCGCTCATTATTGCTACGCCAACAAGTTTTCATTTTCAAGTGTCTCTTTCTCTCTTAAAAAAAGGAAAACATCTTTTTATCGAAAAGCCGATAACCGCTACACCTGAAGAGGCTGAGCAACTTATTCGTTTGGAAACAGAACACAGTGCAAAAATTCAAGTGGGTCATATTGAGCGGTTTAATCCGGCACTGGTTGCCGCAGAACCGCATCTTGGAGAGCCCGTATTTATAACGGCGGAAAGGTTGGCTGGCTTCACAAAACGAGCGACCGATGTTTCGGTAGTGCTCGATTTAATGATTCATGACATTGATTTGATTTTGTCAATCATCCAGTCACCTGTGACATCTGTTTCAGCAACGGGAGCTTCTGTCTTTTCAGATGAATGGGATATCGCCAATGCGCGATTGGAGTTTCAGAATGGCGCTGTCGCTACAGTAACGTCAAGTAGAATTAGCCGTGCAAAGGTTCGAAAGATGAGGCTATTTTGTAAAAACCCAAATGCTTATGCCTCGCTTGATCTTACTTCGGGTAAATCTGAAATCTTTAAAATTGTCCCGATTGCTGAGACAAAAGAAAGAAAACGGAGTTTAAAGGAATTTGCAACGGAAAAAATACTCACGATGTTTGGAGAGGTTGAAGATGTTCTAAAAGGAAATACAATCGAGTATTTTTCTCTTGAAGCACCTAAAATCAATGCATTAAAAGCGGAGCAGGAAAGTTTTATCGAGTCAATTCTTTATCAAAAGCCAATTCGCGTTGGTTCAACAGACGGAAAAAAGGCACTTGAAGTCGCCGCCGATATTGTGCGCGAAATTTCAAAGCGCCGATTAAAAACTTAAAGCGATTGGAAAAACTCATCAATTTCTCTATTCAAGAACACAAAATTAAACTTATGGAATATCAAAAAATCCGAACACTCGGTGAATTGAAAGCCTCTGGCTACAAAACACGTTCGGTGAAAGAAGAGATCCGCTCTAACTTGATTGCAAAGTTAAAGTCGGGTCAAGAAATTTTTCCCGGAATTGTCGGTTATGAACGTACAGTCATTCCGCAACTTCAAAATGCCTTGCTATCGCGTCATGATATCATTTTGCTTGGGCTTCGCGGTCAAGCAAAAACAAAGCTCATTCGGATGATGACTAATCTCTTAGACGAGGTCATTCCAATTGTTAAAGGGTCAGAAATTAATGACAGTCCCTTCAATCCACTTTCAAAATTTGCACGCGAACGCGTTTTACATGAAGGTGATGAAACTGAAATTGCTTGGATTCCAAGGGAGCAGCGCTATAGTGAAAAACTTGCCACACCTGACGTGACAATCGCCGACTTAATTGGCGATATCGACCCGATTAAAGCTGCGACACAGCGCCTGAGTTATGCCGATGAAAATGTAATTCACTACGGAATTATTCCGCGAACCAACCGTGGAATTTTTGCCATCAATGAATTACCTGACCTTCAACCCCGAATTCAAGTTGGTTTACTGAACATCATGCAAGAAAAGGATATTCAAATTAGAGGATTTCAAGTTCGAATTCCTCTGGATATTTTTATCATCTTTTCCGCCAATCCTGAAGATTATACCAATCGCGGCAATATTATCACCCCTTTGAAAGACCGTATCGATTCTCAAATCATCACCCATTACCCAAGAACCATTGAATCCGGCATCGATATCACGATGAAAGAATCGTGGACTTCAAGGCCAAGCGTTAAAATTGAGGTGCCTTATTACTTCCGTGAATTAATTGAGCATATTGCTTTTGAAGCACGCAAGAGCGAGTACATTGATCAAAAATCCGGTGTCTCTGCACGGCTTACCATCAGCGCTATGGAAAATCTTGTCAGCAATGCCGAGCGCCGGGCAATATTAAATGAAGAAGCCACAACATTAACGCGAATTTCGGACTTATTTCAAACAATTCCTGCAATTACTGGGAAAATTGAGTTGGTTTATGAAGGTGAACAAGAAGGCGCAATTAATGTGGCTAAAATGCTCGTTGGAAAAGCCGTGTTGCAAGTCTTTAAAAAATATTGTCCTGACCCGAATAAAAAAGTCCAAGGTCAAAATGCGTATCATTCCATCACCAATTGGTTTGCACAAGGCAATACGATTGACATCTACAACGATATGAAGTTTGACGATTATGCCGCGGCACTTTCAAAGGTGAAAGGGTTGAAAGAAGTGACGGAATCAACCTTGAAGCCTCGTACCAAAGACGAATTAGCTACGGGAATGGAATTTATTTTGGAAGGACTTTACCAACATTCAATGGTCGGGAAAGACGAGTTGGAGGCCTCCCGAACATACTCCGATATGATCGGAAAGATTATGTCAAGCGTGGGCGGAAATAAATTTGAGCGGTAAAAAATCGGTTCCTTTCAATTGAACAACACACAATGATCTATAAAAAACTTTTAACCATCGCCGGTAGCGATAGTGGCGGTGGTGCTGGTATTCAAGCAGACATAAAAACATTTTCTGCCCTTGGCTGCTATGGGATGAGCGTGCTCACCGCGCTCACTGCTCAAAACACGATCGCCGTTACCGCGATACACGATTTGCCGCCTTCATTCATCAAATCGCAATTGGATGCGGTTTTTTCAGATATCGGTGCCGATGCCGTGAAAATAGGAATGCTTTCGACGCCTGAGGTGATTGAAACCGTTGCCAATGCACTTGAAGAATATAAACCTCGTTTCGTTGTACTCGACCCCGTGATGGTGGCCAAAAGCGGAGATAAGTTATTGCGCGATGAAGCCATTCACACCTTGAAATCACGCTTAATTCCAATGTCAACCATACTTACGCCTAATTTACCGGAAGCAGCCATTTTACTTGAAGATGCTTCTTTGACGGCAGAATCTAGCAATGCTCAACTCGAGGAATCTGCCCAAGCTTTATGCAACTTTGGAGCGAATGCCGTGCTTTTGAAAGGTGGTCATCGAAATAGCATAAATGGTGAGATTCACGATTGCTTGATCAATGATGAAAAGGAAATGATTTGGATAAAGAGCGTTCGTTTAACCACTCCGAATACACACGGTACGGGTTGCACGCTTTCATCTGCAATTGCCGCGTATCTTGCGAAAGGTATGTCTCTTACTGAAGCCGTACGCAATGCTTCTAAGTATCTCTCCGGTGCAATAGAAGCAGGATCGATGATGAAACTCGGCAAATCTGAAAATGGTCACGGACCTGTTCATCACTTCTACCAACTTTGGAGTCACACTTAAATTCTGATTTTATGACTGAATCTGCAGCAAAGGCTGAAGCCGAGAAGCTTCGTGAAGAACTGCATGAACATAATTACCGCTACTATGTTTTAGCAGACCCTACAATCTCCGACTTTGAATTTGATAAAAAGCTTGAACGCCTCATAGAAATTGAATCCGTTTTCCCGAATCTCAAAACCCCCGATAGCCCATCTCAACGTGTTGGTGGGGTGGTTACAAAAAACTTTCCCGTCGTTCGGCATCGTGAGCGAATGATGTCTTTATCAAATACCTATTCCTTAGAAGAACTTCGTGACTTTTATGAGCGGGTTGAAAAGGGGCTTTCGGTTGAAGGGATTTCCACCTTTGAAATGGTATGCGAATTAAAATTTGACGGAATTGCTATCAGCCTTTTATATGAAAATGGCCGATTCACTCAAGGCGCAACGCGTGGCGATGGAACAGAAGGCGATGATATTACTGAAAATCTTAAAACCATTCCTACGATTCCACTTCGTACAAATTTTTCAAAATTAACCACTATCGATGAAAAGTGGAATCACGCCATTTGGATGAATGAATTTAAAAATGATTTTGAAGTGAGAGGCGAAGCCTTGATGCTGAAAGCAGATTTTGAAACAATGAACCGCGAGCGCGAGGAAGCAGAAGAAAAAATCTTCGCGAATCCGAGAAACGCAACCGCCGGAACGCTCAAGCAACAAGATTCAAAAGAAGTTTCCAAACGCAAACTCACCTTTTTTGCCTATCACCTTGAAAGCAAATCGTTGCCGGATTCCTTATCTCATGCAGAACGTTTGAAGTTACTCTCCGACTTAGGGTTTAATGTTTATTCTGCTCGGGAAGTCGCGTCAAGTCTAAATGAAATCACAAAATTTTTAGAGACTTGGGAAACGCGTCGAGATTCCCTTCCATTTGAAATCGATGGGGCAGTCCTTAAAGTCAATCATATCCAACACCGAAAATTACTTGGTGAAACTTCCAAATCGCCTCGGTGGGCAATCGCGTATAAGTTTTCAGCACGGCGTGCAGAGACAAAATTAAAAGCCGTTTCATTTCAAGTTGGTAGGACCGGAGCAATAACACCGGTTGCTGAACTTGAACCTGTTCCTCTTGCAGGCTCTGTAATTTCACGTTCAACTTTGCACAACTTTGATGAAATTGAGCGTTTGGGTCTTTGTCAAGGGGATACGGTAGAATTAGAGAAATCCGGTGACGTAATTCCCAAAGTGCTTCGCGTGATTCCTGAACTGAGGGTCTCGAATTTGCCAATAAAGCCGCCATCAAATTGTCCTTCATGTGGAACACCGCTTTTAAAACCTGAAAACGAAGTGAATTATTACTGCCCCAATGAAGAAGGATGCCCCGATCAACGAAAAGGACGAATTATTCATTTTGCCTCACGCAATGCGATGGACATTGGTTCTTTGGGCGAAGCCATTATCGATCAATTATTCAATGAAGGATTAATTCAAGATGCAGGTGATTTATTCTTTCTTGAAAAATCAAGCTTATCACAACTTGAACGCTTTGGGGATAAGTCTGCACAAAATTTATTAGATGCTCTTGAAAGCTGCAAATCGCGCCCACTCGATCGCCTTATCTTTGCGTTGGGAATCCGTCATGTTGGTTCAGCAACTGCACGCATCTTATCGTTGAAGTTTCCTTCAATTGATAAACTTCGATCAGCAACCGTTGAGGAGCTTTTAGAAACCGGGGAAATTGGTGAAACAATTGCTCAATCAATAACAGAATATTTTAGGAAACGTCCTACGGAAATCATTTTATCCAAATTAAAAAATGCAGGCGTGGCTTTTGAAGGCAAAGCCGCAAAGGTGATTGAAAATTTAGCAGTAAAAGGAAAATCTTTTGTTTTCACAGGTACGCTTGAAAAGCTAAAGCGCGAAGAAGCTTCTGATTTCGTAATGGAAAGAGGTGGAAAAGTGTCGGGTTCTGTGAGTAAGAAAACAGATTTCGTTGTTGCGGGTTCAGAAGCCGGTTCAAAATTGGAAAAGGCGAAATCGCTTGGGGTTAAGGTGTTAAGTGAAGATGAATTTCTAAAGTTGATTGGTCAATTATAGAAGATGAATTCACAAAATTGGATATTTCGTGGCACAACTTATTGGGTTTTTGGGCATCAACTAAGTCGTTTGCAATTGATTACCCTTACTGTTTCAGGTTCGATCTTGGTGGTTATTGGGATAATCGGAATGATGGGAGCCGGAGTAAATATTTATTACGGCATTGATTCTAAAAATTGGGTTGAGCGAAAAGCGAACATTCAGCGGTTTGAAGCAATCGCATTAAAAGGTAAAAGCGCAGGCAAGTATAAAATTGTGATGGAATATAATTTTCAGTTTGATGGGAAAACTTTTGTGAGTGATCAAATTCGGCTAACGGATGAAGTTTTTTTTGAAGAAGATGCTTTAAAATTAACAAAGAAGTGTGAAGGAAAGTCAACCGTTATGGCATTTATAAACCCGATGAATCCAACGATTTCCGTTATTGAAAGAGGCGTTCAAATTGGCGAAATCGTCCTTTTCATCCTAACACTTTTTGCTTTTTTATGCGGTGTGTGGTTTTTCAAAGTGTTATATTTCAAACCATAGTATAGAATGACTTTAACATTAGCCGCACATTTGATTTAGGGAACTATAAAGTCAGACTTTTCATAAACACACACAAGTAATGCTTACACCGTCTCGTAAGAATTACCTCGAAGAATCGGTTGGGAATTTACCGATGATGAGGTATGATGTGTATTACACCCATATGCCTGATGGCACTGTTAAGCAAATCAACCCATTTACAGGAACAGAGGTTTGGGCAATTCCGGGAAGAGGCAATAAACCGCTTGACCAAGATAGTGTGAGTTTTTTTCCTCCTGTCTTTAAGAAGGAAAAAGAAGATATCTGTTCATTTTGTGAGAGCCGATATTTTGAAACCCCACCTGAAAAAATGCGCTCTGTTTTAGTTGGCGGAAAATACCAACACTTACAAGGAATTACAGCCTCAGAGTATTTTAATTCAAAAGCAGAATTTCGACGCACACCAAACCTATTTGAAATTCTTTCACTCGATTATTGGAGAAAGAATTACAATTTTAGGATGACGAAATCGCAACTCGAGTGGAAAGAGAGATATCTCAGCGAAGCGGATGGATTAAAGCATGTTTTGAAAGTTATTGATTATAAACTGTCAAAATCTGGTAAATCGGCAGAAGAAATAAAATTAACTTCAATAGATGATAAGCTTTCGTTGGCGGATGCATTTTTTGGAGGAAGTCATGAACTCATCATTGCGTCAAGACATTTTCGTGAAAGTGCCACCAACGAATCACATTTATTTAGCTCGGGAGAAATGACAACCGACGAGCACTATGAATATTTTCGAAGCACTGTTCAAGCTTTGAAAGATATTTATACCAATAATCGATATGTGCGTTATGTGAGTGTATTTCAAAATTGGTTAAAACCCGCGGGGGCTTCTTTTGATCATTTACACAAACAACTCGTTGGGCTTGATAGCTGGTCGATGATGATTGAATCGCAAACCCAGATGCTACGAAATAACCCAAATATTTTTAACGAATATGGCCCCAATTTAGCGATTCATTATAATTTAGTATTTGCTGAAAATGAACATGCAATTGCATTTACAGCAATAGGAAATCGATTTCCTACATTAGCCATTTATTCAAAATCAATTCACGCAAGGCCTCAAGAACACTCGGAGGCTGAATTGAGAGATATGAGTGATATGGTACATGCTTGTCATGCTGCAATGGGAAGTCATATTTCTTGTAACGAAGAATGGTATTACACACCAATAGATTCAGTGTATAATATGCCGTGGGCAGTTCAAATAAAATGGCGAGTAAACACACCTGCCGGTTTTGAAGGAAATACAAATATTTATATTAATCCTATTACACCGCTTCAACTTCGTGATAAAGTTGTTCCCAAATTATATGAAGTGAGGGATAAAGGGCTTATTTCTAAAAACATCCTCATTGCTGAAGAATGCCCTTGCCGCTTAAATCCATTGAAATACTATATGAGATAATCAATTGTTCTAAAAAAATAATTATTTGGAAATTGAAATTTATTTTTATTTTAGTTCAATTATTTCATTTGGGGTTTCCAAATGTTTTATATTTAGGAACAATACTGTTATTTCATAAATAATCAAACATACAATAAATGGCTAATCATAGCATTGAATTAGAAGCAGAAGCAATTAAAACGCTTTCAAACGTGCTTGAAAATTTAAACCCACAATCTCGAAACGCAGTTGTAGAATACGTTTTCCGCCGCTTGAACTTAGTTGTTCCGGGTTCGCCGGCTCCAGAACCAGCAGTACCTGCACCAACCGGAAAAAAACGAGGTCGTAAACCGGGCACAAAATTAGCTCCCGGAAAAAGAAAACCCGGCCGTCCAGCAAAAGTAGAAGGTGGAACAGGCAAGCGTCGAGGACGTCCACGCAAGTCTGTTGAAGCACCTGTTGAACCAGCAGCTGCACCGGTTGTTGAATCACAGCCTCAAATGTAATTATTTTTTGAAAAAAGTGCCCGTTACAAGGGCACTTTTTATTTTAAGTTTGGTTTGGTTTTTTTTCTTTCCCTCCAATAAGAATTTCCTTGTTCTTCCTTAATTATTAATCAGGTAAAATTGATGAATGATTCATCAAAGTGATCAAGATTCTCAAAAATCAAATGAAATAAGAACAGATCTCATTCGTCAATCTTGGAATCTTGAATTATTAATTTCAGGGATTTCCCTTTTGGCCCTCTTTCGCGTACCTGCAATTCTTG
Source organism: Chloroherpetonaceae bacterium (assembly GCA_033763895.1). Classification (NCBI taxonomy): domain Bacteria; kingdom Pseudomonadati; phylum Chlorobiota; class Chlorobiia; order Chlorobiales; family Chloroherpetonaceae; species Chloroherpetonaceae bacterium. The sequence continues at coordinate 108,513 of JANRJQ010000004.1, read as the reverse complement.
ATGAAAAAATTATTCGAACTCTCATTGAAGACCCACGCTCGCCTTTATTAATTATCACCATTTTAGGATGGTCACTTTCATGCATTGTAATTGGTAACCTTCTAATACATTTAACAGCAAGGGGGCTTTGGGTCGGGATGATTAGCCTTCGTGCTGCATATCCCGAAGCAAATAACTGGAAGCAATTGAATCAAAGTCCACTTTTTCACCGATATGCGGAGTTAAGAGTCCCTTCACTTGATGTATTTATTGCGAAAATAGATCGTTTTTGTAGTGTGATATTCAGTATTACATTTTTGATTTTAATTACAGCCGGTTTTGGAAGCATTATCGGTGGTATATCTTCAAGTGTGGCTTCAAAAGGGTCAATCTTCACATTAATTGTTGGGTTGTTTTTCATTTCATTTGCAGTGCTCATTAATTTTACTGATTATCTTCTGAAAAAAGAGAAATTTCTTCATTGGAATGATAATCAAACCTTAGAAAAAATTATTTTCGTAATCAATGATTTCTTTTCTTTGATTACATTAAGTCGAGTATTTCGGCCATTTGTACTGACATTTACCGCCGCCCTGACTTATAAAAAATTAATGGCTGTTATATTTCTGTATTCAATTATTTTGGCGGTATCCCCTTTAGTGTATCTGGAGTCCATTAGAATCGATAAAACAATTTTTCTTCCCTCAAGCGCCTCTGATGTTGGTGCTACAATAAATTACTATGAAAATATGCATGCCCGCGATGAAACCGCACTTTCACCTTCAATTCAATCGGATATTATTTCTGATAATGCCATAAGGCTATTTATACCTTACCGCTCAATTGATAACGATTCACTGCGAATGCGATTTCCAGACATAAAAACATTTAACCCTGAAGGGATAATGATCGGAAGAATAGATACGACCACATCTGAAAACCGTAAAGCAGCAATAAAAGCACTTCAAAGCCTTTATGATATTCGATTAAATGATTCTCCCTTATTAAACTTAACCTTCTACTCTCAAATTCGGGGCGACCGTGAAATCGCAGGAATAGTCACTTATATTCCCTTGCATGATTCGCTTCGTGGGAATAATCTCCTTTATATTCGTCGAAATACCAATGGACGAGAGTACTATATTCCATTTTGGAAAAACTAAAGCGCTCCTGCCTTGATCGAATGATTGAACATTCAGTCACATTTAATTTGAATGCTTTCCACAATTGAAGTACATTTGAAATCTTAAATCAAGGTGTGTTTAACTTCCTCATAAGGTTAAGAATAAGACTCGTAACGCATAGAAATTAGAATGATCTTTAAGTATTTTATCTTATTTATCACATTCTTCACCATTTTTCAGGTTTCAGGCTATTCTCAAAAAAAGCAAAAACCCAAAAAGTCAGAAGTAATAAGATATCCGAAGCTGATTGTCTCGATTACCGTTGATCAACTTCGGGGCGATTACCTTGATCGCTACGCAAAGTTTTTTATTGAACCCTCATCACCAAAATCCAAAGATCCCGATAAAGCAGGCTTCAAGCGCTTCATGAATAAAGGGGCTTGGTTCAAATCAACCCATTATCCATTTATCGCAACATTAACAGCAGTAGGTCACCAGTCGATTTATTCGGGGGTCTTTCCTTCAAAACACGGTATTATTGGTAATGATTGGTTTGATGTGAATTCGGCCAAACAAGTGTATTGTGTAAGTGATTCAACGGTGAGCGGTGTAGAAATCGATTCCAAAAAGAATCAGGGTAAAATGTCTCCAAAAAATGCTCAAGTTGAAAATGTTTTTTCATACTTGAAAGCAGAGCGACCCAAGTCGCGTGTCATAGGAATTGCGTTGAAAAATCGAGCGGCGATACTACCCGCGGGAAAACAGGCCAATGCTGCGTTTTGGTTTGATGACGAAACAGGAAAGTGGGTTTCAAGTACCTATTACTTTAAGGACGCTAAATCGCCTCAATGGCTGAAATCGTTCAATGCAAGAAAAATTCCTGAATCTCATTTTAATTCAAAATGGGAGCCTTTGCTTCGTGATGAAGATTATTTCGATGCTGATTTTGGCGAAGGTGAAGGGGTTATTCCCGGCGATGACTCCGAAATCTTCCCACACGTTCTTCGCGATCTCTCCACGCTTAAAGACCCACGCCTACGTGGCAACAAGCGCTTTGATGCCTTTGCCTTTTTCCCGATAGGAAATACCTTCACAAAAGATTTTGCGAAAGTAGTCATTGAAGAAGAATCGCTTGGCCAAAGAGACCATACCGATGTCCTCGCGATTTCATTTTCGTCACTTGACATTTGTGGGCATACCTTCGGCCCTAATAGCCGAGAAATTCAAGACATGATGATTCGATTGGATAAAGACCTTTCCGATCTCTTTCAATTTCTTGACGAAACCATTGGGCGTGGAAGATATCTTGCAACCCTTTCTTCTGATCACGGAGTGGCACCTTTACCAGAACAAAATTATTCGAAATGGCGCGGTGGTGAGCGTTTAAATCAAAAAGATTTTGAAGATTCACTGAAACTTAGGGTGCATAAAGAATTTCCCAATGTCATTTTGGAGGTAATGAATAACGATGTTTATTTGAACCATAAAGTCATAACCTCACAAAAGTACGATCTAAAAAAAGTAATCGATGCTGTAAAAAAAGGTTTGCTTCAATTCGCTTACATCAAAGAGGCCTATTCAAGAGATGAAATCAATGAACCCAACCTATTGCAAACCGGTACAGATTCAAGTCGATTCTTTATCAAAAACGCGTTATATCCTAGCAGAAGTGGGGATGTCTTTTTTGTACTAAAGCCATTTTCCTTTTTTAAGGGTCAAACCGGAACGACCCACGGTACCTTGCAAAAATACGATCGATTTGTGCCAATGGCCTTTTATGGTTTTGGCGTAAAACCCAAAAAGCATTTATTTGATACCACACCGCTCGATTTAGCCGCGACTATTCACAAAATTCTTGCACTCAAGAAAAAAGTCGGATACGACGGGGCGGATTTATCGCTTGCCTTAATCGATAAATACAAACCACCGAAAAGTAAAGCGCCCCCAAAAAAGAAAAAAAAACAACCCTAACAAAGTAGTCCAGTAAATGAAGTCGCCGATTGAAGTCGTTGAGGAGTGGATTCAGCATTTTAATCATGCTGACCTGAATGCGTTGACGGAACTCTATGATGAAAACGCAATAAACCATCAAGTGGTTATGCAGCCACTTATTGGAATATCCGCTATTCGGGAAATGTTTGAAATAGAATTCTCTCGTGCGAAAATGGTTTGTATTAAAGAAGCGATTTACCCAAGTGGCGATTGGGCGATTTTAGAATGGCGCGACCCCAATGGACTTCGCGGTTGTGGATTTTTCAAGATTCAAAATGAAAAAATTGTGTTTCAGCGAGGTTACTTTGATCAACTTACCTTTTTTAGAAAGCAGGGCTTGGAAATACCTAGCGATTACCTCAATCAAGGCAATTCTACTCAATAAAATTGAACTCAAAAAAAACGCGGCTTTTGCCGCGTTTTTTTGTCAATGATTAATAAACAACTACACGTCCAAACGGCGGACATACCGTGCATTGGATTCAATAAATTGCCTTCTCGGTTCAACTTCATCGCCCATCAAAGTTGAAAACACTTTATCAGCTTCCATTGCACTTTCAATCGAGACTTTTAGAAGTGTCCGCTTTTCAGGATCCATTGTTGTATCCCAAAGCTGTGCCGGATTCATTTCTCCAAGACCTTTGTAGCGTTGAATGTTGATGTTTTCTTTTCCTTTACTTTCATAGCGCTTTACAATTTCATTCCGCTCTTCTTCATCCCAAGCATAATTTTGATCTTTCCCAACCTTGACAAGGTAAAGCGGCGGTTGAGCAATGTAAATCCGTCCTCCTTCAAGCAGATCACGCATGTACCTGAAAAGAAAAGTCAAAAGCAAGGTGCGAATATGTGAGCCATCGACATCGGCATCGGTCATCAAGATGATTTTCCCGTAACGAAGTTTTGTGGTATCAAAATCGCCTTCACCGATTCCTGTTCCTAATGCAGTAATAATGGTGCGGATTTCCTCGTTTTCAAGCATCTTCGCTAAACGGGCTTTCTCAACATTAAGAATTTTTCCTTTGAGCGGTAAAATAGCCTGAAAGCGACGGTCGCGGCCTTGTTTGGCAGAGCCACCGGCGCTATCGCCTTCAACGACAAAAAGCTCGCAGAGCTCCGGGTCATTGATGGAGCAATCAGCAAGTTTACCCGGAAGAGAAAATGAATCAAGCGTCGATTTGCGGCGAGTGAGTTCTTTGGCTTTTCGCGCGGCTTCTCGTGCTTGCGCGGCGCTCGAAGCCTTTTCGATCATCAACTTTGCAACCCCGGGATTTTGCTCGATAAATTCACCCAAGCCTTCATTGAGAATGGTTTCAACAATGCTTTGTGTTTCGCTGTTGCCAAGCTTTGTTTTGGTTTGACCTTCAAATTGCGGCTCAGGAACTTTAACCGATACTACGGCAGTCAGTCCTTCGCGGAAATCATCGCCGATAAGCGGAATCTTCACTTGCTTGAGCAAATCATTTTTTGTGGCGTAATTATTCAGCGTCCGTGTAAGTGCCTTTCGAAATCCGGTAAGGTGAGTTCCGCCTTCATGTGTATTGATGTTATTGACATAGCTATACACATTTTCTTGATAGGAGTTGTTGTATTGGAAAGCGATATCAACGTAAGTGCCGTCTTTTTCTCCTTCAATGTTTGGAATCTTTTTCAAGAGAGCAAGTCGTCCGGCTTTTTGATCCATATCAGTTACAAATTGCACAATCCCGCCCTTGAAATGAAATTCGTCAGATTTTCCATCGCGCTCATCTGAGATAGTAATCGTCAGCGTTTTATTGAGATAGGCAAGTTCCCGAAGCCGGTCGGCGATTGTATCGTAACGGTATTCACGAATTTTGAAAATCTCGGAATCAGGCATAAAAGTGGTTCGTGTGCCTGTCTGTTTATCCTTCATTTTGCCTATTTCCTCAACAGGGCCAGTGGGCACGCCTCGTTTATAGCGTTGCTTAAAGATTTTCCCATCGCGGCGAACTTCCACTTCACACCATTCTGAAAGCGCATTAACAACCGAAGCACCCACGCCGTGCAACCCTCCGGAGACCTTGTAGGAATCTTTATCAAATTTGCCGCCCGCGCCGATAACGGTCATGACAAGTTCTAACGCAGATTTCTTTTCTTTCGGATGCAAATCAGTCGGGATTCCGCGACCTCGATCTTCAACTGAAATTGAACCATCGGAATTGATTGAAACGGCAATAAAATTGTTGTAGCCCGCAAGTGCTTCATCGACCGAGTTATCGACAATTTCATAAACCAAGTGGTGTAATCCTCGCACCCCAATGTCTCCAATGTACATTGCCGGTCTTTTACGGACGTGTTCGATTCCACTTAATACTTGAATATTATCTGCACCGTAATGCGGAAGATTCTCATTAACTGCATCATTTGGCGTATTTTCTGCCATTCGTTCTCCTAAAAAGTATTGTTGCTTAAAAAATCGGGTTCGAATTTACCGTCATTGCGTGTTTCAAATAAACGCTAAACCCAAATGAAATAAGGCTTTCCGGTAAATTTAAAGACCCAAATATAAGGTATTTTAGAGCGATTCAAAGTCACTTTTTGCCAATAAATTTTGAATAGAATTGAAATCTTTAGGCTTGTATTTCGGACAAAAGAAGCATGCGGTCAAAGGGCTTCTCATTTCACTCTTTGGAGCAGTCATTTGTCTCTATTTTTTAGGATTTTATCAATTTCCACGAGTTCTCTCAGCGCTTCAACTTCGCGGGTGGGTTGGAGAAGAAAAAACCGTAACGGCACTGATTGTCGATAAGCAAATTCGAAAAAAATTGGTTGGTGACGAGCGAAAGGTCGAGTACATATTATTATATCTGAATCCTGAAAATCTTGGAGAGCCAAAAACGATTCAGTTTGAAAAAGAAGAAGAGTGGAAGGCATTCTCAACCGGAGATTCACTCGTATTGATACGAACCGCTTTGGGAGATTTCCCGAAAATATTCTCGTTCAATTCTTTGGGTGGTGCATCGCAACTTGCGCTCGACATTTTCGCTTCTTTGGTTGAATTGGGCGCATCGATCATTTTTCTTTACTTGAGTTTGATCGCGATGAAATCCTTGAAGGGGTATTGAACGAGTTATTTAAGTTTTCTCTCATAACCGAATCAAAATTTCTGAATTCAATTGTGAATCGTTACCCACTCCGTTATCTTTGGCGCTCTTAAATCCGTTATACCAATTTGTAAATCTTGAAATGCTGAATTTATTACAAGTCATTACCTCCGAGTTGCAACTCAATCCGGCCTTTGTTCAAAATGCCCTTGATTTAAGAAGCGAAGGTGGAACCATTCCCTTTATCGCACGATACCGCAAAGAGCGAACGGGCGGACTCGATGAAGTTCAACTCCGCGATATTTTCGAACGGCACGATTACCTTACTGAACTTGAAGAGCGAAAGCAAACCATCTTAAAGTCTATTGAAGAACAAGGTAAATTGACCGAAGACTTGAAATCAAGGATTTCAGCGTGCATGCAAAAAACGGAGCTCGAAGATTTATACCTTCCTTACAAACCCAAAAAGCGAACAAGAGCCACAATTGCCAAAGAGAAAGGGCTTGAACCGCTCGCCGTTTTCATTAAGGCATTAAACCAAGCCGATATGAAACCAATGATTTCATTGGCTGATGAGGCAGCGAAATTTGTTTCGGAAGAAAAGGGCGTGAAATCAGCTGAAGAGGCGATGCAAGGCGCTTCCGATATTTTGGCGGAAGAAGTTTCAGAAAAGGCGGAGATTCGGGCAAGACTGCGTGAAATTCTTATGGAGACCGGATTTTTTACCTCGAAAATCAAAGATGAACATCCGGAGGGAACGACCAAATTCGAGATGTACCGAAATTACCGCGCCAAGGCAAAAGAAATTCCATCGCACAATATGCTTGCCCTAAGACGCGGAGAAACAGAGGGCGTGCTGGTACTTGATTTTGAATTTGATACCGAATTGGTACAAAACACCATTGAAAAGTTCGAAATTAAAACCAATGCATCCGAATTAATTCAGTATTTGAAAACAATGCTGAAGGACGCGTTCGATCGATTGATGAAAACTACGCTTATCGGTGAAATGCGTTATGAAAAGAAAAAAGAAGCGGATACCGCAGCGGTTAAAACATTCGCTGAAAACCTTCGAGAGCTTCTGCTTTCTTCACCGGCAGGAATGAAACCAACACTTGCCATTGATCCCGGATTTCGCACCGGCTGCAAAGTCGCTGCGCTTTCAAATACAGGAAAATTTTTAGAATACAAAACCGTATTTCCTCACCAATCCAATACAGAGCGGCTTCAAGCGGCGGCAAGTCTCAAGCAATTGATTGAAAAATATGCGATTGAATTAATTGCCATCGGCAATGGCACAGCCGGCCGCGAAACCGATGCATTTGTTTCAGAAGTGCTCCAGTTAATCGAATCGGAAGGAAAAGCAAAACCGATTAAAGTGATGGTGAATGAATCCGGCGCATCGATTTACTCCGCCGGCGATGTTGCGCGTGAGGAATTCCCCGAGCTTGATTTAACCGTTCGCGGCGCAATCAGCATTGGCAGAAGACTTCAAGACCCATTGGCAGAACTTGTTAAAATTGACCCAAAGTCGATTGGCGTTGGTCAATATCAACACGATGTCGATCAAAAGCTTTTGAAAACCAAGCTTGACGAAACCGTTGAAAGCTGCGTCAATTTTGTGGGAGTCGATTTAAATACCGCGTCTAAAGAATTGCTTACATATGTCTCAGGGTTGAATAGCACAACCGCAAAAAATATTGTGACATATCGAAACGAAAAAGGTGCGTTCAAGAGCAGAAAAGAATTATTGGAAGTTCCCAAGTTCGGGCCAAAAGCGTTCGAACAAGCCGCCGGATTTTTACGAATCCGAGATGGTGAAAATCCGCTTGATAACACCGCCGTTCACCCCGAAAGCTACAATGTGGTAGAATCAATTGTCAAGGAACTCGGAATTTCGCTTACTGAAATCACCAAGGTTCCGGAAAAAATTCGCAGTGTTGATCTTAAAAAATTCATGAGCGAGAATGTCGGTGAGTTTACACTCAAAGATATTGTGGCAGAATTAGAAAAGCCCGGCCGAGATCCGCGTGCAGAATTTAAGTATGCCGAATTCAAAGAAGGTGTTTCTGAAATTAAAGACTTGAAACCCGGAATGGAATTGGAAGGCGTTGTTACGAATGTCGCCGACTTTGGCGCATTTGTCGATATCGGCGTGCATCAAGATGGGCTCATTCATATCTCTCAACTTGCCGATCGGTTTGTGAAAGATGCACGCGAAGTCATCAAGGTCGGTCAAATCGTGAAAGTATATGTTCTTGAAGTCAATGAATCATTGAAGCGCATTTCACTTTCAAGACGAAACCCATTGCTTGCTCAGCAAAAGCCGGTTCAGAAAAGCGAGCAGAAATCAAGCGGTAGGCAACAAGATTCCCGCTCGAAAGATCACCGCAATGGAAGCGGAAAAAACAATGCGGGGAAAAACCACAGCCCTGCACCAACCTTTTCAATTGAAGACTTGAAATCAAAGTTTAATTCTCGTTAAATCATGCGCGATTTTTTTTCTGCCGTCATTCGTAAAGGAATTGAAAGAATCGGGGCATCACCGGATACGGTTTTTCAAGTTGAAAAACCTGCTGATGAAAAATTTGGCGATGTCTCGACAAATGCCGCAATGGTTCTAGCCAAAAACTTGAAAAAGAACCCTCGACAAGTGGCTGAGGAATTAATTAAAGCCTTTGATTTTCCAAGCGGCTCGATTCAAAAAATGGAAGTTGCCGGAGCAGGTTTTATCAATTTTACCCTCGACCCTCAGTTTATTCGTGCTTCTCTCAAATCCATTCTTTTAGAAAAGGAAAACTACGGCAAAGGGACGAGCGGCGTGGGAAAACGTGTCATAGTTGAATATTTAAGTGCTAACCCGACTGGCCCTCTTTCCATTGGACGAGGCCGAGGTGGCGTTTTGGGAGATACAATTGCCAATTTATTTGCCGCGCAAGGCTATAGTGTCACGCGGGAGTATTATTTCAACAATGCCGGCCGGCAAATGAGAATTCTCGGCGACTCCGTGCGGCTTCGCTACCGCGAGCTTTGTGGCATTAAGGAAGATTATCCCGCAGAGTATTATCAAGGAGAATATATTCGCGACATCGCCGAAAAAATTTATGAGGAGCACGGGAACGCCTTGATGAATTCAGAGGACACCGCATATTTCAAAGACATTGCGGAAGGAGAAATTTTTGAAGGAATCAAAGCAACCTTGAAGCGATTAAACATTCGCCACGATTCCTTTTTCAATGAAAACACCCTCTATCAAGTTGATTCGTCACTCGGCGAAAGCCGTAACGAAGTCGTCATTCGTTTGCTCCGTCAAAAAGGATTTATTTATGAAAAAGATGGCGCGGTTTGGTTTAAGACCTCGGAACTTGGAAAGACGATGGTTGATAAAGAAACCAAAGAAACAAAGGCCGTTGATACAGTTCTCATCAAGTCGAACGGTGAGCCAAGCTATAGGCTTCCCGATATCGCGTATCACACCGATAAATTTGACCGAAAATTTGATTTGATGGTTAATGTCTTTGGTGCCGATCACATCGATGAGTACCCAGATGTCCTGCGTGCCTTGAAGGTTTTGGGATATGATGAAAGCCGAGTGAAAGTGGCAATCAATCAATTTGTCACCACAATGCAAGAGGGCAAGGCCGTGAAGATTTCGACAAGGCGAGGCAATGCCGATACGCTCGATGCGCTCATTGATATGGTGGGTGCTGATGCAACACGCTTTTTCTTCATTATGCGATCAAAAGACTCACACCTTAATTTCGACCTTGACCTTGCTCTCAAACAATCCGCCGATAACCCCGTTTTTTACTTGCAATATGCGCACGCAAGAATTTGCGGGATTCTTCGCACGGCGGAAGAAAAATCGGGTGTGAAAGAAACGGAGATCAAGGGTGAATATCTCACGGCGCTTGCTGCGAAAGAAGAAATGACCCTTGCCAAAACCCTGATGCGATTTCCCGATGCGGTGCTCGGTGCCTTAGATGGGCTTGAACCTCAGCGGCTCATTGGATATTTGGATAAAGTCGCCGAAGACTTCCATAAGTTTTATCAGGAATGTCGAATTGTGGGAGAAGAGAACGAGATTATGCAAGCGCGCCTCAGTCTTGCACTTGCTGCAAAGCAGGTCTTGAAAAATGGGCTGTACATGCTTGGGATTTCCGCTCCGGAAAAAATGTGATGATTGATTTCGATCGTTTTAGGTTCATTTCCACAAAAAAAGCAGAATCTTAATTCGGATTTTCCAATCAACCATTCATCCAAATCAATCAGATAGAATATCAAAATTTCAGTATCAATAATGAATACTCGGGTATGATAATTTCCTACTGGAGCTATAAAAGTTGTAACACAAGTATAAAAATTCATAACATGAAACATAAAATTTGATACATGAGTAGCAAATTTCATAACACGGGTATGAAAAAAGAGAACACGAGCAACAAAATTTGATAGAAATGTATGAAAATTTATTACACATGTCGGTAAATTCTTTACCCAAAAGCTTAAATTCAATTTCCTTGAATTCTAACTCTGAGTTTTACAATGTCAAAAACCACAAGAGAATTTGCGCGACCAAAATCTTAAAAATCATTGCCGCCGGCAGTATGGATACATAAGCGACATTTGGCGCTTCTGATTTGGCCATATTCCCGACAAAGGAAAGAATTGCCGGTTGAGTTTGACCTCCGGCCAAAGCCCCCGTGCTGGTTACCCAATCCGATTTCATAATCCACAAAGAACCAAAAAATAAAATGCAAGCTGAAATTGTGGTGATGAGTGCGCCGAATCCGATCAATCGCAACCCTTGATCCGCAAAAGCCTCTGCAAAACTTCCGCCGGCTTTGAGTCCGACAGCAGAAAAGAAAAGCACAAGCCCCAACTGACGGAAAGTAAAGTTGATATTCAGCGGGAGTGTCCAGAAAATCGGGCCTGTGCGGCCGATGTACCCTAAAATCAGTGCAACGATAAGCGGCCCACCGGCGAGCCCTAATTTGATGCTAAAGTGCTCTCCAATCGGGATGACAATGTTTCCCAAAAGTGCGCCCAATAAAATACCGACGGCAAACGAGAAAAAATCAGTTTCCGAAATCGCTCTGAAACTATCGCCCAAGTACTTTGAGATTTCAGGCATTTTGCTTGCCGGTGCCACCACACGGACTCGATCGCCACGCTCTAAAACGGTTTTTGGGGATGGAACAAATTCAGTGTCCCCTCGTCGCAAACGCGTGATAACCGCGCCATATTTTTCTTCGAATTTGGTTTCTTCGATTGTGCGGCCAACCAATTCAGAGTTAGTAATGAGAATTCGGCGGTAGTCAATTTGGTCGCGGCGGGTTTCTGGACCGGCAGATGAAATTTCCGTTCCTAGAGTGGGAATAATGGTCAATAGGGAAGCAGCAGAACCTACGAGATGCAAAATATCACCACGCTTTAAGGTGGTTTGCAGAGTGGGAATTTGAACATCCGTTTCTTCATCGTGCGAGGTTTTTCGTCTTTCGTACCTGCTGACCTTAATCATCAAGTCCGGGGGAATCGCTTCACTAATAGTTAAGCCTTCTAAAGCCGCATTTTCGATCACAACATTTTTTGCGACCGGCGGCTCATTGTTTTCGCCCGATGAAATCTCCGCCCGCTTTGTTTCCTCAGCAATATTGAGTTTCCTTGATTGGGCGTAAAATTGAGCAATGAGAATGGGGATTGCAACCGCAAGCGGATACGCTACCGAATAACCCACAGTGAGAAAGGCCGCTTCGGGCGATTTCCCTAAACTTTCTCCGGCTGCTGCAAGAGCCGGCGTATTTGTTAATGCGCCGCAAAAAAGACCGACGGCAGTAACGGGATTGATGTTCCCATATTTTACCGTCAGCCACACGGCTACGGAAGCAGAAAGCACGGCAACCAAAGCAAGAACTGAAAGCAGAACCCCATTATTCTTTAAGATTCTAAAAAATGCCGGGCCGGCATGCAAGCCAATGGTGTAAACAAAGAGCAGCAAACCGATTTGGCTGATGATTTCAGGCATACGGAAAGCCTCTTTCCCCCAAGCCCCTAAGCCAATACCCACAAATAGCACGGCCACGACGCCTAAGCCGATGCCTTTTATTTTAATTTCACTTAAAAAAAATCCGATACCAATGGTTAAAAAGAGAAGGATAATCGGGTTGTGTGAAAGGAAGGAGAGCAAAAAGTCGAACATATTAACTCCTTTTTAATAACTTGATAGCTTCATTTTGGGTCGCGTTAACTGCGATACTGTTACAAATTTAAACATTTTAAGAGAAGAATTTCTTTTGGAAATCAACCAAGCTTGTGCTATGAAGAACTTATCGCTCACAAGTGAACAAAGTGGGGCATTTCTATTGGGTTCACTAATTGGAAATGCCTTGGGATTACCTGCACACGGAAAGCCACATCATATTTTACGCCAATTCTTCAAAGGAATTAAGGGTTATACCGATGAATACTTCACAACGATGGTCAAGACTGGGTTAAGAAAAGGGCAGAATAGCATAAATCCGATACCGCTATTGAAATCATTAACACTTCCTCTTTCTGAAACGGAAATCGCAAGATACTTGGTTGAATTATTAAGAATTTCACCCGATAATGCGCTTAAGGTCGCTAATATTTGCTTTAGTTATGCACAAAGTGAAATGAAAAGTGAAGCCAAACGAGTTGCGGAAGAAGTTTTTGGAGCAGAATTTATTAATAAAATGAGCCGAACGGAAGGCTACTACCCGATTGATTTAATAACTGAATATGGCAATGCGATGACCGAAAATGATGCCATTGAACTTTCAATCACTTTTTTCTTACGAAATAATGCCGATTATGAAACCTTTTTACTCTCAACAATCAATATGGGAGGGCTTACGGGTTTTACAGGTTCAATAGCCGGCGGGATTGAATTAATGGGGAAAAGTATTGATAACATCCCAAAAGAGTGGATTGAAGGATTAGAAAGCTCAGAGGAAATAATAAAAATAATTCAGCTAAAATACGAAAAATGAAATCATACGATTGCCTTAATATTTGATCGAATGCCAAGATATGCTTCTCTTAAGGTTTTCGAGTTCTCAATAATGTAGGAAAACCCAGTATAAACGGTAAAAATCGTAAGAAAAATCATCGCCCAAAGAACTGATGGAGACTTCAACCAAGTAAGGGCATTCTCCGCTATTGAACTTCCAAAGAAGGACTTTTGTCGAAGGGTGTCTAAAAGTAAAAGAACATACGCCAAAACATTTTGAAAAAGGGTTTTAATTTTGGCCGATTTGCTCGTTACCACGGGTTTATTCTGAATTTCAGCGTAAAGTCTTAAGAGCGTTACCACAATATCGCGAAGTGCGACAATAACAACCAGCCAAAGAGGAAGAAAGCCTTCATAAACGAAAATGAGAAATGCAGAAGTAATGAGGATTTTATCCGCTAAAGGGTCCATAAATGCACCCCACCGCGTAATTTGTCCATATTTTCTTGCGTGATAGCCGTCATAGAGGTCGGTTAAAGAGGCAAGAATAAATACAAAAACACCCCAAAGCTTAAGCTTAGGTGAATCTGAGACAAAAAGACCAACAAAAAGCGGGGTTAAAAGTATTCGCAGCGTCGTTAGCTGATTTGGCAGTGTCGAAATCATAAATCGTTCAATTTTCAAACTCGTCCAAAAATACAACCCTTCCTTCACAAACCCGAATAAAGAGACCAATCATTTTTTTTCAAAAAAATAAGGGGCGATGACTCGCCCCTATATCCTTTTCAAACGTGGATGAAGAATTAGCCGTCGTTTCCGACAACGAGATAATTTGTCATCATCCAAAATTCCTCGTTTTGAAGAATTTTAATTATAGATTTTTTCGGATCGGTCGGGTCAGCCACCACTTCATAAGATCCTTTCAAGTGAGGTGTCCAGAGTTTGACATCCTTCACAGTAGTGGCGACAACAATCTCCGTCGTTTTGTTTTTATCAACCACTTCAAATTGATCGCGATTTTCATTCAAGTTAAAAGCCGGATTTAACTTTGTTCCATCAAGAACGCCAATCTTTCTAAGTCCACCGGCATTGTTCACTACATAAAAAGCACGAGAGAAAATAAAGAGTTGACCCTCGAGGTCACGAATTTTTTGCTGTGCGGCTTCGACTTCAGCTTCAGCCTTTTTCCGAACTTCAGCAATATCCGAAAGCAGTTTTTCGTTTGCTTTTTTCAACGATTCGTTGGCCGAGGTTAAGGAATCAATCTTTTTGTATGCAGTAGTTAAGGCTTTTTCTTTTTCTGCTAATACCGACTTCAACCGGCTGACTTCCCCTTGAAGTTTTGAAATGGTAGCGTTTTGAGATTCAATTTTATCTTTAATCCCTGAAATCATTCCGGTAATATCATTGCTATATGCCTTTTTAGGATCATTGGGAAGGAGCAACTTCAATTGATTTGCACTTGTAGCAAGTTCTGAAACAGAGGCTTCAAGCGCTTGTTTCTGTTTGTTGACATCTTCAAATTGCGTTGAGTATTGAGTTAGCTCTTGCTGAAGGCTTTCAATTTGAGCTTTTGATTGGGTAAGCTCTTTCGTGCCATTATCACACGAAGTTAGTGCAAAAGTGAGTAGCACTAACACTGATAAAACGATTCTTTTCATATCGTATTGCGTGTAGTTTAAGTGAAAAATATTAGAAAAAATTCTTTTAATAAACTTGGGCAAGATACACCCATTTATAAAAATAAATGAGGGCGTAACTATCTATTAATCTTACTGCGGTTTAGATTCGACTTCAGCCGGCTGAGACTTCGGGGCTCTTTGCCGATCTAACTTCTCTTGAATGGCATTAAGCTGCTTTCCAACTTCTTCTCTAAAGGATGAAATATTGGTTCGAGATTGATTGATGTCTGTTGAAATTCCTTCTGTTCGTTGCCGAATCTCGGTTACTTGTGTTGAAAGACGCCCAATCCGTTCACTCATTTCTTTGTTCGCATTTTGCAAAGTTTCATTTTGTTGTTTTAGCGTTGATGCTTCTGATTCTCGTTGACCAAGTGAGCGTTCTAGTCTCGAATTGATACTGTCTTTTTTTGCCGTCTCTAATTTTTCTTTTTGAAGCGTTTCGGTGGTTGAGCGAAGTTCCCCGTAAGTTGTGGCTAATTTACCGCTGAGCGAATCAATGGTTTTTTGGCGAAGTTGAATAATTGATTCTAAGTTGGTGTTGTTTTCAATCAATTCACTCACCTTATTGGCAGCACCTCCAAGAAGTGTTGAATTCATCTTTTTCAAACTATCGATAGAGTTAATCTGAAGAGAAACTTGTTGTTCCAATCGGGCCTTATCATTTTTTAAAATGAGAATTTCTTCATCATTCGATTTACATCCGCCAAAAATAAATAATACCGAAATTATAACAGCCACAGTGATTGAATGTTTGAAGAAGTTACGATTCATGTTTATGTTGATTTAGGTTTGATGAATTAATTAACTCTTTTGATTTTGCCCCCAAGGTAACGCATGATATTCATTCTCGAATTGACGGAGCCTCCTTGAAAATAAACTTCAGTATGAACGCCTCGGAATGGTGGAGCAGCTTTGAGTAAAGAAACAAAATCGCTGGGAGTGATTGAGTTTTTTGCCGAAGTGACTTGTGTCAGATAATCGATGGTATCATAACCTCGCCAGAACATAGCGTCTATGGGCATTCGCCAATAATTTCGATAGGTTTCGGCGGTACTTCGTACAAGGGGATGATCCGGCTGCACATCGCTATCAATTGCAAAAAAAACGCTATCAACCAAATCTTTATAGAGTTGTAGTTTGGATGGATTGAACCAATCTCCAGATCCGACAAATTTTCCGGTAAAATTAAAAACTTTCAATTGCGAGGCCGCAATACCAGCAGCTTCTAAGGTTGTCATTGGAAGATAGATGAATTGTGAACTAGTAGGTGCATATCCAGTCTCTTCCTTGAACTCAATTCTCAAGGGTTCTATGGCTTTTTTTAGTGAAGTAAAATTGGGTGAAAGCAAGGCGTAGAACTTGACAATCTTCTTGTTTTTAAGCATCGTTTCTCGAAATCCTTCGGCCATTTCCTTTCCATAAGTGCTGTCTTGAGCGAAAATGATAACGGTATCAGCTTTTTGTTCACGGATGAGGTAATCGGCAATGATTGAACCTCGCATGCGATAAGTTGGGTTGATTTGAAAAGCGAAAGTAGAATTCTTGGAGATGGATTCGTCCGTTGCAGTTGGCGTAATCATCGGAATTCCTTTTGAAGAAAGAAACTTTGATATGAGCCTTGCTTTTTCGCTAAATATAGGCCCAATGACGAGAGATATATGTTCATTTTGAATCAGTTCATTAAGACCTGAAAGAAGTCTTGTTGAATCCAAAAGTTCATTTTGGAAATGAAGTGAGATATGACGGCTGCCATTTAGAGGATTGAGGTTAGCTGATGTGGTGGCATGAAGGATTCCTTCTAAAATTTGTACGCCTATGCTCCGAGCCTCTGGTGCTTCTGAATCAAAAACTTCAAGTTTGACCGGAAGTACCAATGCATACTTCAACTTGAAAAAACCTACAGACTTTGCTTGTGAACATTTGTTCTTGAGGTTTTGAAGGGCGGTTTTATAATAAGCCGAGACCGAAGGGTTCTCCGAAAGAAAAGCTTGAATTTCATTCGAGAGTAAATCGAAATCGGTGGAATCTTTTCCAAACAATCGTTGGCTTGATTCAAGAAAGAATAGGGCGGAAAGGTCATGATTTTTCGATTTTGAAAACGAATAAAGGGTGCGAAGCTCGGTTGGGGTGAGCCTTGTCGCAGCGAGAACCCTAAGATAAAGTAGGGCTTTAGCCCGAAGCTTATCCAATGGTGAGAAAGGAGTGCCAATCAATTCAACCAATTGTTTTGCAGCTGATTCATACTGCAATTGCCGAGCGTAAATGATGGATAAGTCGAATTGAGATTCGCGGCGGGCGGCATCACCAGCCGAAGAAAAATAGATTTGATTGCAAGCTTTTGATGCTTGTTCGTACTTGGCTTGTTCAATCAGTGATTTTTCGTAAAAAAGCTTCCCCGCCTCGATTCGCGATTGAGGCTCTCCAGCAATCTTTTGCAAATACCGAGTAAAAAGCTCTTCAGCTTGGGCAAATTTTTCTTCACGAAATTTCCCTTTAGCTGCGTTAAAAAACTGAATCGGCGTTTTCAATTTCCCTCGTTCCAATTGCTCCTTGTTGGGATTGTAATTCACTCCACCTTGAGAATTTCCGGAGGTTTCAACGGCTTTTGTTTTTTTTCGCTGAGCCAGAGAGGCATTTGGAGTGATGAATAAAATCGAAATCAAAGCAGGGAGAATGAATCCAAAAAGGTGAAGTAAGGAGAGCTTGAATTTTATTTTGGTCATTCGTGAAAACAGCTAATTGATTTAAGAATTGTTTGGTTCCAAAGGAAAATGTCGTTGCACTTTTTCAAGCATCCAAGGGTGGATTTTCCCGTTGCTAGCAACAATGTGACCTTTGGAGAGATAATGATTGTTTCCATCAAAGTCTGTAACAAGCCCGCCGGCTTCGCGAACCATCAAAGCGCCCGCTGCCATATCCCAAGCGTTTAGCCCAAGCTCCCAAAATCCATCGAAACGGCCGCAAGCAGTATAAGCCAAGTCTATTGCAGCCGAGCCGGGACGACGGATACCTGATGAATCTAATAGAAAATCCTTAAACAATGCTAAGTACTGATCCACTTGTTCTTGAATCTTATAAGGGAAGCCTGTAGCCAAAAGAAGATTGAAGGTTCTGAAATTTCTTGTCACCTTGATTCTGCGATTGTTTAAATAAGCGCCCTTGCCTCGCTCGGCTGTAAAGAGTTCCTTTGCGGAAGGATGATAAATAGCGCCTACACGAATATCATTGTCAGAATCAATAAGCGCGATACTAACAGAAAAGGTGGGTAGAGAGTGAATAAAGTTAGTGGTTCCGTCAAGAGGATCAATGACCCATTTTCTTCCCGAGGAACCCGTTTCTAATGTTCCCTCTTCTCCTTGAATCGAATCTTCAGGGAATTTTTTTCTTATGGCACGAGCCGCTAATTCCTCACACTTTTTATCAACTGTCGTTACAAAGTCATTTCGGTCTTTCATGCTGATATGCGCTTCTCGAAGCTTCCCGAAATTTCTTTTCGCATGCTTTCCGGCTGCTTTGGCAGCATCAATTGCGGCAATGAGATCTTTTGTCATAACTCCAAGTGCATTACTTATTGAATCAAATATAACCCTTTAAAAGAAAAGAGCTTACCGATGCTAATCGGCTGAAAATTGTGTTCTCTTGTGAGTGTTTATTTGATTTTTCCTGTCAAATTGAATAGGGAAGTGAAGGAGAAACTGGCTTTAGGGGCTTTGGCTGGTTTTATCATTTCTGTGTGGCATGCCCCATTTTGAAAGCAGCCTGTGCAGAGTTCAGCAAGGCTTAATGAAGTTCCGCATCGAGGGCACTTTGTTAAAAATTGGTTTTCAATTTTTAAACTGCAAGTTGGGCAGCTTCGGGTAAAGTTTTTTTGCGGCACTCCCTCCTTGATTTGAACTTGACACGCCGACATAATCACTCCCTTTATTTGACAAATAGTGCGACAAAACCACCGACGGCAAAAGCAAAAAACCAACTGCCGAACCAAATCGTAAACGCTTCCCTCATTCCTCGCTCTTTGATA
Organism: Chloroherpetonaceae bacterium; assembly: GCA_033763895.1. Taxonomy (NCBI): domain Bacteria; kingdom Pseudomonadati; phylum Chlorobiota; class Chlorobiia; order Chlorobiales; family Chloroherpetonaceae; species Chloroherpetonaceae bacterium. The sequence goes on along the minus strand of JANRJQ010000004.1, from coordinate 89,680 downwards.
AGAACCATTAAACTGGCAATACAGGGCACAAATAAGGTAATCACAGTTAAAGAAACGACAATTTGGGCAGGTGATAACGATAGTTCATAAAGCCCTGCGGCACCGAAATCACGGCGAACCATTCCCATCACAAACGCCTTGGCCGTATCAGCGGGTAAATTCAGAATACCGGTTGTAATTGGCTTAAAGAGTGAAATCCACCCCTCAAGCAAACCGGTAACTTGCATAAATGAAACGAGCAAGGCACCAAAGAAAAACCAAGGGCTTGCTTCTTTCATAAAACTGTATGATTTAATCCAAGTTTTTCGTAAAACATTGGTCGGTCTTGGAAGCCGCATCGGCGGAAGGTCGATAAGTAAAGCAGAGGATTTTCCGGGTAAGATGCGATCGACTGCTGTTCCAACGCCAATAAGACAAGAAAGGATGATAGCTGCAAATATTAAAGTGTATTCGCCGCCTGCTTTGGTCAGTAACGCAGTGATGACGGCAAGTTGTGCCGAACACGGAATCGCAAAATTCAAAATCGAAGCGGCAATCGTTTTCTCACGGGAAGTGTTTAATAGTCGCGTGGTAATGGTTGCCATTGTAACGCAGCCAAAACCCAAGATGATCGGAATTACGGCACGCCCATTGAGGCCGATTCCGGTTAATAATCGGTCGACCATCGTTGCTAATCGAGGTAAATAGCCGCAATCTTCGAGAATGGCAAGGAATAAATAAAAACCTATAATCAGCGGCAAAAGTAAAAATAAAAGATAAGTGACGGTCATCGTTACCGCGCCGAATTCGCCGGCAAGCATTGTCACAATTTTCCCCCGTAGAGTTTGGGTTGAAAATTGAAAATTTTGCAGCACATCGTGATTCTTGGCAAAGTTTTTTAATGCCTCTAATTTCTCCGGTGAGGCTTGGGTTCCTTCAGGAAATGTGAAATCGCGAAACTCAACAACAATATCTTCTCCGGTGTCATCTTTCGAAAGCCGATCAACGGTAATGGTAACGGGGGTAAAGGTTGCAAAAAGATGTTTGGCAAAAGGCTCCCACAGTTTATTGCCATATTCCACTTCTGTATGACCAACCACACGCTGCGCGACCAAAACGCCAACAACTTGGTAAATCAGCCAAAGAGAAAATAAAAGGATCGGGATTCCGGTTAACGGGTTGGTTGTCCACCGCCCCAACTGCTCACTAATTTTAGAGGCAAATCCTTTAGAATTAGTTTCTCGGCATACCTCTAAGGCAATCAGATTGACTCTGTTTCTGCGTTTTAAATAAATTTCTTCTCGTTTGTCCATTGGTTCGACCCCGTGGCGCAAAGAGATGGTTTCATCTCCTTCTAAAATCATAAGTGCTTCAGCGGTGGGATTCTTTGCTGAACTAACCCGATCGAGAATCGAACGTATCTCCGTCTTTAATTCAAAATCTTCGTTTCCCTTTTTTGCCCGAAGTAAAGCGGATTCAATTTCATCAAAACCTTGATTTTTGATTGCTGTGACGCCCACAACTGGCACGCCTAATAATTGCTCAAGTTCTTCAAGGTTAAGCTTTAATCCTTCCTCCGCAACGGCATCAAGCATATTGACAGCAACCACCATTGGAAATTGCATATCAATTAATTGTAAAGTCAGAAATAAATCTCTTTCGAGGTTTGTCCCGTCAACAACATTGAGAACGACATCTGCGGTCAAGACTTCATCTCGTGCAACGCGCTCTTCATCATTAAATGAACTAACCCCATAGATGCCGGGAGTATCAGAAATCTCTGTGTCCTTAAATTCGTTTTTACTTAAAGTGTCGGAGGATTTGAATTTTGCTCGCGAAATGTCAACGGTTGTTCCGGGAAAGTTTGAAACATCAACATATAGGCCGCTGAAGTGATTAAAGAAAGCTGATTTGCCAACATTCGGATTGCCGACAAGGACCACTTTATTGACCTTTTTTGGAGTAGGATTCTCAATTATTGGAGAATCAATGGTTGTATCTAACGTATGGTTCATTTTAATTCAGTACTTCGACCCAAATATGATAGGTTAGGTCTCTACCCAAAGCGACTTCTTGACGCCCGTGTTTAATAATGATTGGCCCAAAGGGAATCCGTTCAAAACAGTGCGCTGTGCTTCCCTCCCCGACGCCAAAACGAATAAGCTGTGTCCGCACACTTGGGTCTGCAATTCGTTTCACACGGAATTTCATTCCTTTTTTAATCTGGTTCAGTGTAACCGTTTCAGTGCTTGACATTGGCAAATGCGTTTCGGTACAGGTAATGAAATTAATTTTTGGTAAAGTCTAATTTAGATTAATTCTAATTTACTGTTTTTAACGGGAATTCAACTCTATTCATTCCTTGATTTTTTTATGAATGATTTTAAAGAAAAGAGTTTATTTGATGAATAACAGAAGGATATTGTAGTTTTAACGTGATAACATTCACTTACCAAAAATTTTGTGGCAGAAAGTATTCAATTTATTGACGATCAGAAATCAGAGACCTTAAAAGGAAGGCGGATTCTATTGGGTGTTTCAGGCGGAATCGCTGCTTATAAAATTCCGATTCTCGTTCGATTGCTGATGAGGCAAGGCGCGGAAGTTCAAGTTTTAGCGACAAAAAATGCCTCTGAATTCGTTGCTCTTCAAACCCTTGAAGTGCTTTCGAAACGAAAAGTGCTTACCAGCATTTTTCATGAGTCATCCGAATCTGATTCACCTTCTGACTGGGTTTCTCATATCAAATTAGGGGAATGGGCAGATATTTATATGATTGCTCCGGCAACTGCCAATATCATTGCAAAAATCGCCGGTGGATTTTCGGATGACATGATTTCACTTTGTGCGCTTACCATTCGCCCCGATCGAAAAAAGATTATTGTACCGGCAATGGATGGCGAAATGTTTGCTGCACCCTCATTACAAAATAATTTAAAGAAATTGGTAGACTATGGATTTGAAGTCATTCAACCAGAGATAGGAGAATTGGCGAGCGGATTATTTGGGGTAGGTCGAATGCCTGAGCCAGAAGTGCTGGCTGAGTTCATTGGTGAACATTTCCGTTTAGGATTGAAAATAAAAGCGAAGTCGGGTGCTTTAGCTGGAAAAAAAGTGGTTGTCACGGCCGGCGGAACTCGTGAAAGAATTGATCGTGTCCGATTTATTTCAAATTATTCATCTGGAAAAATGGGTTTCGCTTTAGCCGAAGCCGCTTTGAAACACGGCGCTGAGGTATTTCTTATCAGTGCGACCAAAAAATTGCCAACCCCAAATGGTGCCCGATTTATCTTTGCTGATAGTGCCGAGGAGATGCTAATGCAATCAAAAAATCATTTTCACGATTGCGATTTGTTTATCGGCGCGGCAGCTGTGGCAGATTACCGCCCTGAAACAGTTTCAAGTGATAAAATAAAAAAATCAAGTGATGTTCTTGAACTGAAATTGGTAAAGACTACGGATATTTTAGGCGAATTCGGAAAGGTGAAAAAAGCTGGTCAGTATTCAATCGGATTTGCGCTTGAAGATACCAATGCAAAGGAAAATGCCGTTGATAAATTGCATCGGAAAAATACGGATATGATGGTTTTAAATCGAGCCAATGAAGCGGATTCAGGTTTTGAAACGGATACCAATCGTGTAACCATCTTTCTTCCGAATTTGTTAAGAAGCGAACCACAAGAAATTCAACATCCACTAATGACGAAAAGAAAAGTCGCAGAATTAATAATAGAGACATTCATTGAAACTTATCTAACATCATCTAAAACCATTTTACCAAAAGCATAAAAGTGCCTTTGACAATTTTGAATTAATCACCAATGTCCAAAAAGAAACTTGCTCTTATTTTTGGTGGTCGCTCAGGCGAACACGAAATTTCGATTATATCGGCGCGCTCAGTCTCAACAGCGGTGAGTGCACAGAAGTACGATCTCCTTCCAATTTATATTACGCGTGATGGTAAATGGCTTTCAGAATCGGTATCTGCAAAAATTCTTAAAACTGATTTTGAAAAGTTGATCAAAAAGCCGGATGAACTTGCCGACATGCACAAAAAAATTGAGCAATGGGCCGAGAAAAGTCGATTCAAATTTGATTTTTCTAAAGTTGATGTGGCATTTCCGGTTATGCACGGAACCTTTGGTGAAGATGGAACTGTACAAGGGTTTTTAGAAATGCTTCAAATCCCCTTTGTCGGCTGCGGAGTTTTAGCCTCATCCTTAACGATGGATAAGGCGATGTCAAAAATTCATTTTGAGCGGGCAGGGCTACTTTTAGCACCTTATGTTGTAGCAACAAGAAACGAGTGGCTCTCACATCCTAAAAAAATTATCTCAGAAGCAGAAAAAAAACTAGGATATCCAATGTTTGTAAAGCCCGCCAATATGGGATCTTCGGTGGGGATTTCAAAAGCGAAGTCCAGAAAGGACTTGAACGAAGCGATGGCCTTAGCCTGCAATTACGATCGAAAAATTGTGATTGAGGCAGGCGTAAATGCGAGAGAATTAGAAATTTCTGTTCTGGGAAATGAAAATCCTATGACTTCGGTTGTCGGCGAAATCGTGCCTTGCAACGAATTTTATGACTACGATGCCAAGTACATCAAAGGCACCTCTGAGCTATTTATTCCCGCTCGTATCTCAACCAAGGTTGCAAAAGAAATTTCAAAAATGGCGATAATCGCTTTCCAAGCAACCAATTGCGAGGGAATGGCAAGAGTCGATTTCTTTATGGATAAAACCTCGGGTAAACTTTATATCAATGAAATTAATACAATCCCCGGGTTTACTTCAATTAGTATGTATCCGAAAATGTTTGCTGCGGCCGGGATTTCATATGCGGAGTTAGTAGATCGTCTTTTAACACTTGCGTTTGAAAGATTCGCCGATATTAAAAAGAATAAAGTTTGAGTATCGGAAAATGGAAGGGAGAGTTAAGCTCTCCCTTTTTGGTTAGAAAATCGTCAGTCGATTTGAGATGAACTTATTTTGAATCGTATCGATAAAAACCTCTTCCGGTTTTTCTTCCTAAATAACCGGCAGCTACCATATTTTTAAGAAGTGGGGACGGCCGATATTTTGAATCATTGAATCCTTCATGTAGCACATTCATTATTGCAAGGCAGACATCAAGACCAATAAAATCAGCTAAAGTCAAAGGCCCCATAGGATGCGCCATTCCAAGTTTCATGATTTCATCAATAGCTTCTGGAGTTCCCACATTTTCATAAACACATTGAATGGCCTCGTTAATCATTGGCATTAAGACACGGTTAGAAATGAAACCGGGGTAATCATTGCAAGAGACGGGAATTTTACCGATTGATCGCGAAAGTGTTTCAATTGTTTTGAAAGTCTCTACCGAGGTTTGCAATGCACGAATGACCTCAACAAGTTTCATAACGGGCACCGGATTCATAAAATGCATACCAATTACATTCGAAGGTCGGGAGGTAGAGGCAGCAATTTTTGTGAGAGAAATTGAACTGGTGTTTGACGCAAGTATCGCAGATGGTTTCGCAACACGATCCAGTGTTTTGAAAATTGAGAGTTTTAAGTCAAGGTTCTCGTTGACTGCCTCAATAATGACATCGCACAGTGCAGCACCGGTTTCAAGAGAGGTTTGAAGTTGAATTTTTTTCAAGATGAGTTCTTTTTGCTCTTCGCTCAGTTCCCCCTTTTTGACCTGCCTGTCTATATTTTTTGAAATGGTTGAAATGGCTTTCTCTAAAAATTCTTGCTTGATATCAAGAAGTGTAACTGAATATCCGAACTGAGCAAAGGTGTGCGCAATGCCATTGCCCATAGTTCCTGCTCCGATTACGCCAATAATTAAATCTTGTTGTGAAGTCGTCATAATTGATACAATAAATTGGATTAAATGTTCTTTGAGATAGATAAAAAATTTCTCTAAATGATACCTTGAAAGTTTGATTCACGGTTGTATATTTGCAACCCTTTATTTGAAATGTCACTTAGTGCATTTATTGTCAATAAAGGGCGGTTAGCTCAGTTGGTTAGAGCGCCACCTTGACACGGTGGAGGTCACAAGTTCGAATCTTGTACCGCCCACAAAAAAAGCGGCTTAGAGCCGCTTTTTTCTTTATCTGCCAAGCGCTTTTAACATCGTTGCGCCAATATCGGCCGGGTTTTCAACAACATGAATGCCTGCGCGTTTCATTGCAGCGAATTTTTCGTCTGCGGTACCCTTTCCTCCTGAAACAATCGCTCCTGCATGACCCATTCTTCTTCCGGGCGGTGCTGTTTTACCTGCGATAAAGCCCACAACCGGCTTTTTGAAACTCTTCTTGATATAAGCAGCGGCTTCCTCTTCGGCACTTCCACCGATTTCGCCTATCATAACAAGGCCTTCAGTATCGGGGTCTTTCGCAAACATTTTTACGGCATCGATGAATTTGGTACCGATAATCGGGTCGCCGCCGATACCCACAGCAGTTGATTGTCCCAATCCAAGTTTGGTTAATTGCGCAACCGCTTCATAAGTTAATGTCCCACTTCTTGAGATAACGCCTATTTTCCCTTCCGAAAAAATCATACCGGGCATAATTCCAACTTTAGCTTGTTTTGGGGTCATAACTCCCGGACAATTTGGCCCGATTAGCACCGCACCAGTTTCTTGAACATAAGCAAATGCTCGCATCATATCGGCAATCGGGATTCCTTCCGTAATGCAAATAATGACTTTAATTCCTGCAGCAGCTGATTCCATAATGGCATCAGAGGCAAAAGAAGCAGGAACAAAAATGATGGAGGTATTGGCTTTTTCTTTGTGAACTGCATCGCTGACGGAATTAAAAATCGAAACCGGTCGAATAAATTTGTCTTTTTCGTTACCCTCGTATTGCATGCCGCCTTTGCCGGGAGTAACACCTGCAACGACATTCGTTCCGTATTCAAGCATTTGGGAGGTATGAAATGTACCTTCTCCGCCGGTAATTCCTTGTACTACAAGCCGGGTGTTTTTATCAACTAAAATACTCATGATGATTTTTTGATCGAGATTGAGAAAACGATTTACAAATGATTTTTTACAACAATGTACACTTGAAAGTGCTTATTGAGAAAGGTTAACCGCAAAACGAAGTGCTTTTTGCACGTGGTCTTCTGATATTGCCTCACAGTATAGACGAAGGACAGGTTCAGTTCCAGACGGCCGAATCAATAACCATCCTCCTTCAAAGAAATATTTATATCCGTCAAGATTTTCAAATTTCGTGACCTTCATATCCTCAATGCTATTAAAACTGCCGGATGAAGCTTTCAAAATCGCTCGCTGTTTTTCTTCTTCTGTTAAATGAGCATCGATACGATCGTAAGTAAAAAATCCATACTCGGCATAGAGTTCGTCAACAAGTTCAGAGAGCAACTTTTTTCTCTCAGCCATAATCTCCAAAACCAATAAGCCGATATAAACGCCATCACGCTCAGGTAAATGTGAAGTAATTCCAATCCCTCCGGATTCTTCGCCACCCATCAAAATGTTGTTCGTCGTCATCATTTTCCCAACATGCTTAAACCCAATTGGAAGATTATGACAGATTAGGCGATGCTTCTCACAAATCTTGTTAATGACTTGTGTAAGGGCATATGTTCGTGCCACCTCGCCGCTGATTTTTTTAACTTCAACCAAGTATTTAAGAATAACAGCAAAAATTTTGTGTGAATCGATAAAGTTTCCCTTTTCGTCCATCATTCCAATTCGATCGGCGTCGCCATCGTTGATGATCCCGACATTCAGCTTCTGTTCAAGTAAATAATTGCGAAAGCCTTCGGTATTTTTGGGTAATGGTTCTGGATTTATGCCTCCGAATGTTGGGTCTTCAGTAGAGTGAAAGTTGTGAACAGCTAACTTTGGCAATAATTCAGAAACGATTCCCTGACCCGCACCATACATTGCATGATGTCCTATGCGATAGCCCGATTTTTCGATCGAGGTGAGATTAAGTTCAGAAGTGAGATAATCTTTATAAAACTGGCGAAGGTCTGAAACTTCAAGAAGATCGGCGTTAACCTTGATTTCTTCTTTGGGGTTAACCAATGGAATATTGTTTTCGATTTCCGCTATCGTTTCCGGGTGTGCTGAGCCTCCGTATTCGGCCTTAACCTTAAACCCATTATAATTTGCTGGATTATGAGAAGCCGTTATCATGACTCCGCCCGCAAGAGATTTCTGTTTTACAAAAAGCGAGACGGCTGGTGTTGGAAGAAATCGATTCGATAAAAAAACCTTAATCCCTTGAGAAGTTAGAATATCTGCTACAAAATGCGCAAATGATTTTGACATAAAGCGCGTATCATATCCAACTGCAACCCCATTTTTAAGATTAGGATGTTTAAGAAAATAGCGGGCTGTGGCAAGGGTTGCAATCTTGAGATTCTCAAAGGTGTATTCTTTTGCGATGATGGCACGCCAGCCATCAGTTCCAAATTTGATTTGCATTGAAGCTCGAAAAATAATTTTTACCTGTCGCGGTTGAAAAGGAATGCAATAATACGCATAAGGCCTGAAAATCAATGCACACACTTACAATTTGAGGCGTTAAATCAAATATACAAGCGCAAAATTTATTGTATCAATCGACTTAATCGGCTGTGCAAACCGCCTAAAACACAACTTATTTCTTGAAGCAGGGCAACAGACGCTCTATCTTGTGAGTGCTTGAAAGAGAAAGAGTGAACGAATTCTATCATGATTAGTAGGCTGTATAAGTGGTGTGCGCGATGACTCTCCTCTTCGAGGCTTGAAGAAAGAGATGTAACAATGTAATTAAAATAAAGAGCGGTGGGTACTCCTCATTGCGCTTTCTTAACTTAAACGGAGTACTAGCAATGGCACACAAGAGTTCAGTAAAATGGTTTGACGGGAAAAAGGGCTATGGATTTATCGTCAATCCTAATGGCGGAGAAGATATTTTTGTACATTATTCAGCCATTAAGTCCGATAAAAAATATAAGTTGCTCGATCAAGGTGCGCCTGTTGAGTTTGACTTAATTACGACGGACAAAGGGTTACAAGCCCATAATGTTATCCAAGAAACATCGCTTGATGCAGTTGTAGAGCCAAGTAATGTAACTGCGTAACACACCGAATTTTTCTCAGAATTCGTAGGTGAATTTTGGCTACCTTTTTCTTAACCGATTGAGGTAGCCTTTTGCATTTAAATCACCTTGTCCAATGAAAATAGTTTTTAATCACAAGACATGATTGAAATGGTATTTTAAAAAATTTCTTATCTGAGAGTTGTATTTTGTTGGTAAGAACGAATTAATAACAACAGGAACAAAATATCAATGGGCGTTATTTCAACGCACACTTCAATTTTATATAAAGAGGACTACGACCGCATCATTGAGTTTCGTCAGAAAGTTGATGTGTCTCCACTTGAAGTGTTTGAAGAAACCAAACGTTTGTTGGAAAATCTCACCCTTCAGAGAAATGGTCAACCGCCCATACATTTTTCTGAAACAGAACAGAGTAAATCGAAGGAAAGCAAGATCGGTGATAAATCAAATCCTCTCCTCGAATCGGAACTAGACGCTCTTACAAATGCCTTTTTACATTCAACCGTTAGAACGACGGATGATGATGAAATAGAATCTGATTTAGTCGAAGAAAGAGAAGTTATTTCTGAAATTCGCTGCAAATATCTACTTCTAAACGGAATTGCAGCTTATGGACTTTCACGATACAAAGAGTCTATTTCAGCACTGCAAGAATCGATGGCATTGGCAGAAGAATTACATTCTGAAATTTGGGAGATTTGTTCGTTCCTCGCGCGTTCGTACGATAGATTAGGCGACTATTCGCGAGCCCTTGATTACTTGCACCAAGCGTATGAAACCCTCAAAGACGGAAGATCTCAGAATTCACTGGGAATTATTTCTTCTCAAATCGGGACGGTTTTTTTGCATCAAGGCGATTTCACCACCGCTATAGCACACTATCTCGAAGCGCTTCAACTTTTTGAAGCAGAAAAAAACCTGAACGAGTTAGCTAAAATTCACAATAACATCGGTGTTCTCTATCGAAAAAGTGCCAATTTGGAATTGGCTCTTCGATACTTTGAGCGAAGCATAGAGCTGCATCATCAATCCGGCGACATTCGTGGAAATTCATACCCGCTCTATCACTTGGGGTTAATTCATCAACAGTTAAATCAAAATGATGTCGCTGTTGATTTTTTTAATGAAGGTCTTAAACTCGCGATAAAATCAACAGATCGATATATTCTTTGCTCGCTTTATGAGGGGCTTGGAAAAAGCGCGGAAATTGCCGGAGCATTTGATACAGCCATAGAACATTATCAACACAGTTTAAGTATTGCTGAGGAAATTGGCTCTAAAGAAAGTATTTACGAGGCTCATCGGCATCTTTCAGAATGTTATAAATCTTTGAAGATGTTTGAGTTGGCACTCTTTCATTTTGAAGCATTTCATCGAGCTGAGGAAGAGGTTTTTAGTTTACAATCCAATGAAAGGATTTCAAAATTGCGGGTATTGTTCGAGGTTGAATCGAAAGAGCGTGAGTCTGAAATATACCGAAACAAAAATCACGAACTCGCGGCCTTAAACGAAAAACTTGAAAGTGCCAATAAAATTAAATCAGAACTGCTTTCGTTAGCTGCGCATGATCTAAAAAATCCCCTTCAATCCATAAGCGGCTTTGCAGATTTAATGATTGAAAAGAATGAGGAAGCGAGCGAGAATTCCTTAATGGCCGGGGCAATTCGCCGAAATGCAGCTAAGATGCTGAAGATAATTAGCGACCTCTTGCAGATGTCTTATGCTGAATCGGGACAACTAATCCTCGCAAAAACATTACTCGATCTCTCTGAGGTTGCCTTTGAAGTGGTTCAAGAAAATCGTGTAATTGCTTCTCGAAAAAATCAGAATATTTTTTTTCAGGGCTCACTGGAGTGCATTACACTTGCCGATGAATTAAGGGTTCGAGAAATATTTGATAATCTTTTATCAAATGCCATTAAGTATTCTCAGCCCGAAAAAAATGTGTGGTGTAAGGTGGAGCGAAGGACTTTGGATGAGCTAATGGAATTTACAAGCTTTAGAGAATGGGCGATACCAAAGAAGCAAGTCAATGATTGGATTCTGTTTTCTGTTCGCGATGAAGGTCTCGGATTTACAAAGGAAGAAGAAGTAAAACTTTACGGCAAATTTCAGAAACTTTCCGCACAGCCTACAGGTGGAGAAACTTCAACCGGGCTTGGGCTGTCAATTGTCAAAAAGTTTGCCGAATTGCACGAAGGAACCGTTTGGGCTTTTTCTGCAGGAAAGGAAACGGGGTCAACATTTACGGTTGCGTTTCCTTTGATTGTGCCTCAAAAGAAAGAATAAATGTGAAGCACCAAGTTTCAGTTTTTGCACCGGCAACTGTAGCCAATGTCGCATGTGGGTTTGATGTTTTTGGCTTTGCCTTAAATCACCCCGGCGATGTCGTGGAATTAAGTTCTTCCGATTCAGGTCAATTGGAAATTATTGAAATTACGGGTGATAGCGGTTTGCTCTCTAGAGATCCTAAAATTAATACAGCGGGCGTGGCGGTTTTGGCATTACTGGATTATTTAGGACAAAAGCGAGGGTTCACGATGAAACTTCATAAGCAAATGCCGCTTGGAAGTGGATTAGGATCAAGCGCTGCAAGTGCGGCGGCCGGGGTTTTCGCAGCGAATTACCTTCTAGGTTCTCCTTTAACGACAAAAGAACTCCTTGCATTTGCAATCGAAGGTGAAAGAATTGCTTGTGGTGCTGCACATGCCGATAATGTTGCTCCTGCGTTGCTTGGAGGATTTACACTAATTCGCAGTTACACACCGCTTGATGTAATTCAAATTCCGGTTCCGGATTTTCTTTATGCTACGGTGATTCATCCTCATATTCAAATTCAAACCAAAGACGCACGAAGTATTCTAAGGAGAATGATACCACTTTCTGATGCCATTGTCCAATGGGGAAATGTCGGAGGCGTAGTCGCAGGTTTTTTTATGAATGATCTGAATTTGATTTCACGGTCACTTCAAGATCAAATAGTTGAACCAATGAGAGCGATATTAATACCAAAGTTTTATGAAGTAAAGGCCGCAGCAATGCAGGCCGGTGCCTTGGGTTGCAGTATTTCCGGCTCAGGACCATCTCTCTTTGCGTTATCAAGTTCGAAAGAAGTTGCCGAAAAAGTTGCACATGAAATGTGTAAAGTGTTTATTCATATTCAGATTGGGTGTGATAGCTACATTTCTTCAATCAATCAAACCGGTCCGAAAATTCTTTCGGCCAAATAATCCGCCTTATTGAAATGCGTTTTTACAGTACTCATCTTAAAGCACCTATTGTTGGATTTAAGGATGCAGTATTAAATGGATTAGCACCGGACGGCGGTCTTTATGTCCCTGAACAAATTAAGCGAATTGATAATGAATTATTAAAAGTACTGCCTCACCTTAATTTGCCCGAAATTGCATCTGAATTGTTTTATCATTTGCTCGCCCCCGAGTTTACAAAGCAAGAGCTTGCACACATCGCGCAAAAAGCATTTAACTTTCCTGTCCCTTTAAGGGCACTTTCCGAAACCCTTAATATTTTAGAGCTTTTTCACGGAGAAACTTTAGCATTCAAAGATTTTGGCGCTCGATTTCTTGCTGAAATAATTCAAAAGATTTTGCCTCAAATAACTAAAGAAGTTTTGATTTTAGTTGCAACCTCAGGCGATACGGGGAGTGCTGTTGCAAACGCTTTTTATCAAAAGGAAGGAATAAAAGTTGTACTTCTCTTTCCAAAAGGAAAGGTGAGTGAACTTCAGGAGGCTCAATTAACTTCCTTAGGTGAAAATATTACTCCCATTCAAATAGAGGGCACTTTTGACGATTGTCAAGCAATGGTAAAGAGGGCCTTTACAGATCGTGACTTGCGAGAGTCATTTTTTCTTTCGTCAGCCAATTCGATAAACATTGCCCGGCTTCTTCCACAAACTGTCTATTATTTTGCAGCAGTAGGGGAAATAATGAAGAGAGCGACTTGGCAATCGCAGCCGATAGCGTTTACTGTACCAAGCGGAAATTTTGGGAATTTAACCGCAGGGCTTATTGCTCGAAAGCTTGGTTTACCAATAGAGCGGTTTATTTCAGCGTCAAACGATAACCGGATAGTCCCAGCATTTTTTGAAACAGAAATTTTTTCACCTAAACCGACCATTCAAACCCTCTCAAACGCAATGGATGTTGGAAATCCCTCCAATTTTGATCGGATTATTTCGCTTGAAGAAAAAAAGGGGTTTGCACTCTTAAATGTATGGGAAAGAAAACAGGTGCTTATCAAACTAAAGGAATATCTTTCTGCCTTTTCTGTGACAGAACGAGATACTAAAAATGCAATGAAAATTTTGTTTGAAAAGTATCAATACATTGCTTGTCCCCATACGGCTGTGGGTTTTAGTGCCTATTTAAGGGAAATGTTGAATAATAATCTAGATTCAAATCAGGTTATTTTATCCACAGCCCATCCAGCTAAATTTAAAGCAACCGTTGAAGAGGTGTTAGGGATTAATATTGAACTTCCAAATCGCTTAAAGGAAGCAATCGAAAAAAGAAAGCCTCCGATTCAATTACAAAATGAGTTTGAGGAGCTTAAGAGGTTTCTGCTTGATAAAAGTACTTGAGGGTTGTAACCAATATCAGCTACACTCGTAAAAAGAAAGTTTGATTACGAATGCAATTCACTTTTTGATAAAGAATTCAATAAGAAAATGACAATAAAGCTAAAAGTCAAACCAGCACAATTGATTCCCATAAGATTCTCTTTTCCTCAGGTATTTGTTGCCTTTGCCATTTGTGTTGCTTTTGCCTCATGCTCTCAAGAAAATAAAACTTCCTTGCAAAATTCTGCTTCTTCACGAGGAAATGGAGGAGTACTTCAGGTTTCAGCACGAATTATAGAACCCAAAACACTTGATAACAAAGTGGTTTCTACCGGAACAATTATCGCCAATGAAGAAGTCGAGTTAAGAAGCGAAATCAACGGACGCGTGCTAAAAATTTACTTTAAAGAAGGCGGTTTGGTACAAAAAGGTCAAATGCTTCTTAAAATTGATGATGCGGAGTTGCAAGCACAAGTAAAACGAAACGAATTCCGCCTCGAACTTGCTGAAGACCGAGAAAAGAGACAAAAAAAACTCTTTGCCGATAAACTGATTTCTGAAGAGGAATACAATCTGACCCTCAATGAACTCAATGTTGTTAAAGCAGATCTTGAAATCTTGAAAGCGCAGCTGTTAAAGACAGAGATTCGTGCGCCGTTTAGCGGATCAATTGGTCTGAGATATGTAAGTGAAGGAAGTTTCATTACGCCTTCTACGAGAATTGCAGTACTTCAAAATATTGAATCAGTTAAAATTGATTTTGCAATTCCTGAAAAATATTCTTCCATCATTCAGAAAGGGGATGAAATTAAATTCAAAATTGCCGGAAGTGAAAAGCAATATCAAGGTTCTGTCTATGCAATCGAACCAAAAATTGAATCCAATACACGCTCAATTCAACTGCGAGCAATTGCCGCGAATCGAAGTCAAACCTTATTCCCCGGCGCTTTTGCGGAGATAGAACTCACGCTCTCACAAATTAAAAACGCCAAAATGATTCCCGCTGAAGCGCTCGTTCAAGAGTTGCAAGGGCAAAAGGTTTTTGTGCTAAAAAGCGGCAAAGCAAAAGTTCGAAAGGTTAAAACCGACATTCGGACAGAAACCGAAGTACAAATTGTGGAAGGTGTAGAAGTTGGAGATACTGTGTTCACCTCAGGGATTTTGCAAATGAGAGAAGATTTACCTGTATCCGTTATATCGTTCAACTAAGTTTTTCTATAATGCCAACGATAGCAAAAACGATTCTCCTTCTTACACTTTCAAATGTCTTTATGACTTTCGCTTGGTATGCACATTTGAAAGAATTAAAATCGAAACCGTGGTTATATGCTGCTTTTGTGAGTTGGGGAATAGCTTTTATTGAATACCTGCTCCAAGTACCCGCCAATCGAATCGGATATTCGGAACTTAATCTTTCTCAATTGAAAATCATGCAAGAAGTCATTTCACTTTCCGTATTCATCCCATTTGCAATGCTATATATGAATGAGCCTTTTCGAACCAATTATATTTGGGCGGGGCTCTGTTTAATTGGTGCCGTCTATTTCATGTTCAGCAAATAAAATCGTTTGATAGGGTTAAATGTTTTTCTCAGCAAAAAGCGCTTCGACGAATTTTTCACGGTCAAAAATCTGCAGGTCTTCGATTTTCTCACCCACTCCGATATACTTAACAGGAATATTAAGTTCATTTGAAATTGCAATGACAATCCCCCCTTTTGCTGTGCCATCAAGCTTCGTTACGATTAACCCAGTAACCTCAACGGCCTTCGTAAATTCTCTCGCTTGATTCAATGCGTTTTGACCTGTTGAGCCATCAAGCACCAAAAGAACCTCGTTCGGGGAATTTGGCAACTTCTTTTTAATCACGCGCTTGATTTTCGAAAGCTCTTCCATCAAGTGAGTTTTGTTATGAAGCCTTCCTGCCGTATCAATTAATACCACATCCACTTCTTTTGCAACGGCGGAACTTACCGCATCAAACACAACCGCGCTCGGGTCGAAACCTTGCCCCTGTGAAACGATTGGAACACCGGCTCGCTCCGCCCAAATTTCTAATTGCTCTGTTGCCGCAGCACGAAATGTATCTGCCGCTGCAATCAAAACTTTTTTCCCAGCTGATTTATAATTGTAAGCCAGCTTTCCAATGGTAGTTGTTTTACCGGCACCATTGACCCCTACAATCAAGATAACATAAGGCTTCTCGGGTAAAGCAGAATCAAATTCGGTTGGAATGCCCTCGATTTTGGATGCTGAAACCATTTTTTGAATTTCATCTCGAAGCATTGCATCGAGTTCGGTATCATTCATGTACCGCTCCTTTTTTGCACGAGTGGAAATCGCTTCAACGATTTTCAAAGTGGTTTGTACCCCAACATCAGCTGAAATCAAAATCTGTTCCAAGTCTTCAAGAAACGCTTCATCGACTTTCGTTTTTCCCTTAACCAAGCGAGAAATTTTTCCAAAAAGATTTTCTCTTGTTTTTTGAAGACCTTCTTTGAGGCGTGAGATTTTAAATGCGTCGAAAAAGCCCATTTTTATTCCCTATTTTTAATCGAACTTTCAATTAATTTTTTTTCAATCTGTTTTATCAAACCTGTGATTTCTCAAGATTTTGCTCAAGATACACGGCTCCAAAGAACCCTAAAATTAAACCAAAAATTACTTGTTGCCTATCAAATGCCAGAATTTCCCTGCAAAGATTCAACAATTCCGTTGCTTTTTTCACTTGAAAATTCTGGTGTTTCAATAATCGAACTTGGGATGCCCCACAGCGATCCTTTAGCAGACGGTCCGATTATTCAAGAAGCGGCTCAATTAGCCATTCAGAACGGAGTGAATCTACCTCTAATATTTTCGCTCTTAAAGGAAGCAAGAATGAAGGGTTTGAATGTACCGGTAATATTAATGGGGTATATTAATCCAGTCGTTCAATACGGGTTAGTACGGTTCTTTAAAGATGCTAAAGAATCCGGAGCAGACGGATTTATTTTCCCTGACATTCCACCGGAAGAATCTGAGCAGATTCTTGAATTATGTAAGGAACATTCTCTTTCCCTTACATTCTTAATTTCACCGGTCAGTTCAAATAATCGGATTTCTAAGATTGATTCGCTTTCTACCGATTTTTCTTACTGCCTCACTGTGAATGCCGTTACAGGCAGCAATAAACTTTCAGGAACAAAAGAAGGTGAGATAAAAGATTATTTGGGTCGGGTCAAAGAAAATTCAAAAAAGAAATTCGTGGCTGGTTTCGGAATTTCAAATCGAAATGATTTAGAGTTGATTTTCAAATATGCCGATGGAGCGGTAATTGGTTCGGCTTATTTGAGGGCACTTAAAAACGCAACAAGTTCAAATTCAGCGGTCGAAATAGCCGAATCCTTCTTTAAATCGCTCAAAGGTCTTGTCCCGTAAAGCTTTTACGAGGATCTAAAGAATTTCGATTGATGATAAAAACCCCTGCAAATGGATAATTTTCTACCCTCGACCCCCTTCCTTTTTTGATATATTTATGAAGTTCTTTACGGAAAAGAAAAGCCATCAAAAACTTTACAAGGCATCGCAAGGTTTTCAGTATTTCAAGGTTTGATCGCTACATGTGGTAAATCGGTCATTAAATGAACTTTGCAGCCAATTTAAATTTCTGTCACTTATGAGCACAAGTCATATCAAGGAATCCGAAGAACTCGCCCGATTCGGCAAGTATCTTAGTCAGATTCGAACTCCCGACGATCTAAAAAAATTCAGCATCGATGAACTTCCTGAAATTGCACAGGAGTGTCGAGACTTCGTGATTGAAATTGTTTCAAAGTATGGAGGGCATTTTGCTGCAAGTTTAGGCGCAACCGATATCTCTGTCGCCCTGCACTACATTTACAATACACCCAAAGATCAAATTGTGTGGGATGTCGGTCATCAAGCCTATGTTCATAAAATCCTTACCGGTAGAAAAAATATTTTCTATACAAACCGCCAATACAAAGGCGTCGCTGGATTTCCGAAACGCAGTGAAAGCGAATACGACACCTTTGGCGTTGGTCATGCATCAACTTCAATTTCAGCCGCAGCGGGAATGGCAATTGCTCGTGATTTGAAAAAGGAAGACTATAAAATTGCTGCGATTATCGGGGATGGCGCAATGACAGGAGGAATGGCGTTTGAAGCATTAAATCATATCGGTCATCTTAAAACAGATGTGCTTGTTGTTTTGAATGATAATTGCATGTCCATTGACCCCAATGTTGGCGGGTTGAAAGAGCACTTAACCGCGATCACGACCAATTCAACCTATAACAAAATTAGGCACGAATTCGCCGACTTTTTAGATCGAATCGGTAACAATGAATTTGGAGAAAAAGCCAAAAAATTTGTTCTGGGAATCGAACAGGGAATAAAAGCGGCAATGACGCCGGGGGCCTTTTTTGAAGCTTTAGGCTTCCGCTATTTCGGCCCAATCGATGGGCATGATGTAAAAAAGCTAGCCAAAGTACTTAAGGAACTTCGAGACTTGCCGCATCCAAAACTTTTGCACATTGTAACGGTTAAGGGAAAAGGATTTAAGCTTGCAGAGGAAGATCAATTAAAGTGGCATGCGCAAAGCACCGCTTTTGATAAAATCACCGGAAAATCACTAGCGAAAGCACCTGCAACACCACCTCCACCGCTTTATCAAGATGTGTTTGGAAATGCAATCACAGAAATTGCTCGTGAAAACAAACGCGTTGTTGGTATTACTGCTGCAATGCCTTCAGGAACTTCGCTTAAGATTCTTGGAAACGCTTTGCCCGATCAGTTTTATGATGTTGGAATCGCGGAGCAGCACGCCGTCACTTTTGGCGCAGGTCTTGCAACTCAGGGAATGAAACCTGTTGTTGCTATTTACTCAACTTTTTTGCAGCGTGCTTACGATCAAATTATTCATGACATCGCGTTGCAAAATCTCAGCGTGGTATTCGCAATGGATCGCGGCGGGTTGGCCGGTGCAGATGGTCCGACTCATCACGGAGCATTTGATTTATCGTATTTAAGATTAATTCCCACAATGACGATAATGGCACCGATGAATGAGCAAGAACTTCGGGATATGCTCTTTACTGCAATCGACTCTGATTTCGGACCGGTTGCGATTCGTTACCCACGTGGAAACGCAACTGGTATGCCGATGCGTAAAGAGTTTAAAAAAGTACAAATTGGAAAAGGTGAAGTGATTCGCGAGGGAAACGATGTCGCCATTCTAACCATCGGTGTGATGGGGAATAATGCGATGAAGGCGGTTTCACTTTTAGAAGAAAGTGGCCTTTCTCCCTTGATTGCCAATATGCGATTTGTAAAACCTCTGGATACATATCTTCTTGATGAAATCGCCTCGAGGTTTGACCGAATCGTAACAATTGAAGAAAATACAGTAAAGGGTGGTTTTGGAAGTGCCGTATTAGAGTATTTCCACGAAAAAGGCTACAACAATAAAGCGTTGGTTATAGGCTTACCCGATCGTTTCATAGATCACGGAACACCGGCAGAACTTCATAAAGAAGTTGAATTAGACCCGGAAAGCATTGCGCGACGAATCAAACAGTTTGTTTTAGCAGAAAGTGTTGCGCTTTCATAACAATACTCGAAAACTTATCAATATGGTTAGCAAAAAAGCGGCTCTTGAAGCCGCTTTTTTGATTGTGTAAATCGAAACAAAACAAAATCATTCAATTGTCACATTGATTTCACTACCTTTTTCGATGAATTCCTCTGACTTTTTCATCATTCCAATCTCAATAGCATTTTCTGAATTGAGCCCGAGTTTTTCGGCGTAGTCTCTCACATCCTGAGTGATTTTCATCGAGCAAAATTGTGGGCCGCACATTGAGCAGAAATGAGCGATTTTTGCTCCATCAGCGGGCAAGGTTTCATCATGAAAATCTTTTGCCGTTTCAGGGTCGAGCGAAAGATTAAATTGATCTTGCCAACGAAATTCAAACCGAGCTTGGCTTAATAAATTATCTCGGAATTGAGCACCCGGATGACCTTTGGCTAAGTCGGCGGCATGCGCGGCAATTTTATAGGTGATGACACCATCTTTGACATCCTTGCGATTCGGTAATCCCAAATGTTCTTTTGGCGTTACATAGCAAAGCATTGCAGTGCCAAACCAACCAATCATTGCAGCCCCAATGCCGCTTGTGATATGGTCATAACCCGGCGCAATGTCTGTGGTAAGCGGTCCGAGAGTATAAAATGGGGCTTCGCCGCAAGTTGATAATTGCTTATCCATATTTTCTTTGATCATATGCATTGGTACATGTCCGGGGCCTTCAATCATTGTTTGAACATCGTGTTTCCACGCAATTTTAGTGAGCTCACCTAAAGTATCAAGTTCGGCAAATTGTGCGGCGTCGTTTGCATCGGCAAGGCTTCCGGGGCGAAGGCCGTCACCTAATGAAAAAGACACATCATAGGCTTTCATGATTTCACATATCTCTTCGAAGTGTGTGTAAAGAAAATTTTCTTTGTGATGCGCAAGGCACCATTTTGCAAGAATGGAACCGCCTCTCGAAACAATTCCGGTAAGTCGCTTTGCCGTAAGAGGGATGTATCGCAAAAGAACTCCTGCATGAATGGTAAAATAATCCACACCTTGTTCGGCTTGTTCAATTAAAGTATCACGATAAAGCTCCCAAGTTAAGTCCTCTGCTTTTCCTCCTACTTTTTCTAAAGCTTGATAAATGGGAACGGTTCCAATCGGTACAGGCGAGTTTCTCAAAATCCAGTCACGGGTTTCGTGAATAAATTTTCCTGTGCTTAAATCCATAATGGTATCTGCACCCCACCGTGCGGCCCAAACTGCTTTTTCAACTTCTTCTTCAATGGAAGAGGTTACAGCGCTATTGCCGATGTTGGCGTTGACTTTAACCAAAAAATTCCGCCCGATAATCATTGGCTCTAACTCCGGGTGATTGATATTCGCAGGAATAATCGCTCTTCCACTCGCCACTTCGCTTCGTACAAATTCGGGTGTGATTTCGCCTCGGGGTGTATTGGCACCAAAAGAATTGCCAATGTGTTGCTTATTTAAATGTTGCCACTCATTAAGCCGTTGATTTTCTCGTATGGCGATGTATTCCATTTCGGCGGTAATGACACCTTTTCTTGCGTAGTGAAGCTGAGAAACATTGTGCCCCCTTTTCGCCTTTCGAGGATGTGGAATCGCTGGAAATATAATTTCTTGGGGAATGCTTGTATCGCTTTGCCGCTGATTGGAATATTCGGAACCGAAATGATTGAGCAGCTCTGTATCTCCGCGGGATTCAATCCACTCTTTTCTTAAAGCAGGTAACCCTGTTTTAATATCGACGTGATAATTGAGATCGGTGTAAGGGCCACTGGTATCATAAAGAGTAGCCTTAGAAATTTTTTCAGAACCAATTTGGTATGGGGTTGAAAGTGTGACTTCTCGCATTGCAACGCGTATCGTATTCTTTCCATCTAAGGAAGGCTGTGCGACATAAACTTTTTGAGAAGAAGGAAATGGAGAGGTACTGATTTCCGGGGTAGGCGAAGCTGATTCTTTTTGCATGATTCAATTCGGATTGATTAATAAACTCACATCCGAAGGCAAAATAAAATGAACCCAAAGTAAGTCATCTATTCCTTACGGCAGTACAAACTGCGTCAAGTTCTGCGGGTTTAATCTCAGCAATTATTTTGCACCCCGAAGATGTGTTTTTCAATATAAAGATTCTCTGCTGATTTGGTACAAGAAGTCCAAGAAAAGTAAGATGAATCCTATGACCTTTTTTCGATGCCTAAACTTTCAACGATGATTGTAACAGCTTCTAACAATGGAATATCAAATATTCCGGATTCACCTGAGTAGAACGCTTCTTCCCATCGTTCATACGCTACCAATTCATCTTGAGAAACAAACGTCTCAGCGATTTTTTCCGGGTTTGATTTTTGAAATGCGCTTTCAAGGAGGGGAAGGTGACCTATGAATGGTTTACCTTCCGCGAAGTGGGCTTCACTCGGAGGAATAATCGAGCGTAGTGAGTAAACAAGAAGGTGATAAACCGGTTCGGGTGTGGGTAAATCGATGACCGCTTGATCTATTCTTAGAATTTTAGCCATACCGAAAGTCCCTTCAAAACTTCCAAATCGAATACCGTCACCGGCTTTGAATGATGTCATAACGAATAGTTAATTATTTTTTGGAGGAAGAGCGGATTGTGCAAATGAATTTTGAAGTCGAAGGATGGTATCTAAAGAGCCGGCTAAAATTCGAATATCCAAATACAACAAATCTACGCCTGCCACAGAAACAACAATATCACCGGAAATCACAACGCCTTTATCCAATACACGATCAAGTAAATCGATGAGCTTTGCATTGTTTTCGGGTTTTTCTTTTAACATAAAATTACTGTTGGATATCGCAAAAGTTATATGGTGCCCAAGGTCCGCTTGGTTCTAAGTGAATACCGTTCATCTCAAGTTTTTCTTTCCAGTGGAACACTTTTGAAACATACTCTTGACGTTGATCTTTATGAATTAGAAAGGCAAGGTTCATCACCATTTCGTCTTCTCTTCCGGTCGCTTCTTTAGGATGAACGCCATTTGCTTTGAAATCTCTTGAAGAAATTCGGAGCTCTCCCAGCATATCGCCTAAGGCTTGATTAATTTTTTCCTTTAAGATGTCCTTTTGCAAATCCATTTTTTTCTTGGTGAGTAGAAATGCTTTTCCTGAATTTGAACGAGAAATTTCCTCCGAAATTTCAATCATTCGTGAATCTTTCAAAATTGCATTTTCGATGGCTTGGGTATTGGCATATACTTTTAAGCCCCACTCGGTACACCCCTTTAATCGATCGTGAAGAAAGCGAAGATTCTTCTCATTCTTTAGAAGAAACGAAAGATAATTTTGTTCGGTAGCAAATAGGGTTGGAAATCGAAACGGAATGACTGTGCCGCGTTCAAGTGCTGAAGAGACAACCCGCTCATGATCTCGAATGACGCGTTCAACCCAAACTGTATCGGTTAAATTCTTCTTTAATGCCTCTTCACCAAATTCATCTTCGGGAACTGTGGTTGAATACATGTATAAATGTGGATAGGCCTTAAAGACTGGGGCTTGATTGATTTGTTCTGGGAAATCGGAAAGGGCATACAAGTATATTAAGTGAGGCATCGGTACAAAAATTATTGTTGGCTTTGAATTCTTGCCTCTTCAAGCTGACGAAGCAATTCCTGTTCTTGGCGTAAAAAATCTGATTCCTCAAGTTCATCCATCTCAAACTTAAATTGAATCTCCATTAACTTTGCTTGAATTTTTGCAACATCCGCACGCTCTTTTTTAATTTGATCGTCAATGGTTTCGGCAATTGCCACAACGGCATAAATTGGTGAAAGAAGTATATCATCAATAATAAACATCGCTCAATTCGAGTTTAATTTTATCGTAAGCCTCACAAAATTATAGGCAGGAGCATTTCCTACATATTTAAATTTCATTCTTTCAGAATAGCGATTCCCAACTAGGTTTACCGCGTCATCAAAATCCGATTCTTTCAAATCATCAATAAGAAATGCAGCATTAAGGAGCATCCGTTCGCCAATTAATTTTCCTTCAACCGTTTCTATTGCAAGGGGTGAAAGAGTCGCTAAAATATCTTCTTTACAACGGTTTTTTTCATTGATTAAAGCACTTTCAACGGCCTTTCCAACTTCAATCAATAAAGCCTGCGATGCGCCATATCTTTGCGCCTCAGCCTTTAGTTTGATGACGGCATTGTCGGTTGAAGCAATGTCATCATAAATTTTTTCATGAAAAATGGCCTTGAGCCCCATTTCACGTTTTCCAAGAAGTTTTTCCAATTCTGTTGAAAAAACTTCGCGTTCCTTTTCTATCAAAGCGTGAATCATTGCATCATTCTCTGAAACGGTTGAAAATTGCATTGGGAGTATCGTATAATCATTCATGATTTTCTCGATAATGCGCTCGTGAGTCAGCATGTTTTCACGCGAAAGTTGATAGGTTACGACAGGAGAGTCGCTCACAAATGCGCCAATCTTACCATTTTCAATCAGATAAACCTCTGGGTGTGAATCTCCAATTCCGATGTTTCCATAAGATTTGGGTCGTTCATTTGAATTTTTTTTCCAGAGCTCGACAATGGCGTAAATGTATCGTCCTTGAGAAATCATTTCTTAATGAAAAAATGAATGGTGAAATGAATTTCAAATTTACAAATAGGTCTCACTTAAACTGGTGCATATTTTTCGAAAGAATTCGATTGATCATACCTAATAGAAAGTTCGTTTAGATTTTTGGGTAAAATAACTCCCTCTTCAGTAAAAAATGCCTCTATAAAACGGACAGGGGTTACATCAAATGCATAATTCAAAACGGGTGTTCGTTCTAATGCAAGTCGCGTGTGCTTAAATCGCCGAAGTTCCTCACCATCACGCTCTTCAATGACGATTTCGCTTCCATCTGAAATCGTGAAATCAAAAGTTGAGATTGGTGCTGCGATAAAAAATGGAATTTGATGATGAACCGCACAAAGAGCATGAGAGTATGTTCCAATTTTATTGGCCGTGTCCCCATTCTTTGCAATTCGATCTGCTCCAGTAATCGCACAGTCAATAAGTCCCTTTTGCATAAGAAAGGCAGCTGAAGAATCGGAGATTGAATAAAAAGGGATTTTTTCTTTCAAAAGCTCCCAAGCTGTGAGCCGCAACCCTTGACCTAAAGGGCGGGTTTCAGTAGTGTAAACCTTATCAACGATTCCTCTTAAATAGGCTTCTTTAATGACACCTAAAGCCGTTCCATTTCCTCCTGTTGCCAAAGCTCCGGTGTTACAGTGAGTGAGAATTGAAAGTTTCCTTTTCCCCTTTTCACGAAATCGCCGTTCAAGATATTCAGCTCCGCAATCGGACATCCGATCGCAATTTTCAATTTCTTTACGATGCAGCCCTTCTGCAATTGACTCAAAGGCTTGCGCCACTTCAAGCACCGAATGCGTTTCCGAAAGCTCTTCGTATGCTTTTCGAATCAGGTTTGAAGCATAAAAAAGATTTACTGCCGTTGGGCGTGAGCTCTCTAATTCTTGAATCATTTTATAGAAATATCTCCCGAATTCCTTTTTTCGACCCTTAAAGGAATAAGCCCCTAATGCAGCCGTGTATGCAGCCGCGACACCAATCAAGGGCGCGCCGCGTATCGCGAGTGTTTTTATGGCATCTATTACCCTTCGGTAATCGTTGGTTTCAACCCACATTTCCTTAAGCGGCAAAAATCTTTGATCAATCCAAGAAAGCCGCTGATGGGCATATCGAATGACTTCAATCATAAATCACTTCAGTCATAGTTTAATTTCAATATCCTAATCTCACTTTATACTCAAAGGAGAGTTCCTTTCCCCTTGAGACCTTTGGCTTAAAACGAATGGTGGTGGCATTAATCTTTTCATACTCAAGAGTTGATGAAAGAATCTTCCAGTTCCCATAAAAATTCTTTTCCACTTCGATTACCACATCCTCATTGGGCTTTCGGTTCTTCAGCGTCACCTTGTATGTTTGCTCTGTAACCCGATTCGAAACCTGTTCCGATTCCTTCATTTCTTCCTGTCCAACCAAATCAAACGCATTTCCAATGTTTAATTTTATTCGCTCATCCGTTGGGGTATGATCAATCTGGTCTTCCCCAATAAACTCGACACCGTTATCTCTTGCTTTATTCACTCGAACTTTACCTTTCGGAAAAGGGATTCCTAAGTTAAATTTTTTGGCATTTTGAAATTCAACCACAACTTTAATCTTCTCATCATTTCTTCCGCTTGAAAAAAGGTACTTTTTTTCAAAAGGAAAAGGAGAAACATCAAAAAGAGAGATTTGTTTAGTTTCGTTATTTTGAAGCGAGGAAGGGCGTTGAAGTTCATAAATGTGATATTCAAAAAACGACTCTTCCTTGAATTGAGGCTCTGCCTTTCTTTGATACCCCATAACGGCTGTTGGAGGAGCTCCACCAAAACCTATGTCTTCGTTCGATTTGATACGATTAATATCCCCGGCAATCAATTTGATTTTTGCATTGGGGTAAGTTGTTCCTGAATTGTTTTCGATGCTCACCCACGCCGCGAGATCAAGCATCGTTTCATCTTTATTGAGTGTTGCGACATATTCTGCATGCCAGCTCATCCCTCTTGTTTGATAAGAAACATCGAGTGTTTGTTCACCCGCTTTTTGAGAATTCAAAAGCCATTGAAGTGTTGGTTTTGTAACAAACCCCGAAGGAAGCTCAGTAACAACAACTTGATAATCTTGAAGATTTTGGATCATCGTAATTCCTTTCTTCCCATTGTTTTCTGTTTGTATCACAGCATTCATTGCATTTGAGGAAAGAAGTAAACCCGAGATAAAGTCACCCTTAGAATTTTTGAGTGTTACCGGTTTATCAATGTATCGCTGAAGAATTTTATCTGCACTGACAAGGTCGTATTGATAGTTCTGTTCAAAAACCGATCCATTAAACTTTACTCGAACCGATGTTGGATCAATTCGCTCCGGAATATCTGTCAGTGAATAGGAGGTATTACCGGAAGGGAGCTGTACTTTTCTTGATTCCCGTACTAATGCTAAGTTATCGTTATAAATAGTAAGACTTAAGCTTTCTCGCTTACCCTCTTGAGCGTTAGCCAAAAAAGTAAATGTGAATAAGAAAACCGCGGACAGCTTTATTTTTATCGCTAAATGAGGATTTAACTTTTTCATAATTTAAGATTGAATTTTTGTAACGAAAGAGCGTCTGTGTACGCCCATTGAATCATAGAGTTGTCAAAGTTTTGTCAAAATACCATTAAAACATAGGTTGGGGCAGTAAAAACATTTTGCTTTCACTTTTTTTTTCTTATACTTGACACATCAGCAAACAGCAATGCATCAATCTGGATATGGTTCAATTCCTTTCCTTTTGTCGCAGTGATTGGTACTTAATCGAAACCCTTCGCATGTTGTTTCTGAAAAAAGTTAATTGCAGTTTCATTTTATTCAAATCTATCATTCAATACCGCAAGTTATGAAGCAGAGCACTTTCAATATTGTGTTGCTTGTCTCAGCACTCACATTCTCGTTTTTATTTTATTTCTTTTATATGGGCAACCAGCCAAAAGGTACCATTTGGCATGATATGTACGATGGCGGACCGCTAGTCGCTGTTTTGATTTCATTACTCATAATGGTTGTCGCCTATGTGATTGAAAGAAATATTGCTTTGAAGAAAGCTGAAGGTAAAGGGTTGATGACTGCTTTTGTTAAGGAACTTGAAGAAGAAATTGAAGCGGGCCGAATTGATGCCGCGATTGAGCGTTGCGATGCTCATCAAAGTTCTTTAGCTGCTGTTATCCGTGCCGGTTTGGATAAATACAAAACCTTAAGTGCACGAAAAGTCACTGACCCCGATAAGAAGAGAGCTGAGCTTCAAAAAGCTATCGAAGAAGCCACTTCAATGGAAATGCCCATTTTGGAGCAAAATCTTGTCGCTATTTCAACAATTGCATCGATTTCAACAATGGTAGGGTTGCTTGGTACGGTTATCGGAATGATTCGTGCTTTTAGCGCACTTGCAACTGGTGGTGCGCCAGACGCCGTTGGTCTTTCACGCGGAATTTCGGAGGCATTGTTTAATACAGCCGGTGGAATCTTAGCAGCTATTTTAGCAATTATGGCTTATAACTTCTTTACGACTAAAATTGACGGATTCACATATCAAATTGACGAATCCGCATATTATGTTGTTCAAACGCTTTCGGTTAAAGACGAACAAGCTTCTTAAGTAAACCCTACACTTGGGTTAAACCTTAAGTGAACGATTGGAGAAATAAATGGCTAAAATAAAAAAGAAAAGAGTCGGATTTTCGTTGGACATGACGCCGATGGTTGATGCAGCCTTTTTGCTGCTCACCTTCTTTATGTTAACAACGCAGTTCAAACCACCGGAAATGGTTCAAACGACAATACCGTCATCTCATTCTGCAATTAAACTGCCCGATAAAGACATTCTTACAATCACGATTGGAAAGAATAACGAACTCTTTATGGGGGTTGATGCACAACCGACAAGAGAACGCATTTTTGATCGTGAGATTCGAAAGCTAATGGAAAATGCGGGGCTAAGTGAAGCGGTAATTGCAGATTCTGCAAATAAATTTAGGCTTGCTGATGGTTTTATGGTTTATACCAATAATCTTGAAAGAATGATTATCGCCGCACGCTTAGCGAATCCCGTAATTCGACCGGTAATTCGTGGAGATATCGATGCGGATTTCGAAGTCATTGAGCTAGTGATGAATACTTTTAAGAAAACCGGAATGCCCACATTCAATCTTATCACAGGATTGGAAGCGGATATGCAAGCGGTTCAAAAACAATAATATTAACTACTAATTTATAAACTATGGGTGCTGTAGGCTCACCGCAAGGAGGCGGAGGGAAGAAAAAAGGCAAGAAGCGCAAAAAGCGAAGAGGCGGATTCTCTTTGGATATGACACCGATGGTGGATGTTGCCTTTTTGCTTTTGACCTTCTTTATGCTCACAACAACATTTTCGAAACCGCAAACAATGGAAATCAATCTCCCTGCAAAGGAATTTGATGTCGTGGTTGCGCAATCAAACGTGTTGACTTTAAAAATTATGGAAGGCAATAAAGTTTATTGGCAACGAGGAGAAAATCCAATTCAATTTTTTTCTCTTTATGATACCACCGGTGGAAAGCCCGGAATCTCCAAAAATTTTAAGGCAACCGTCGAAGGTCAAATTGCCGAAGTAAAACAAGAAGTAGGTCAAGATGTTTTAGCTCTGGTTTTGAAATTAGATAAGAAAGCCAAGTATAAAAATATCGTTGATGTTATTGATGAGTTAAACCTTATGAAAATGAATCGATTCAGTATTGCTCCAATGCTGGATGAAGATCGAGCTTTAGTAACTGCTTTTGAATCAGGTACCCCGTTAACACCAGAACCACCAACAAAAGGAGGAAAAAAATAATGGAAAACACTCCCGAAATGATGCAGCAAGAGATTGCATCGAAGCCGGTTGCCCCCGCAGACATGAAGCACTGGTTTGTGAAACCAGATTACTTAGAGACGGAAAAATTTCGACGTCTTAGCTACGGTGGGCTTGTCATTCGTCACGAGATCCATACGTATATGGGTCGTGCTCTATTTTTTACTATTAGCGCAATCGTTGCAAGTTTCATCACTTTTTATGCCTATCATTTTGTGAAAGATCTTTTGGCAGAGGGCGATGAAGATGCAATGCAAGTGAGGCAGCGTGTAATTACAAGTGTAAATGAACTTGCACCACCCCCTCCTATGAATCAAGATCAGCCGCCACCACCACCGAAGCCTATGATTAAGCCTCCAGCTGCACCTGATGTCGGTCAAATTAAAAAGGTCAAAGATGAGGAAGCGCCTCGTCAGAAAACCTTAGCGACTCAGGAAGTGGTGAAAAAGGCGATTGAAAAAAATGCTTTTGGTGAAGGCGATACAACAGGACTAAGCGATCCAAATGTGGTGGCTTATGTTCCGGTACAAGAGCCGGTTCAACTTGACGACGCCGATCCGGAAGATTTTGTTGCAGTAGAAAAAGAACCTGAGTTTGTCGATCGGCCCGCTATTGCTTATCCGGAAGTTGCAAAACGCGCAGGTATGGAAGGTCTTGTAGTTGTTCGTGTTCTCATTGAAAAGGATGGAAGGCCAAAGAAAGCGCAGATTATGAAAAATCCCGGTACGGATATTTTCGATCAAGCGGCAATTGATAATGTGATGAAAGCAACTTATACACCTGCTATCCAAAATGGCAAGGCGGTCAAGGTTTGGATGACTGTCCCAATCCGATTTAAACTTAACCAACGATAATATTTTACTCACGGGGTACCTTAAGGCGGAAGTTAACTTCCGCCTTTTTTTTACTTTCTTATTTTGGGTTAATTCTTTTTGAATAATTTAAATTATTTAAAAAAACTTTTTATAAGACAAGTCAATTTTGTTTTCAATGAATCGGAATGGTTATATTTAAACATGTTATCAAAATGATCCCCGTAGTACATTAGTAAAATCATGCCTACTATTCGTACAAAGACTTTTTTTGGAGTCGATTTATCAGCAAAAGTTGATGAAATCACAGGTGTGGCCGCAATCAATTCGAATCGCGAATTGGTGTTTGTCAACCAAGTGAAGCCAGATATCGCCATAAGAAATTACATCGATTATCATCGGCCGTCAATCGTGGCTGTTGATGCACCAATCACTTTGCCCTGTGGCAAATATGGAACTTACGCAAGTCGTAAGTGTGATCGCGACATTACTTCACTTGGAATACCTGCGTTTGCGACATCTATGCTTGCTCAACTCACATTCCGAGCTATCGCAATCCGGAAAACCTTGCCTCAGCGATATGAATTAATCGAAGTTTACCCACAAGCCACAAAGGTACGTTTGGCACTGAGTGTCGCCGGAAAAAAATCTTCTGAAGAGGTAAGGGAATTTACCCAAACAAGACTGGCTCGCATCATCAAGAATATGCCAAGACCGTCTAACATTTTACTAACTGATGATGAGCTTGATGCGATTCTTTCAGCCTATACAGCGTTTCTTTATCAGTACAAACTAACTGAAGGATGCGGTGACCCCTCCGAAGGCTTAATTCACATTCCGCTTCCAGATTCACAAAAGAAAGTTGCTCAAATTGCTGAACTCAATGGAAAAGGAGAATAATGTTACTTCTCACGGATTCGACGCCAAGTGATTTCATGAAAACGTGTATTTCTGCCGCTTGAGAGATGGGCGCTCAAAATAAGGCGCGTATCCGTAAAGCTGTTAATATGAAAACTTGCCGCTCGTTTTTGATTGGTATCAATAATCCAAGTCTGTAAACTTCCCTCTACAAAGTGTGTGACTTCCTGTTGCTTTTCATCAAATGCATATCTTCCAAAGTAAGCGATATAGCCGTTATAAAGCCGCTTCAGTTCATCGTTATTTTCAACGCCCGGCGTTTGGTGCTTCGGTCGCTCTGGATGCATAATTTGAACAGCCATTATAGATTCCTTCGTGTAGATTAAGTATCCTTTTGG
Organism: Chloroherpetonaceae bacterium; assembly: GCA_033763895.1. Taxonomy (NCBI): domain Bacteria; kingdom Pseudomonadati; phylum Chlorobiota; class Chlorobiia; order Chlorobiales; family Chloroherpetonaceae; species Chloroherpetonaceae bacterium. The sequence goes on along the minus strand of JANRJQ010000004.1, from coordinate 58,917 downwards.
AGAAAGTGAGTAAGGATACAATTTCTCTCCGTTTAATGCAGTTACTTCATATGAAAGAATTTCCCATACCCCGGTCAAGTGATTTTGAGATAATTTTCCTGAGAATTCGATGTCGGCCATTTTATTGGAATGCTTATCTTTATTATTTAGAAATGAAATGTTCTTGAAAGTGACGATAATTTATGAAGATTGGAAATATTGATATCGATAAACCGATTGTTTTAGCACCTATGGAGGATGTTACAGATCCTTCATTTCGCAGACTTTGTAAAAAATTTGGAGCTGATATCGTCTATACTGAATTTGTAAGTTCTGAGGGTTTGGTGAGAGGCGCTGCAAAGTCGCTTCGCAAAATTACCGTATTTGATGATGAGCGTCCGGTATCAATTCAAATATTTGGCAATCAAGTCGAAGCAATGGTTGAGGCGGCATTGATTGCAGAATCTGCAAATCCTGATTTTATAGATATTAATTACGGATGTCCTGCAAAGCAAGTGGCTGGAAGAGGTGCAGGATCCGGTTTGCTCTGTACTCCTTGGTTAATGGAGGAAATTACTTCGGCGGTAGTAAAGGCGGTAAAACTTCCGGTGACTTGTAAAACGAGAATTGGCTGGGATGAAAATTCAATTTCAATTTTAGATACCTTAAAGCGTCTTGAAGGTTGCGGAATTGCAGCATTAACTATCCACGGGCGAACAAAAAAGCAAATGTTTAAGGGTGTGGCAGATTGGGAGTGGATTCGGCGGGCGAAAGAAATCGCTTCAATTCCAATAATTGGTAACGGTGATATTTGGAATGCCGAAGATGTGCCAAAGCGATTTAAGGAAAGTGAAGTTGATGGGGTAATGATTGGCCGAGGTGCAATTGGCAATCCCTTTATTTTTCGAGACTCGAAAATCCTAATGAAAACCGGGGGGCTTCCATTCCCGCCGAGTTATGAAGAGCGAATTGATGTTGCTGCTGAACACCTAAAAATGTCTTTGGAATGGAAAGGTGAAAAATATGGCGTTCTTGAAATGCGACGTCATTACTCAACCTATTTGAAAGGTCTTCCAAGCGTATCGAAAGTAAGAGATTTTTTAGTGAGAGAAAACGATTGGCGAAAAATTCTCGAAAGATTGGAGGAATTTAAATTTGAATGTGAACGCCACTTACGAGATGGAACATTTCATAGAGATGCTGAATATCTGAATGATCACTCCAAGAAATTAATTTTAGAACCTGCAATCATAGAAAATTAATCATCCGCAAGTAAGTTGTTTCTTAGAATAAAAAACGGAGGTCTCAATGATTTATACGGAACAGGAATTAACAAAACCTGAGTCAATCATCTCACAGGCTATTGAAAAATATCCGCAATTAAATAAGCCCCAGCATAAGTCGATGCTTAACTTTCTTCTCCGACAAGACGAATCCGGTAATAATCTCATAAACGCTCTCAGCTCAAATCAACCTACTGGTGGAAGCATCGAAATCAAATTGGCGGAATTGGCAATTAAAACTTTGCAAAATGGGAAATTACCGAATGAACTTGCTCTTTTCGTTGTGCTTTCAAGACTATTATCCCCGTTAACCTATGACGATATTCAACTTGTTTGGCGTGAGCTTCAATTGACCGAAGCATTTAACCATTCCCCTGAAGATGCCTTTCTTAGTTTGGCTAACAGCGGTTTCTTATCAGCAGAAATTCTCAAAGAGATCAACTATTTTTCTGTTTCAGAAATAGTAAAAAGAAAGCTTCATGTCTCACAGGAAGATAACCGAAATGCACACATAGCCCTTGCGAACTTTTATACAAAAAAAGTTTGCGATGTCAATTTTAATGAAGGAAATCGAGCAAAAGCGATTCAATTTCATTTGATGAGTGCCGGGCTTGACATGCAATCCGTTCAAATGACATTGTCACTTCTTCCAGAGTTGATTGAAAAAAAAATGTTTCCGGATGCATATGATTTACTGAAAATGGCGTTGGAAGTATCAGAATCTGAACTGAGGTTAACGGTGATGATTCGTCTTCAATTCGCATCAGTTTGTTTGGTTCTTAACCGAATGTTGGAAGCAACAGAGGCGATGGAGAAGGCTATTGGTGAATTAGATGAATTAGAAAACATGATGGGTGCAATGGCTACCAGAAATCAATTAGCGGCGATTTATGCTTCGAATGGTCAAATGAAAAAAGCACGAGCGAAATTTTTAGAAATTTTTGAAACGCAAGATCAATTGAAAAATATTTCCGGAGTCGCTGCGGCTGCTTCTCAACTTGGAATTTTTTTGCATCATACAAAAAGTGACTTTGAAGCGGTTAAGTATCTTTATGTTTCACATTTGCTTTCAAGTTCTTTGGAAGAAGAGGAAGCTGAATTACATCGTCGAAATTTTGAAGGAATTCGGATGGAATTGGGCGAGGTGCCATTTAATGAAATCATGCGCTCAGTTGAAGAAGAGGCTGAAATGATAGTTTCAAAGTATCGCAGTTAAAAACTTCATAAAACATTTTGTAAACATTAAAAGAAAATAATTTTTAAATCTATTCTGTAAATCAATGAATATTCACGAGCATCAAGCAAAAGATTTGTTAAAGCAATATGGCGTTTCTGTCCCAAAAAATGTTGTTGTTTACAACGCAGAAGACGCAAAAGTTGAAGCTGAAAAAATGCTTTCTGCACAAGGGGGAGGAAAAGTGGTTGTAAAGGCACAGATTCATGCAGGCGGAAGAGGTAAGGCAGGCGGAGTAAAGGTTGTTGGTTCGGCGGAAGAAGCGTTTCAAGTGGCAAGTCGCTTAATCGGTGCTAAACTTGTCACCCACCAAACAGGACCTGAGGGGAAGATCGTTCGACGGTTAATTGTTGAAGAGGGAATGGCAATCGAAAAGGAGTTTTACCTTGGAATTACGCTTGACCGTGCTGTATCAATGAATGTTTTGATGGTTTCAACTGAAGGTGGAATGGAAATTGAAAAAGTGGCTGAGGAAGCACCTGAAAAATTATTAAAGATTCACATTCATCCGACTCTTGGTCTTCAAGCATTTCAAGCACGGGAAGCAGCGTTATTCTTAGGTCTTTCAGGAGATCAATACAAAAACGCTGTGCAATTTATTCATGCTCTTTATGATGCTTTTCTGAAATCAGATGCCTCAATTGCAGAGATTAATCCATTGGTGGTGACTAAGGAGGGACGCGTTCTTGCTTTGGACGCGAAGATTAACTTGGATGAGAACGCGCTATTTCGACACAAAGAATATGCGGCATTACGTGATGAAACAGAGGAGGATCCGCTTGAAGTAGAAGCCTCTCGTTCAAACTTAAACTATGTTCGCTTGGATGGAAATGTTGGCTGTATGGTAAATGGTGCCGGACTTGCTATGGCAACGATGGATGTGATAAAACTTGCAGGGGCAAAACCGGCTAACTTTTTGGATGTAGGCGGTGGGGCAAGTGCAAAGACCGTACAGGAGGGATTTCGGATTATCTTGGGAGATAAAAATGTCAAAGCCATTTTTGTTAACATTTTTGGAGGGATTGTTCGATGTGACCGTGTTGCCGCCGGAATTATTGAAGCTGCAAAAGGGATAAATATTCAAGTGCCTGTTATTGTTCGCTTGGCTGGAACCAATGCCGATATTGCACGACAAATGTTAGATGAATCCGGTCTTAATCTCATTGGCGCGGAGGGATTGGGCGATGCCGCTCAAAAGATAACGAGTGTGGTTTCAATGAATTAAAGCTTCAAACAACCTTGTTAAGAAAAAGAGCGCCAAGAAGGCGCTCTTTTTTATCGAACCTGTCCATCTCCACGAATTTTCCATTTATAAGTACAAAGCTCAGGAAGTGCCATTGGGCCACGGGCGTGGAGCTTTTGTGTGCTAATTCCGATTTCTGCCCCCATTCCGAATTCACCGCCATCTGTAAAAGCAGTTGAAGCATTGGCATAGACTGCGGCAGCATCTACCAAATTGAGAAAGTCTTCAATAACTCCCGCATCTTCAGAGATTATGGCTTCACTATGTTTTGAGCTGAATTGAGCTATGTGAGCTAAGGCGTGCTCGAAAGTATCAACGGTTTTAACTGATAATGTGAGAGATAAAAATTCGATTCCAAAATGTTCCTCAGTTGCTTTTTCTAAATACGGATAATTACCATCAAGGGTTTTGAACGAAAGTTCATCGGCGTAAATCAGAACACGCTTTTCAAGTAATGGACGAACTAATGGAATCAGGTCGTTTAGACGGCTTCGATGAATAATTAGGGTATCAAGACTATTACAAACACTGGGGCGGCGAGTTTTTGCATTATATATTATTTCTTTTCCTTTTTCTAAATCGCCTGATTGGTCGAAATAAGTATGAACGATTCCTGCGCCGGTTTCAATTACCGCTACAAGGGATTTTTCTCTTACGAATTGAATCAATTCTTGACTTCCTCTTGGGATGAGAACATCAACATACTCTCTTGCAGAAAGCAAAATATCTGTTGCTGCTCGTTCAATTGGAAGAAGTGTAATGATTGAAGGATTCAGCCCTAAGGATGTAAGAATCTCTTGAATGGCTTGAACCGCTGCTCGATTGGTTTCTTCAGCATCACTTCCGCCTTTGAGTATGCAAACATTTCCAGATTTGAAGCAAAGCGCAAAAACGTCAAAAGTAACATTGGGGCGGGCTTCATAGATGACACCCACAGAGCCTAAAGGAACGCGAATCTTTTCAAGAGTTAAACCATTCTCAAGCTTTTTTCTCTCCAACACAGTACCAATTGGCGATGGTAGCAAAGAAACGCGCCTCATATCCTTTAGAATTGATTCAAGCCTTGAAGGAGAAAGGAGAAGACGATCATACTTAGGATTATTGGGGTCCATTTTCTTCAAGTCTCGCGAATTGGCTTCAAGTATCCGTTGAGAATATTTTTCTAACTCGATTGCAATTTTAGAAAGTGCGTCCTCTGCTTCTTTTGTTGTGAGCCGTAAAAGGGAAGATGAAGAAGACTTCGCTTTTTTGAGAAGCAAAAGTGTGTTTTGTGGAAGAGAGCTAAGGTTATTTAAATCCGCCATAACAACAGAATCAAAATTAGACGAAGTACAAACAGATTGATTTTAAGAATCATCTACGAAATGTACAGATAAAAAAATGTATGTTTATTCATGTTTTCATTAATAAATACTTTAGATTTTCGCATGTCAGATAAAAAGAACAAAAAATCACAAATGAAGCATCAAGAGCATTCAGCGGCAGATTCTTCGATTTTGAAAGAAGCTGTTAAAATTTTGAACAAGATTTTAGAAGCTGAACTTGCAGGTGTTGTTCGCTACACCCATTATTCATTTATGATATACGGGTATAATCGAATTCCAATCGTCTCTTGGCTTAGAACTCAAGCGAGTGAATCGCTCACACATGCTCATCAGGCGGGCGAATTGATTACGGGATTGGGTGAGCATCCTTCACTTGGAATTGGTCAATTGCTAGAAACTGAAAATCATGATATCGGTGCGATACTTCGTGAATCCCTTGAGCATGAAGAAATGGGTCTTTCACTATACAAAGATCTGCTTGACTGTGTTGAAGGCAAATCGGTGCTTTTGGAAGAGTATGCTCGTCAAATGATACATGATGAAGAGCTTCATATTATGGAAGTCAATAAAATGCTGAGAAACCCCGGAGACATTGAACCCTTCCGAAAGAAATAAATTTACCTTTCATCAGAAGCATTGGTAAGAATCTTGCCAATGCTTTTTTATTTTAAATCTTTTCAATTCAATGAATCGGTTATGAAATTAGCCTTAAAGGCACTTGCTTTATTTTATGAATTCATAACTACGCTAAGAAATAAGGCATTTGAAAAGGGGTTTTTAAAGGTTTACAATTCGCCAATTCCAGTAGTCTCGGTTGGGAATCTCTCGGTTGGTGGCGAAGGGAAGACGCCGATTGTCGATTGGTTGATTCAATTTTATTTATCTCAAAATGTGCGAGTGGCCGTAATATCTAGGGGATACGGCAGAAAAACCAAAGGTACGCTTACGGTTTGCGATGGAAATTTAGTAAGGCTTAGTGCAAGCGAAGCAGGTGATGAGCCTTTAATGCTTGCAAGGCGAAATCCGAAAACGATTGTTGTTGTCGCAGAAGTTCGTTCCGAAGGTGTCGAATTAATCTTACGAGATTTTGGAAACCACCTTCCTGATGTCATTCTTTTAGATGATGGATTTCAACATCAATCAATTCGTCGAGATTTGGATCTTTTAGTGATTAATCCCCTGCGTTCTCCATTTGAAGATTTCTTGATTCCTCTCGGAAGATTACGAGAGAGTGTTGATGGGATTAAACGGGCAGACTTTATTCTACTTTCAAAAGTTGATCGTTATTCACCCATTAAACAAATAACAAAAGAAATTGCACCATACCACAAACCTATCGTGAAAACAACTATGGTGATTAAAGGCTTAAGAAGTTTTGCAACCGGAGAATTGATCGACTTAGGAAAGAATAATTTCAATTACACTTCGGTGTTTGCTTTTTGCGGCATAGGCGACCCAAATAGTTTTCGGGAGACACTTGAATATGCAGGACTCTTGGTTGACGAATTCAAAGTATTCCCTGATCATTACATTTTTCAAGAAAGGGATATTGAAGATATTCTTTTAAGAAGATTGAGAAAGGGGATTAACCTTATTGTAACAACCGAAAAAGATTACTTTCGATTAAAGGCAAATGAACAAATTTTTGGAAGGCTGGCAAAAGATGCTTGTTTCTATTTAGAAATCGGGGTGGAATTTGGTGTTGATTCTAAAAACGAGAATGATTTACTTGCTTCAAAATTGATAAGTGTATTGAACATGCATGCGAATTGAGATGAAACAAAAAGGGTTAAATTTTTTCTAAGTAAAACATGCGAGCCTTCTCATTAGCGAATTTCTCTTAATGAGACAGTGAATGATGAAAAAAGTGATTAACGAAGCCAAAGATATTTTTCGATTGATTTCAAAAGATGTGCTTTTGGAGTCTAGAAATAAGTACGGGTTTAATGCCATTTTACTTTTTGTTTTGATCTCAGTATCTCTGGTTCTTTTTTCAGTTGGTGACTCCCGCTTAAGAAATGATGTTGTTGCTACCTTGATGTGGAACACGATTTTCTTTGCGGCTATGACGGCGCTTCAAAGAGGCTTTATTAGCGAAGGGGAGAGAGGAACTTCTTTATTATTAAAGTTATCTTATTCCACGGATGTCATTTTTGGGGCAAAGTTCTTTGTCAATTTAATTTTCTCTTTATTTATCAATCTTCTTATTGCACTTCTTTATTCAGCCTTTCTTCAACTGCAAATTGAAAACACGCTAATATTTTCCGTTACGATGTTTTTAGGGGCGATAGGGACTGCCATCGTTCTTACATTAATCAGTGCTATTGTTTCTATGACCAACGGAAAGAGCGGATTATTTGCCGCTTTATCGTTTGTACCAATACTTCCGGTAATCATTTTGGTGGTTAAAGCAACTGAAGTCGCGACGGAACCAGATGCACCGTTTTTCCGTGCTGAGAATTTTCTTAAACTCCTAACTGCTTACGATATCATCATGATGGTGCTTTCAATCTTCCTTTTTGAGTTTGTTTGGGAGGAATAAAAAAAACGAGGCAAACTGCCTCGTTTTTTGCCAATGATCCGATGAAAGAATTATGCGGGAGGTAAGATTCCCATTTTTCGCTTGAGCTCTGCTAAGGTATCGTTGGCTTGAGAGGGTGACGGTTCTGCAAGTGCCTTTTCGATTTTTTCGTCTAATGAAACATTCACATCAGCAAGTTGACCGTAAGCTTCCGCCAGCGACTCTTCTTCAATCACCTTGGTTTTCATTTTTTCAAGCATCGCGACAGTTCCACCTGAGTCAACATTTGAAAGTTGTTGATTGATTTTTCGTGTTGCTTGTGCGGTTTGTGCGCGAGCTCGAAGCGTAATTAATTCATTCTCATATTTAGTGATGGTGTTTTTCAGCTTTTCAATCTTTGATTGAAGTTGGTCAGCCATTGCTTGCTGTTTTTGCCCATCAGTAATTAAAGTAACTGCACGCTGTGAAGCGTCGTTTTTACGATTCATCGCTTCAAGTGCAAGTTTCTCTGCTTCTGCTGTATTGATTTCTCCCTTTTGTGCGCGTTGAAGAAGCAGCATCGCTTTTCGTTCCATTTCATCAGAAATTCGCTGCTGATCTTCACCGTCTTTTCTCAATCTTACAGCACTGGCTTTTACTTGGGCAAGGGCCATCATCGATTGCTGAAGATCGTTTTTTAAATCACGGATTCCTTGTTCGGTGAGCTTTATCGGGTCTTCAAGTTTATCGACAATCGAATGTGCTTCCGACTGAGTAACTTTAAAAATGCGTTTAAAGAGATTCATATTTCCTCCGAATGATTGATGTTTAAGATTGATGAGCATATTTGAGCAATTCGCTGCTATGTTCAGCCATTGCTAATGAGAGTGCGCGAATACTTCCTTGAAGTTCATTCGAGTCAAGGTTTTCAATTTGAAGGGTATCTCGGAAAAACACAAATCGCTCTTTTGCATCAATTGCAAAAGCGCCGTGAACCAGTGTTTCATTCATTTGAAGAAGTCTTTTGTACAATTCCCCTCGCTCACCTTTGATTGGCATAATGAGTTGTTCAAGAACCACAAGCGGCGGTTCAAGATCGATGATAAGATTTTTTATCCCATTTTCTTCATCATCGACAACAAAGAGTTCTTCATTGGTGTCCTCTTGAATGATCTTCATTTCCATTTCAAGTAGCAAAGCTTTTATTTGCTGGAATTTTTCCGATGGTACTGTTTGGTTTTGTGGCATAAAAGTAGAAGTTTTTAGGTGTAAAGACGGTTTGATTATACTTTTTTAGCTAAGATAAGTTACTTCAAAAAAGTTCATATAATGACGTCGAAAAGGGTTCAATCAAAGGCTATTTCTTACCTTTAAGATATCGTGTCAGTTCTTGATAAGCTGTATTAATCCCTTTGGTAATCTCGGTTGCAAGTTTCTGTTTTTCTGGATCGCCATTGAATTTATCAGGATGATACTTTCGGACAAGGTTAAGCCAAGCCTTACGAACGGTTTCGGAATCCGAGCCGTATGGAAGTTCTAAATTTGCATAGTAAGCAGCAAGGATAGGATCTTTATCTGGTTCTCTCGGGGTGCTGTAACTTTTTTGTCGATAATTGCCGCTTTCCGTTTTTGGATTGCCCTCGGAAGAATAAAACCGGTTGTAGCGGTCATAAAACCATTCTTGTTCAGATTCAAAAAAAGTTTCGCTTCGTTTTGAACCAAAAGAGCCTGAGTAATTCCCCTGCGATTTTTTCTTCTTAAGGTATTCGATGTAAAACTTTCTGAACTCCTCATCTTGCAAGTAATGAAGCCTTGTGCGAAGTTCAGCCTTTAAGATTTTTGATAATCGTGAAAATAAGCTCATTCCGTCGGTCAATTGATGCTAAATAACCTTGTTCAAGTAATAAGTCCTTTATTCATCATTCATTTGAAGCGTGTCTGAAAGAGGCATAGAGAACTTAAGCATCGAAGCGGCCTTACCTGTTAACCTAAGGTTCCCCGAAAGCGTTGAGTCTTTTGTGTATTGACGCTCTTTCATTTTTTGCAGTACAAAACTCATTTGTTCAACACGTTCCTCACGAAGCTTTCCCTCCTTAAATGCCCAAAAAAATCGTTTCGGAGATGGGATAATACTTCCTAAAAACAATGATTCTTCAAGCGTAAGTTGAGAAGGGCGTTTTGAAAAATAAAATTGTGATGCCTCTGCAATACCATAGACATTCGGCCCCCATTCAATGATGTTAAGATAAATTTCAAGTAACCTTTCTTTACTCACAAAACCGCTTCTTTCCAAAAGCCAAACAATCCAAATCTCTTCAAACTTCCTCGCAAGAGTTTTCTTTCGATTGAGATAAATGTTTTTTACCAACTGCATCGAAATGGTACTTCCCCCTCTGACAAATTCTGAACGACGAATATTATCAGCAATAGCCGTTGCGAATGAGGCTTCATTAAATCCGCGATGAAGGAAAAATCCGCCATCTTCATTGGTAAGAACGGCGCCGATAAGATGTTTTGGAATTTGAACTAACGGGGTAAAACTTTGATTTGAAGGATTGAGTTCGATGACCCGCGCGGTTCTTGAATCCTTTTCCTTAGCTTCATGTGAGAATTTCCCTGTAAGCTTTTGGAAATCAATATTCCCATAATCTAACACCTTAAATGAATCCGTATAAACAGAGGATTCTAAGATGACTTCATCTAATTTTCTCCAATCAATGTTGAGGTAAAGCGAATATGCCAGTTTGCCTTTAAATCGCATTTCACCTAAATCTTTTCGCATTGCTAAAGGAAGCGATTCGAAAAAGCGAGTCGCAGAAAGTGTATCGGTTTTTAATTGCAATCCAACTTGAAGTGAATCGGAACGATCAAACCATAATGAAAGCAGAACATTCATTGAATCAACGCCTTCTGTTGAAAATGAGAGTTGCGTTTCGGGTTCAACGACTATCGCTTTAGAATCGATTCGAAAAATGGCGTTCAACGACCCTTTTTCAAGCGAAAGAGTATCAGTAGAAATTTTCGGATGATATAATTGAATCTGATTGACACTAAACAGCGATCCCACCTTCAAATATGAATCCTCAGTTTCTGCCGGATCAACTTTGAACGTCAGATCTTTTGCTTTAGCTACTAGGCCAAATTTATTTTTAAAATATGGGAGTGAAATAAACGGAGCGCCATAAAGATTCACTTCCGCAGATTCACGTTTTCGATTAAGTAATCCTGAAACGATAAACCGCTGTGTTTCCTCTTGAACCGAGTATGGAAGAATATTCCTTTCTGAAAGAGAGACACTCGCTCTAAAAAAATTATCCTGCATCACGAACTGAGGAATTTCAAGAGCAAGCGAAACAGAATCTGTAATGCTCGAATAAAAGACTGATAAATTATCAATTCGAATAGCATCGGGAATTTGAGAGTACAATAAACGAAGCAGATTTTTTGATCGAATATTCCAACCCAAATTCTCCGATTTTATTTTTCTAAGAGTATCAAGGGTTTGAGAGTGTTGAAATGCCTCTAAAATGGCTCCGAAATTTGAAAGAGAATCATTGTATTCTTGCAGTTTTAATGAAAGCCTCTTTGCCTCAAGTGTCTTTAAACGCAAATCACCGTTCATTAAAGGTAAGAGTCTTACCGATGCATCAAGAGTTTCAATGAATAGAAGGGTGTCTTCGGGTGCATCAAGCGGGGTTATTGTAACATTTTCAAGTGATACCGAGCGTAACGCAGACGCAGAAATTGATTCCGCCGAGAGTTTGATGTGATACTTTCTTTCAAGACCTTTTGACGTTTTTTCAAAAGCGTTATGGACAATGTAAGAACGAATCAATAGGACAAGAATGATAACCAAGCCGAGTGTCCCGAAGAAATAAAACTTTTTTTTAGATGATGATTGATGTGAAGCGTCTGTCACGGAAAATAATGATTCGAATGAAAAAATATTTTTACTTAGTTGAGTACGGTTTTCCTTTTTTTCTTTGGCTTGGGGTTTGAAATAATTCCAATTAAGGGACTTTCATTTGCAGCCAAATGAAAAAGCGACTTTACTACTGTTTCATACTGAGGATTTAAATCACTAATGTGAAGCCACTTTGGGAGAGTTTGTTGTGGCTTTAAGGAGGGAAATCGACTGATTAATTCACGATGATGCTCTTGTGATGTCATAAACGAACATCCTCTCCACTCATCAATCAACCCTTTTCCCTTCGACCAACTTCCGCTTTCTTCGGTTCCACCCGAATAAATTAGCATCATTCGATTTTCACCACGCATTTGGTAAACTGTAACACCACCAAACATTGGTTTCACAATTGACCCGTAAAGAGAAGAAAATGTACGAATTGCAAAATCCAACGAGTAATCTTTTTTTGGCTTAACCAATTCTTGATGAATGACTTTCACCCTCAGGATAGGCTTTAAAGTTTTGTAATAAATACCTTAAAAATTTGAACTAAAACACAAACTTAACTAAGTTAAGTTAACGAAGTAAAACCATATAATTCAATTCAAATTCAAAGAGGACAATGCAATTTCGCCCAACCTTAAGCAAAAAACATTTCATCATTCCAATTCTCCAATTCATTTTTGTTTTACTGTTTTTTTCACTTCTTTTACAAGAATTACCTGCACAAACCCGAAAAATTTCTAGAAACAATTCAATTCGCTCCGGCCCAATGCTCGGCTACTCTGAAATGCGTGAAGTTCTCATTTGGGTACAAACACTTGCAGAGTGCGAGGTTTGGGCTGAGTACATTGAAGAAGGGATTAAAAATGAAGCAATTGGCTCCACCAACCGTGTGAAGACGGAAAGGGAAAAAGCTTTTACTGCCAAACTCATTGCGGCTGATCTGGAGCCGGGGAAAAGATATGTCTATTGGATTGTTATCAATGGAAAACGCCAACCCGCTCAATACCCTCAAGTATTTCAAACACTTTCTCTTTGGCAATGGCGAAAAGACGCTCCTAATGTCACTTTTGCTATTGGAAGTTGCGCTTATATCAATGAAGAGCGGTTTGATCGTTCGGGAAAACCGTATGGTGAGCACTATGATATTTTTTCTACAATCGCAGGAAAATCGCCCGACTTTATGGTTTGGTTAGGTGATAACACCTATTTAAGAGATCCTGATTGGGGCTCCCGAAGCGGAATATTGTATCGCTATTCACATACGCGAGAATTAAAAGAATTACAACCCCTTCTTGCCTCTGTTCATCACTACGCAATTTGGGATGATCATGACTATGGCTCAAACGATGCCGATAATAGTTTTATTGGCAAACAATTGACACGAGAGGCCTTCACCCTTTTTTGGGGAAATCCAACTTACGGAATGGATGGAAAAAATGGGATAACAACTTCATTTCGATGGTCTGACGCGGAATTCTTTCTTTTGGATGATCGATGGTTCAAATCTCCTAATAAACGAAGAACCGGAAAACGAGAAATCATTGGCGAAAGCCAATTCGAATGGCTCATCAATTCACTAAGTTCGAGCCAAGCGACTTTCAAATTTATTGTAATTGGAGGGCAAGTGTTAAATAGCGCGGCAATTCACGAGAATTTTTCAACTTACCCTGAGGAACGAAAAAAATTACTTGATGCAATTTTAGCAGAAAAAATCTCCGGTGTAATCTTTTTAACCGGAGACCGTCACTACACTTCATTAAGCAAAATGAATCGTGAAGGGACTTATCCACTTTATGATTTAACCGTTTCTCCTTTAACATCGGGTACATATCAAATGCGTGACGAAGTAAATGACTTTCTCATTCCAGAAACATATCTCTCCGAACGAAACTTTGGATTGCTGAAACTTGAAGGAAAAGGGACTGAGCGAAAATTGGTGATTGAGGTATTTACTTGGGATGGAAAAAAAGCTTGGGTAAAAGAAATCTTAGCGAAGGATTTGAAATAATCATCTTAATTAAAACGGGTGATTGAGATTTCTTGACTAAGAAAGGCTTTTACAAAAAGGATAATGGCTATCAATGGAGTAAAAGCCTTTCTGAGAAATCAGCTATTAGTTATTTTGATTAATGATGACCAAAAATTTTCTGTGCAAGAAGTTCCGTTGCGGCCTTTTCTCCTGAAATGATGTGACCCATTTTTTCGCGTTTGGTCTCCATATACCCTTTGTTGATTTCATTGGTTGGAATTTCAAGGGCAACACGCTCCGTGACTTCTAACCCGTAACCTTGAAGCCCTACAACTTTTTTCGGATTGTTGGTCATCAATTTCATTTTTTTTACTCCAAGATCCAATAGAATTTGTGCGCCAATACCATAATCACGTAGGTCAGCTTTAAAGCCAAGTTTTTCATTGGCTTCTACGGTGTCATAGCCCTCATCTTGCAAATTGTAAGCCTTCAGTTTGTTGATCAGACCGATTCCACGCCCTTCTTGCATAATGTAAACCACAACGCCTCGACCTTCACGCTCAATCATCATCATTGCAGTTGCGAGCTGTTCACCGCAATCGCAACGCATTGAGCCAAAGAGATCGCCGGTGGCACAAGAGGAGTGCATTCTCAAAAGCACGGGTTCTCCGTTCGAAACATCGCCCTTAACCAAAGCAAGATGATTTTTATCATCAACACAAGTTTCGTAAGCGATGAGCCTAAATGTTCCTAAATGCGTAGGCAGATTCACTTCAACTGCCCTTTTGACAAGCTTTTCGCGTTGCATACGGTAAGCAACAAGATCTTTGATTGTTACGAGTTTTAATCCAAATTTTTTCTTCATTTGGATAAGCTCGGGTAACCGCGCCATTGTTCCATCTTCGGCTAAAATTTCGCAAATGACCCCAACAGGTCGAAATCCTGCCAAGCGTGCTAAATCGACAGAAGCCTCGGTATGACCTACTCGGCGAAGAACTCCGCCTTCCATTGAACGAAGGGGGAAAATATGACCCGGACGAGCCAAGTCCGATGGTTTGGTGAGTGGATCAGCAAGCTGGCGGATGGTAACAGCACGGTCGTGTGCGGAAATTCCGGTTGAAGTTCCGGGCAACTTGCTATCCACAGAAATGGTGAACGCGGTTTCGTGTAGTGAAGTGTTGTTACTGACCATCATGTCCAGTTCAAGCTCTTGTGCTCTTAAACGGGTCATCGGTGCGCAAAGTAAGCCGCGCGCTTCTTTGGTGATAAAATTAACCTGTTCTGGGGTTATGGTTTCAGCCACACCGACAAGATCACCCTCATTTTCACGGTCTTCATCATCAACGACAATTATTAACTTTCCATTTTTTAGGTCTTCGAGAGCGTCTTCAATGGTGTCAAAAGCTGTATTATTCATAAGTGTTTCGAAATATTCTTTAAATCTCAAACATTAAAATAGCAAATTGAAAACAAGTGAAAGGCAAGTTCAGTTTTTTGAAAAAAATGGTGTTGATTTAGCTAAATGAATATTTAATAATTTAGAAATCTGTTGTATCTTAACCATTATTTTTGCCGAGGTGGCGGAATTGGTAGACGCACTCGTTTCAGGTGCGAGCGCCGCGAGGCATAGGAGTTCGAGTCTCCTCCTCGGCACCAACTTTAGTGGTTATGTTGAAACGGTCAAAATTGTACCTTGAAAATAGTCTAGTTCAGAACCCTGACGGTTTTTCGAGCGCCTTTCATTTTGTCAAGCAAAATGTTAGGCGCTTTTTTTTTGCCTCTAAGAATTTCACTTTGCTTAAACTAAACTTACAAACACCGTGCGCGAAGAATTAAAAGCCCTACTAGAATTACAACATCTTGACAATGACTTGCGTGATATTTTGAGCGAGCAAGAAGAGCTTCCGGAGGTTATCGAAGGTCTCAAAAATAAAGCAAATAGAATTTATGCCATTCTTCAAGATCGAGAGAAAATTGAAAAGGAAGCTACAGTAAAAAAGGATTTGCTTCGATTAGAAATAAAAAGTTCGCAAGAAAAAATCGAAAAGTACAAAGAGCAGCAGAAAAGCGCTCGAAACAATCGTGAATACGATGCGTTTTCGAAGCAAATTGACCACGAAGATTACGAGATCAAGAAGTATGAATTTCAAATTCAAACCATTGATCAAGAAGTCATGAATCGAATGGAAATTGAAGAGAAAAGCAAATCGTTAATTTCGGATAATCGTGCCGATGAAATTGATGAACGCGATTTACCCACCGAATTCCTCCAAAATCTCTTCAACAAGGCTTCTGAGGAATCTGAAAAAAAATCTCAAGACCTCTCTAAAATCAGTGCGGAAACTGAAGAGGAAGTTAAAGTTTTGCGCGAGAAAATTGAGGCCAAACGCTCAGCTATTATACAATTCGGGAATACGGCCTTGTTTCGCTACGATAATCTTCGCAGACGGGAAATTGAAGATCCTATTGTTCGGTTTGAACGCAATTCATGTACCGGTTGCAATTACATCGTCCCAAAAGAAAGTCACGGAACCATCAGCCGCGGAAATTTTTATATCTGCGAAAGCTGCGGCCGGATGGTAATAAGCCCGAGTATTTTCAATGAAGTTGAAAAGGAACTTTCAACTACGAATTAGGCGCGATTTAACATTCTAATCCCGTTTTTTCTTTAAATTGACGCCCTAAGCAGCAGGGCGACGGCCGCGGTGAAAACTGAGGAAAGTCCGAACATCATAGGGCAGGGTGCCTGACAAGGCTTCGGCGCAAGTCAGGGCGCGTTTTTCGAAAGAAATTCGCGACAGATAGTGCAACAGAAAATAAACCGCCTCTTTGAGGTAAGGGTGAAATGGCGGTGTAAGAGACCACCGGCGAGCTTGTAAAAGCCGCGCACGGCAAACCTCCCCGATGCAAGACTATGTATAGGTTTATAATGCAGAAATGCATTCACTTGTTGCCCGCAAGTGCCGAGCAATCGGGTAAACTTGGGTGAGTCGCAAAGATCAATGGTCGTCCATTTCCAGAATTGGAAGTGAACAGAATTCGGCTTACACCTGCTGCTTTCGTTTTTTCCCCGTTTTACCGAAGTAAATATTTATTCAATATGGCGTTGGATTTCCTTAATTTTGCGCCTTAAATTTACATTTTGACACCAATTCATGTTGCAATCTGCCCTTCGATACACTGAGAAAATTAACGATCGTTTCAAAAGCTTTTTTGAAATGATGCAAGATTTTTTTGGCTTTTCTTTGCATGCCTTCCGAATGCTCGGTTCTACAAAACGCTACTGGAAAGACACAATGAATCAGGCGTTTATTAGTGGAACGGAATCTCTTCCGATTGTTTTTGTGAGTTCCGTTTCAATTGGATCGCTTCTCGTGATGGAGGTAGGAAATATTTTAACCGATTTTGGGGCGAAGGGGCTGACTGGGAGAACCACAGCCTTTTCTGTGATTCGAGAGCTAGGACCAATGGTCACGGGATTAATGCTCTCGGCAAGGGTTGGCGCAAGAAACGGATCCGAACTCGGTGCAATGAAAATTTCCGAACAAATTGATGCGCTTCGTGCTTTTGGCACTGATCCAATTGCAAAATTAGTCGTGCCAAGGCTTGTGGCTTCATTGATAATGTTTTTACCGCTAACGGCCTTTTCTATTGCTATCGGACTGATTGGCGGTTCATACATCGCGGAAAATTATTTGCATCTCGATCCCGGCATTTATTGGAATTCCAGTATTCGCTATCTGAATTACCGCGATTTTATCACTTTTTCAATTAAGCCGCCTGTTTTTGCCGTGATGATTACATTGGTGAGCTGCTATAATGGCTTTTCTGCAAAAGGTGGAACGGTTGGCGTAGGGGAATCAACCATTAAAGGAATTGTGGTTTCATCGGGGCTTGTGATGGTTCTGAATTTTTACCTTTCAAAAATCGTCCACGATTTCATCGATAAGAATTAGGCGATATGATTGAACTTCGAAATGTCAGTCTTCGCTATGGGAAGCGGGAGATTTTAAGAAACATAAACCTCTCCTTCGAAAAAGGTGAAATCTTTGTCATCCTAGGGCCATCTGGAGTTGGCAAAAGCACGATTATTAAATTGATGCTTGGATTAATAAAACCATCAAGTGGGCAGGTATTTATCAATGGTGTTGATATAACGCCTTTGGAAGAGGAGGAACTCTTTCCATTTCGTCAGAAAATGGGAATTGTATTTCAAGGTAATGCTCTCTTCGACTCAATGACGATCAGTGAGAATATGGGATTTTTTCTTCGGGAAAATTTAAAGCTCTCTGAAGATGAAATTTCAAAAAGAGTGCGAGAGCAAATCAAATTTGCAGGACTTGAAGGGTACGAGAACCTTTTACCAGAAAGCCTTTCTGGTGGAATGAAAAAGCGCGTCGCAATCGGGCGCGCACTTATTTTTCAACCCGGTATGATTTTGCTTGATGAGCCTACAGCCGGTCTTGATCCAATTAGCGCAAAAAAAATATTAGAAGTTATAAAGCGACTTCGCGCGGAAATCGGCTTGGGTGCCGTAATGATAACACACATTGTAACGGATGTTTTTGGCGTTGCAGGTAAAGTGGCCGTTCTTTACGGTGGCGAAATTGTCTTTAATGATACGCCTGAACAGTTGCATCATTCTAAACATCCGTTTATTCAGTCGTTTTTAACCAACGAAGAAAGCGGCGAGCTTTGAGGATTGATTCAGGGGTAAGAAATATAATATCGAATTAGCAGAGAATGACAGAACAGGTTAAATGGAAAAATCTCCAAACCGGAATCATATTTACCATTGGTCTTTTTTTTACCGGTCTATTGGCTTTGGTTATTGGAAAAAATACCAGCTTTACAAGCACGAAAAGCCATTACACGATGTTTTCGAAAGATATTCAAGGGCTTGCAGTGGCTAATCTTGTTGCTGTTGCCGGTAAAAAGGTGGGTGTAGTCTCTAAAATGGATTTCGAAAGAAGAGATGGCGCCATTGGGGTGAAAATTGAATTGGAGATTGTTACCGATTACGCTTATCTAATCACAGATGATGCTTTGGCAATCATTAAATCTCAAGGGGTTTTGGGAGATAAGTATGTTGATATTATCCCCGGAAACGGAAAACTATTGAATGAAGGAGAAGAATTGCTTGTGTTTTCTGAACCCGGATTACCGGATTTGATGAATAGTGCACGCTTTATGATCGATTCACTTCGAATGACATTTGGAAAAATAAACCGCGGAGAAGGAACAATCGGACAATTGCTGATAACAAACGACCCGCTTGTACGACTGAATCGAACGCTGAATAACATCGAAAAACTATCGAGCGACCTTGCTTATGGAAAGGGGCCGCTTCGTATGCTGATGACCGATGCTGAAATGGCACAAAATATTAAGGAAACCACCGCGTCATTGAAAGAGATTGCAGAATCATTGAAAAACGGAAACGGAACAGCCGGCAAACTCATTAAAGATGAAGCGCTTTACAATAATCTTAACTCATCTCTTAAAAGACTTGATTCTTTAATGGCGGAGATTCAAAATCCAAACGGAACTGTCGGTAAGCTATTAAAAGACCCTAAGTTATATGACAATCTTACTCAAACAGTCACTTCACTTGATTCTTTGTTAGTCGATTTAAAGAGAAACCCCTCAAAGTATGTTCAATTCAAATTTTTCTAAAGACAACGGGAGAGAACAATGGAAAACGATCGCAATCTTGAACTTCGCTTAAAAGATCCTGAACTTTATGCGTCAATACAAAGTGAATTAGAGCGCCAAACCGATACCATAGAGCTTATCGCTTCCGAAAATTTTACCAGCAAAGCGGTAATGGAAGCCTGCGGTTCAGTAATGACCAATAAATATGCCGAGGGTTATCCGGGCAAGCGATACTATGGTGGATGCGAGTTCGTGGATATCGCTGAAAATCTTGCTCGAGACCGTGCCAAAATGCTTTTCGGTGCTGCATACGCGAATGTCCAACCTCACTCAGGTTCGAACGCGAATATGGCGGTGTTTTTTGCAGTCTTAAAACCGGGGGACAAAATTTTAGGATTTGATCTTGCTCACGGAGGGCATCTTACTCACGGCAGCCCGGTTAATTTCTCGGGAAAGCTCTATCAAGCTAATTTTTATGGGGTTGAAAAAGACGGAGCTTTAGCAGGGAGAATCGATATGAATAAAGTGGCTGAAAAGGCGAAGGAAGTAAAACCAAAACTGCTGATTTGTGGTGCAAGTGCCTACTCTCGCGATTGGGATTATAAAGCATTTCGAGAAATTGCAGATTCAGTAGGAGCCTTACTGATGGCCGATATTGCCCACCCTGCCGGGCTCATTGCAAAAGGGCTGCTGAATAATCCAATGCAATATTGTCATTTTGTAACCACCACAACACACAAAACACTGCGCGGTCCTCGCGGCGGAATGATTTTGATGGGGCAGGATTTTGAAAACCCGATGGGTTTGAAATTAAAAACAAAAACCGGAGAAAGGCTCAAATTGATGTCGGAAGTACTTGATACTGAAGTCATGCCCGGTGTTCAGGGCGGGCCTTTAATGCATATTATTGCGGCAAAAGCGGTGGCATTTGGTGAGGCATTGAAAGACGACTTTAAGACATATATCCTTCAAGTTAAGGCAAATGCAGCAGCAATGGCCGCTCGGTTCAATCAACACGGATTCACCATAGTTTCAGGCGGTACAGATAACCACTTGATGTTGATTGACCTGAGAAATAAAAACGTCAGCGGTAAGGATGCCGAAAATCTTTTACATGAAGCCGGTATTACAGCCAATAAAAATATGGTTCCGTATGACGATAAATCTGCATTTGTTACAAGTGGGATTCGTTTCGGAACAGCTGCGATGACGACGCGTGGTATGAGAGAAAATGAAGCTGAACAGGTTGCTGATTTTATTCACCGTGTGGTTTCAGAGGCTTCAAGTCCAAATATTCATAAAGTGTGCACTGAGGTAAAAGAAGAAGTGAAAACCCTAACTTCAAAATTTCCACTTTATGATTTAATTCCTGTGTAACGTTTGATTTATTTCAAAACCCTATTCATTCGAATAGGGTTTTTTTATTCACTTAACTATTGAGAGCATCAATAGAAATTTATGGGAGATTTATTAACCCTTTTCTCTTTTCCTGATACTTGGATTAGCTTATTAAGCCTGACAGTAATGGAAATTGTGTTGGGTATCGATAACATCATCTTTATCGCCATTATTGTTGGAAAACTCCCCAAAGTCCAACAAGGTAAAGCAAGAACAATCGGATTACTGCTTGCATTGGTCTTTCGAATCGGCCTGTTATTTGCAATTTCGTGGCTTGCTACGTTAACAGCACCACTATTTCATGTAATGGGTCAAGATGTCAGTGGGAGGGATTTGATTCTCCTTATGGGAGGGCTGTTTTTACTCGCCAAGGCTACAGTGGAAATTCATAATAAATTTGAAAATGAAGATGAAAAAGCCAATTCAAGCGTTGGCTCAACATTTGTTGCGGTTATTTTTCAGATTATTGTACTTGATGTGGTTTTTTCAATCGATTCGATTATCACCGCAATTGGGCTTGTTCAGCAGGTGTCAATTATGATTATCGCGGTACTTTTGTCATTGGGAGTTATGCTCATTTTTTCAGAATCGGTTTCGAATTTTATACATCACCACCCCACTATGAAAATTCTTGCGCTCTCTTTTTTGATGATGATTGGAATGTTGCTTGTAGCTGAAGGATTTAAATTCCACGTGCCTAAAGGGTATGTTTATTTTGCAATGGCTTTTTCATTTGCTGTTGAAATGTTGAATATCCGATTGCGAGATAAAAAAGTCAGTTCAGCAAAGTGAATTCAATAAAAAAAAAAGTAGCGTTGAATTAAGCACAGATTCAAACTATTTAAAATTAAAACGAATATCACTTAAGATATTAGTCACATTTTTATTTTTACTTATCTGCTTCTCCCATTACCGGGTCTAAGCTGCCTATACTCACCACCACATCAGCGATCATTCCGCCTTCTACCAAATGTGGTAAGGCTTGAAGGTTACAAAAAGAAGGACTTCGAATCTTCAAACGCCAAGGATAACCACTGCCGTCAGATTGCAAATAGAATCCAAGTTCACCTTTAGGCGCTTCAATGGCATGATAAATTTCACCTTTGGGCATCTGAATCCCTTCGTGGGTCATCATAAAATCATGAATGAGTGCTTCCATCGAGTGATAGATTTCAGATTTCCAAGGGTAAGAAACTTTCGCGTTATCGGTACGTACATCGCCTTTGGGTAATTTTTTCAAAGCTTGCTCTAAGAGTTTGACACTTTCCTCCATTTCTTCCATTCGAACCAAGTACCGAGCGTAGCAATCACCATTTTCAAAAATAGGCACCTTAAAGTTGAGTTCGGGATATGCCAAGTAAGGTTCATCTTTTCGAACATCCATCGCAACACCGCTTGCACGAAGATTTGGGCCGGTGAGACCCAAATCCAATGCGTCTGCTTTAGAAATAACGCCAATGCCTTCCATTCTTTCGATAAAAATGCGGTTGCGGTCAAGCATCATTCGCCACTCCGGAATCCGCTTTTTGAATTCCTTAAGCCATCCGGTCATGTAGTTCACCATTTCAGATGAGAAATCGGACGCGACGCCTCCAACACGGCAGTGTGAAATCGTGAATCGAGCACCTGTGAGCATATCGAACATGTTATAAATGTGCTCACGCTCTTCAAAAGTCCAGAGGAACATCGATACAGCTCCGGTATCCATAACCATTGTACCAAGCCACAAGAGATGTGATGATATCCGTGCGAGTTCGCACATAATGGTTCGGATGTAAACAGCGCGTGGGGGAACTTTGATATCTCCAAGTTTTTCGACCGCTAAGCATAATGCCGTATTATTGGAATAAGGCGACATGTAATCAAGCCGATCGGTATAGGGCATGAATTCGTGATAGGTTTTGTTTTCCGCGAGTTTTTCCATCGCCCGATGTAAGTAGCCAAGTTCTGGAACAGCAGAAAGCACAGTTTCACCATCAAGCTTAAGCACTACGCGAAGTACGCCGTGAGTTGCGGGGTGCTGTGGCCCCATATTCAAAACCATCGTTGATTCTAACGGGTCATCTTGTAAGACGATAGTGGTATCACGATCTTCAAGAACCTCATAAATTTTTTTTCTTTCGCCAAAGCGATTATCAAATGTGGCACGGGGCTTTGGCAACTGTTCGTACCCACTTGCGATTTCTGATACTTGGTGTAACGACATAGAAATGAATGATTGGGTTATACGGTTTCGCCGCGGTTATAACGCTCGGCCGCTTCTCGATTATTGGCTTTTGGGTCAATTTCTGGAAGTGGAATGCTTCCTGCAACACCGACTAAAGGATATTCCTTTCGAAGTGGAAAATATTCGAAATCTTCCGTCATGTACATTCGTCTCAAATCGGGATGGCCTTTGAAGATGACCCCATACATATCGTAAGTTTCGCGTTCATACCAATTGGCCGATTGCCATACGCTAGTAACAGTTTGAACTACCGGATTTTCTTCATTAACCCAAACCTTGAGCCGTAAGCGGAATTTCGATTCAGGATTGAAAAGATTATAGACAACTTCAAATCGATCTTCCGGTGTAAACCGGTCAGCACCGCAAATATCAGTAAGGTAGGTAAAGCCAAGTTTGGATTTTAAAAAGATACAAACACGTTCGATTTCCAACGGGTTGATAAGAAAGGTGGTTTCACCTCGGAAAGTTGTTTTTTCGCGAATTTCGTTTGAAAAGTGCGCTGAAAATTCATCGAATGAGATACTCATAAAACTATTTTTTCAAATTGGCCGAAAGCATAATCAAATTACTTTTGCAAAACGAGTGTATTTTTTTCTTCTGCTTGAAGAATCTTGGTATAAGCGGTATCAGAAAGAAGCGCATTTTGAAAGGAGTGTCTCTCCCGTTTTACTTTTTCTTGGATTTCCATAAGCGCGTGAATCACGGCATCAGGGCGTGGTGGGCATCCGGGTACGTAAACATCAACAGGAATAATTTGATCAACCCCTTGAAGAACCGGATAAGAGCGAAACATTCCGCCAGTAGAACTGCAAGCCCCCATTGCAATGCACCATTTTGGCTCAGGCATTTGATCCCAAATTTTTTTGACAACATGAGCCATTTTATAAGTCACCGTTCCAGCAACAATCATCAAATCGCTTTGGCGAGGGGAAAAGCGGAACACCTCTGAGCCGAATCGCGAAACATCATACTTCGGACCGGCCATAGCCATCATTTCAATTGCACAGCAAGAAAGTCCCATCGGCATCGGCCAAAGAGAATTGGCTCGCGCCCAATTTGTGAGTGCATCGAGAGTGGTTGTTACAAAACCATCACCAAACGGATTTTGATTTGACATAAATTTGAATCGATTGTTAGATGTAAACGAATTGGGAGTGTTTATTTATTCGAAAAACTAATTAATCCCATTTTAATCCGCCTTTTCGTAGCACATAGTAGTATCCTGCAAACAATAGAATCACAAAGGTTAGCATCGGCAAAAAACCAGCAATTCCCATTTCACGAAAGCTGACAGCCCACGGATACATAAAGACAACTTCGATATCAAAAATGATAAAGAGCATTGCAACTAAGTAATACTTAACCGAAACACGGTTTTTTGCGTTTCCAACGGGTTCGACGCCGGATTCATAAACAGAAAGTTTTACAGCTGATTTGCGTTTAGGGCCAATGATAATTCCAAGAAAAGAGAGAATTGCTCCAAGAACAACTGCAAGAGAAATAATGATGAAAACCGGCAGATAGGATTCGATAATCGGAGAAACTTCCATTTTAACCCCTTTGATACTTAAAAAAATAATTTTCACAAAAGAAATATTGGAGACGGGATTTTCACACTTTCAACAAATGTGATTCCAATAACTGTGAATTTTTTAAATGAAAACATCGGTGCAAATGTAAGCCCATTCAGTTTCATTCTCAAATTTTGAAGGGGATTAAGTTGATAATTTTAAGACGTCAATAAATATTTATCAACAAAAAAGAATCCTAAAGAAATATGGAGTTTCCTTTGCTGTGCATTATATTTGTAGGCTTTACCCAACCGAGCCGGCGAAATGCCGGTTTTTCGCATAAAGAGCATTCTGATTTTTTTAGCGATGATTGAAACGCGTGGTTAAAAGCAGAAAAGTAAAAAAAGAGGGACTGCCTCAACCGGAAGGCGAAATTCGCAATATTGACAAGCCTTTGGGATGGACTTCCTTCGATGCGGTAGCGAAAATTCGTAACGCGTATTCGCGTGCGGGTGTAGGTAAAGTGAGGGTTGGTCATGCAGGAACGCTTGATCCTCTTGCAACCGGAGTGCTTATTGTTGCAAGTGGAAAGCAAACGAAAAAAATCGCCGCGCTTGAGCATTTGGATAAAGAATACGAAGCCGTGATTCGCTTAGGTGTTAAGACACCAAGTTTTGATGGGGAAAGTGAAGAGTATGATCATCGTGACATTTCCTCGCTTCGTCAAGAATTAATCGAAGAGGTGATTCGGTCCTTTGAAGGGCGTCAGGAACAAATGCCACCGATGTTTTCAGCGACGTGGCATCAAGGAAAAAGACTTTATGAAATCGCCCGAGCGGGAAGAAGTGTTGAACGAAAACCAAAGCCAATCGAAATTTTTGCTATTGAATTGCTTTCTTATCAAGCTCCTGAAGTAGTGATTCGAGTTCGAGTGTCGAAAGGAACTTACATTCGTGCTCTTGCAAATGATATTGGAGAAAAACTTGGGGTTGGCGCTTATTTAAGAGAATTAAGAAGAACAAAAGTCGGCGATTTTGTAATTACCGATTCAAAGCCTATCGAAAAGCATTGTGAAGAAATCCTGAACAATGGCTTAAGCGGGAAAATGATTCGTAAGGGAGAAGAAAAAGGTGAAGAAAATGAACCCAAATTGGATACGAATCAAATGAATCGGGAGAATAAAATGGCTAACGGTAAAATTGAAGAATCTATGGGTGGAGTAAACGAAATCGATGCAAGTTTTTAGGCTTTCTTACAATAATGATGATTCAGATGTTCCTTTTCACTTTGAATCATTTGACCTAAACAATCAAAAAGGTTTAAGACATACCTTGCAGAAAAAGTCAAAGTGTGTATTGACTTTGGGTTCTTATGATGGGGTTCATTTGGGGCATCGCGAAATCATAGAAGAAGTTATTCGCGAAGCACGGGAGAAAAGCTTAAAGAGTGTCTTAATTACCTTTGACCCTCATCCCCGGCTGGTTTTAGCTCCGGAAAGTAGGCCTAAGATACTCACTACCTTAAGCGAAAAACTAGCGCATTTTGAATCGTTGGGTCTTGATGAAATTGTCGTAATTCGGTTCACGCGAGAATTTTCAAGGATGCGTGCAGATGAATTTGTTCGGAAGGTTTTAATTGACGAATTGCAGATTGCAGGTGTGGTTATTGGTTATGACCACGGGTTTGGCAAAGACCGAATGGGTACTATTGAAACCTTGAAAAAACTCTCTTTGGAGCACGGTTTTTTTGTCTCGATGGTTGAGGAGCAAAACTTGGATGGAGAGCATGTTTCAAGTTCGTCAATTCGAAAAGCATTGGAATCGGGAGATTTAAGGATTGCGAATCGAATGCTGAAATCGCCCTATTGCTTAAGCGGTTTGGTGATTGAGGGAAATAAGTTAGGTCGAAGGATTGGCTTTCCTACGGCAAACCTAAGTCTTTTGCCGGAAAAATTGATTCCGAAAACTGGGGTTTATTTTGCCGAAACAACGGTTTTAGGAAAGAAGTATGCGGCAGCGATGAACATCGGATTTCGACCTTCTGTAACAAGTGTTTCGGAATTAAGGGTAGAAGCGCATATGATTGGATATGAGGGAGATTTATACGGAAAGGAATTAAGTTTTAACTTGTTGGAGCGAATTCGTGATGAACAGAAATTTCCAACAATTGATGCTTTGAAAGATCAAATTCAAAAAGATATAAAAGCAATTCTCGAATATTCAGACGAGTATCACATCATTCAATAAAGTATTTTTTACTAACAACTATCTTTTATTACAATGGCGGTCACGAAAACAAAGAAAACCGAATTGATTACGAAACACGGCGGAAAGCCAGAAAATACAGGCTCTTCGGAGGCACAGATTGCTCTTTTAACAGAGCACATTAATGACCTCACCAAGCATGTCACAGCCAACCCGAATGATAACCATTCACGGTATGGGCTTTTTAAGCTGGTCGGAAAGCGCAAACGATTACTCAGCTACCTTACTAAGGTTGATGTTATCCGATATCGTAAGATTATTGCTGAGCTTGAAATCCGCAAGTAAACTTTATTGTGGTAAAGCAAAAGCCCCGTTTTTCGGGGCTTTTGCGTTTATCTTAAAATCCACTTTTCAAAAAGCGGTTTGAAGGCGTATTATTTATTGAAGGAAGTCTTTCCTCGTAAGTCATTTCTTTTTTTCATGTCGTTTATTGGCTCATTAAAGCATCGATTAAAGCCATTTTATGTTTTGCTGCTTGTTTTTTCTTTAAGTGGTAAATTGCATTTGGCGTATGCTCAAACCGCAGAAGAGATTAAAGTCTTCTTTCTCCTCTCCGAAGCTCACCGAACTTTGAGTGATTTAGGTGTTGTAACCGTATTTGGGCAAGCAACTTCATCGACAGCCGATTCCTCTAAACAATTGGCTTTAACTGTGATGAAACGATATTACTCCGAAAAGCTTCTTAAAATCTCAAGCGAAAGAAAAACCGACTCAATTGGAAATTTAATTTTGGATGATTCAATCTTCACGCGTGTTCAAGAGAGCACCCGAAAATTTTTAGAGAAAAACGGCGAACCGTTTCTGTCTCATACCATTTACGATGCTGATTCGCTTTACTTCAGAACCTACTTGGTGTATTGGGCACCATTTGAAGCAATAAAAGCCTTTGCCATTACTGATTTAAGAAGTGATTCATTGGTAAATCAATCCTTTCTTTCTGTTTTTGAAAACGGTGAGTTCAACTTTCATCAATACTGTAAGAAGGAACTTTCAAAAAAATATGCAAAGGCATATCGAAAACTCAATCAACAAGAAACGCTAGAATCTTACGTCGATTTTAAATTTATCATCTCGGCCCTTCAAATCGAGCGTCACAAAGACGAAGAGCGAAGTGCGGACGAAAAAAAACTTATTCGAAATACGATTTATAATTTTGCGCTTTCTGCGACCAGATTGATTGATAGCGGAATCAAAGAAAAAAGGGCGAAGGTACAAGGAAAAGGAACCCCGATCACGAAGGAAATGAAGTTATGGATTGCCAATGAAGGCGCGGCACCCTTACGAAATTTTGCGGAACGCGAGAATAAAAAACAGCTTTGGCGACTTCTAGCTTTACTCTACGCGAAAGGTGAAAGCACTGAACTTGCAAAAGAGGCATTGAAGCGAGAAAAAACTGCCCTTCCTGAATAGAACGGAATGAACAAACGAAAACCGGAATCCTCACGCAAATTTACTTGCATAAAAATTCGCAAGTGTTCCTTTCGACGCGGAATTGTGTTCGTATTGCTACTCACTTTTTGTTTGTTTAACAATACTTCAGTTTTTGCAAAAAGTCACGAAAAAAAGCCTAAATCCCCTTCGCAACGAAATCTCCACGCTAAAATAAAGAAGAAAAATCAGCCAAAATCCTCTATTGATTTGCAAGAAAAAAGCACACAAAACCGAAGTGATACCTTAAAAGCAAAGGCATCAAAGTCGGGCGAATTCGTGGCAAGTTATCAAGGGCCAATCCCAGATTCCATTCAACTTCCCAATACTTTCATTTTTCAATCATCGATTAAAATCGCCATTGATCAATTGGCATTGGACCGTTCGAAGTACCGACTTGATGCTTCTAAAGGAATGATATTTTTTATTCGCACCCCATTCGACACTTCAACTCACCAAATTGATATTCGCTACCGTGCTTTGCCAATCCGCTTGAAAACAGAGTTTTACAAAAAGGAACTGGAGATAACGCCAGCGAAAACAGCCCAATATCAAGAAGAAAAAAAACGCCGTGATACATTAAAAGTGAAGACCGCTCCAAAACCTGCAATCGATGATTTATTTGGAAATACCAAGCTTCGGAAATCAGGGTCGATTATTCGCGGAATTAATGTAGGGTCAAATCAAGATTTAAATGTGACTTCCGGCTTGCGATTGCAATTGGACGGTGAAATCGCTGACGGGGTAACGGTGTCGGCGGCATTGACAGATGAAAACACACCGATTCAGCCAGAGGGAAACACGCAAACGCTTTCTGAATTCGATCGTGTTTATGTTGAAATTAAATCGAAGGCAGCGAAAGCAGTCATCGGCGATTTCGTAAGTGAATTTCAAGGAACGGAATTTGCTAATTTAAGTCGTAGGCTTCAAGGCGCTGAAGTAGGTGGGGCAACGGATTTTGGCCAATCGGCATTCTCGCTTAAAAGCACCGCAGCTTTTGCCGTTTCGCGAGGGCGGTTTGCGTTCAATCAGTTTAACGGTCAGGATGGGGTTCAAGGGCCGTATCGACTTCGTGGGGTCAATAACGAACCTTTCATTGTTGTGCTTGCCGGAACCGAACGCATTTATGTTGATGGGGTTTTGCAGGTGCGCGGGCAAAACAATGATTACGTTATCGAATATGGAACGGGAGAAATTCTTTTTCAACCTCGACGACTAATCACGCAGCAATCCCGAATCACGGCAGACTTTCAATATACCGATCGGCTTTACCCAAGAAATTACATTTCAGGCAAAACAAACGCTTCCTTATTTGATTCACTCCTCACCTTGCAAGCCACTTACATCAATGAATCGGACGATGAAAATTCTCCCATCGATTTCTTGCTCAGCGATGACGCAAAACGAATCCTTGCTGCTGCCGGTGGAGACCGATTTAAAGCGAGCGACACAAGCGGTTTCTTTCGAGGCTTCGATGCACAAGGCTTTCCTGCCGGGAGTTACGAGCAAGTGGATACAGTGGTAAATGGAGTTGTTCAAAAGGTGTATCGCTATCTCGGTCAAGGCGCTACGGGAGCAATTTGGAGTCCGATATTCAGTTTTGCCGGTGATGGCATTGGCAATTATCGACGGCTTTCAATCGGTATTTTCGAATACGCCGGTGAAGGTGGTGGAAGTTATGTGGCGAGCCGGCTTTTACCAATTGCCAACGCGCAAAATTTGATGGATTTTGCACTTTTACTTCGGCCTTTCTCGGGCTTTCGAATTGAAGCGGAAGGTGCCCTTTCACAAAATGATGTCAATAAATTTTCAATTATTGAAGATTCGCTCAAAGCAGGAAATGCATATAAAATTGGGGCGAGCCTTTTACCGACAGAGATATCGCTCGGCGCTACAAAGCTTGGAAGCCTTCAATTTGCTTTCTCTGAAAGAAATACTTCACGAAGCTTTGCTTTTATCGATCGCACATTGCCGGTGGATTTGAATCGCGATTTCAACCTGATTGATTTTGATGGGCGTTCGCTTTTTTCTTTGCCAAGCGCTGAAAACATTCGCAATGCAAGCATTGGGTTTTCACCGTTTTTGCCGAAAGGAAATCGACTGAACTTGAATTATGCTTTCGGAGGGTTGAAACGTGATAGACTCTTTGAGGCAACACGTCATGAATTGCGTGCGACCTTTAGCGGCGATTCTCTTGGAAGCGGAAGTTATGTTGGGTCTTATATGCAGAGCGAAAATCAAGAAAGTCGTGAGCGTGCCACGTGGCTTCGGCAAACCGTTAAAGGGGCAATCTTATTGCGTGAAGCCTTGCCTTCCATTTTCACCTTTGGGCTGGAGCCTTTTTTTACAATTGATCTCAGCGATAAAGATACACGCGATGCCTTGCTCGATTCGCTTCGAAATGATAGTCATCATATCATTGATTTGAATACAGGGTTGAAACTCACAGGGCTTTTTGGGCAAAGCCTCACGCTTGGCTTTGGGTATCGCACGGATGAATTGCCGGTTCGAGTGAATGATTCTGCTCCTTTAGAACTTTTTCGTGCTTCAGCGGCAAAAACAATCACAGCCGATTGGCGCTATTTCCCCGATGGGGTATTCTTGGCTCAGCTCACCCTAACAAGCCGCTTACGGGAATTCACGGAGGTTTTTCGGCAGCGCGGCAACGCCGATAATGAAACATTTTTGGTGCGTTTGCAAACGAAATACACCCCGCTTCGGGGGGCGTTGGAATCGGAATTTCTCTATGATGTCGGAACAGAAAAAACCGCGCGATTAGAACGTCAATTTTTTCCTGTCCCACGAGGCTTTGGGTCATTCATTTGGGTCGATCGAAATCAAAACCGGTTGCGCGAATTTGACGAGTTTATTCCCTTCAGGTTGGGGGATGTTGGAACGGATTCGTTACAGTATGTGCTTCGAACTTTCCCCTCCGATGATCTCTTTCCTACGATTGATTTAAAGTCAAGCTTTCGAATTCGCTTACGCCCGACACGCCTTTTGGGAAGAGGAGAAAACTTGATTGAAAAAGTCATTGCCGCGCTATCTTCCGAAACCCTATTTCGTGTGGAGGAGCGTAGCCTTGAACGAGAATTAAGCCGAATCTATTTTTTTGATTTCTCCCGATTTCAAAATGACTCAACAACCATTTTTGGCTCCATCACCATTCAGCAAGATGTGTTTCTTTTTGAAAATGATATCACAAACCTTCGGTTTCGCTTTCAAGAGCGGAAGTCTCAGAACCAATTTAGTTTGGGAATTGAGAGGCGAATTTTTCGTGAGCGAAGCTTTCGATTTGTAACACGCGTCGGTTATGAACTTGGGATTGATGTAACGGGGCAGTGGCAAACCAATCGGTCTAGCGCATCAACAGAGACAATTGGAAGCGGGTTTACCGGAGCACAAGGAAGACAATTTGATTTGACAATTTTCAGCCTTTTACCTGATTTATCTTATCGCCCGATTCAGGATTTAGAATTCGGATTGCGGCTTAATGTGGATTTCAGGCAAAATGATTTTCCGACACAAAATGGAAACCCACCTGAAGAAGTTTTTTATAATGCACAGCAACTTCGCGCGACTTATTCCTTCCGCGGCAAAGGTCGAGTTTCGGCCTTGCTTGAGCGAACCGATACACGTTTTACAAACACTTCCGATGCCGGCGCGATTTATGAATTGACCGGGGGATTTTTAGAAGGCACAACTTATCAATGGCGTGTGGATGGCGACTACCGAATCAGCAGCTTTATTACGGCTACAGTGAGTTATGATGCCCGCGCCCTTCCCACTGGAAGAACGCTTCACACAGCGCGTGCAGAAGTGAGGGCAGTTTTTTAACTTGAAAAAATGATGAAGAATATGGCAAATCAATTATTCAATAAACTTGTTCAAAAACTCAGTCATTTAGACCCAAAGAAATTGGCTTCAGTGATTGAATTTGTTGAAAAAATGGAATCGAATGATTCTATCTCTAAAAAGCTGCTAACCAAAGTTAAGGGCGAACCTGAATTTGGAAGTGCAAAAGATAAATATATTTTGTCGGATGATTTTGATGCACCATTACAAGACTTTAATGATTATGTGAAATGAGTGTATTGATTGATACCCACGCATTTCTTTGGTACTTAAGTGGAAACACTCAGCTTACAAGAGTGGCAAGAGCTGAAATTGAAACAAGAGGTGCTAAAAATTTAGTAAGTGTTTCAAGTATATTGGAGATTTCAATAAAACATTCACTTGGGAAACTTCAAATTTTAGGTCCATTTGAATCACTTTACGACGATTTAAATAACAATGGATTTAAAATCATACCGATTGAATTTTCAGAGTTAATACACTTAAATCAGCTTTCTTTTTTTCACCACGACCCCTTTGATCGATTAATCGTTTCTCAAGCACTTGTAAGAAACTGTAACATCGTTAGCGGTGATAAAATATTTGATGAATATCTAAGGGGAACCTCTTTATCTCGAGTTTGGTGATTAAACGCCTCAAGTCATTCAAATGGAAAAAAAGCAAACGAATCACTTTCCCTTAGGCAGAATGCCTTACCGAGAAGCGTGGGCATTGCAGCGGCATTTTTTTAATGAGGTATCAAAAGATGAATCAAGTGATGTGTTGCTTAGTGTTGAACATCTGCCTGTTTTTACGCTAGGCAAAACGGCAAAGCACGAGCACTTGCTCATTGATGAAGATTTGCTCAAAGCAGAGGGAATTGAGATTCTTAATGTTGACCGCGGCGGAGACATTACCTTTCACGGCATTGGACAATTGGTGGTTTACCCGATTGTGAATTTGAAGCGGCGTAAACCAGATATTCATGTGTTTCTGCGCGACTTGGAAGAATGTGTTATTCTCACCCTTGATGCGTTCGGAATTCGTGCTTACCGAAAATCTCATCCCGATAAATCTCAAAATTACACCGGCGTTTGGGTCGGCAATCAAAAAATTTGCGCGATGGGAATTCGTTACTCTCGCTTTACCACAATGCACGGGCTTGCGCTTAATGTCACGACCAATATGCAGTACTTTCGGCATATTGTGCCTTGCGGGATTAGTGAGTATCCGGTGACCTCGATGCATGAAATTATTGGGCAGTCTCTTTCGTTGGAAGTAGTAACGAAAGCGTTTTTGAAATCGTATAGTGAGATTTTTGAAACAGCGATAGTCACCAATGAATCACTATTTACATTTGGATAAGATGAAACATCTCTCTGCTTTGCAAGTTCAGGATTTGATTGAAAAGAAGGATACCTCTGCACCGAATTCATTTTATCTCTTGGATGTACGGACGAAAGGCGAATTTGCTCGCCGCCGAATCAAAACGGCAGTGAATATTCCTCTTGATGAATTGGTTCATCGGACCGGAGAGATTCCAAAAGAGAAGATGATTGTTACGATTTGCGAGCACGGCTTTCGAAGCCAAACGGCAGCGGGAATTCTTCAACGGGTTGGGTTTGAGGATGTTTTTAATATGATGGGTGGAATGTCGCAGTGGCGGGGTATGGCGATTTCGGACGAGGTGAGAAGTTAGAGTGAAGAGTGAAACTTACCTGATATGTCATTCCGGCTTGTCCGGAATCCTGCACGCATTTCAATGAGGATAATGGCCCAACTAAAAAAAATGAAGAATGGCGTGATAGTTTTTGTAAGAGTTAGTTTGATAATTCCAAAGAAACCTTTACTTTTGCATCCCGTGTTTAAATCACAATGGGCTTTTAGCTCAGCTGGTTAGAGCGTCTCGTTTACACCGAGAAGGTCGGGGGTTCGAATCCCTCAGAGCCTACAAATCCCTCTGATTCCTCACAAAAAAATCTTTAATCTCTCCCGCTCAGAAACATCATCTTATTCATTGGTAACACTTTTATAGCATAAAGATTATAGTGATACCTATCGTTAAAGCGGTTGGGGTTAGAAGCCTTAGCACTATATTTATCGATTAAAGTAACGGTGAAAATAGTTTGCTCTAACACAATTGAGATAAAATATGATTACAACCAAAACCTATCGGGCTGTGGTTCGTAACGGCACGATTCGAATTGAGACTCCTGATTTAGCTGACGGTACACCCGTAGAAATAAAGGTTCAGGAATCAACGGCACCAAATCAAACCCAAACGATTTTTGAGCAACTGGAAGAAATTAGGCTGAGAGGTCTGCCAAATGATTTTTCGGTGATGCATAAGCCAAAAGAACAGACCGAATGAAAACCGTATTTATTGATTCTGGATTTCTCATCGCGTTAATTTCTGAAAACGATAGTTATCACAGTAAAGCACTCGCTCAAAGTCAAGTAATGAATCGAGAGTTAAAGCTGAAGCAAAGTCGCTTTCTGACTACAAGAGCAGTTTTATTAGAACTCGGCGCAAGACTTTCAAAACCACTTTATCGGTTGGCAGCAGCGCAAGTCATTTCATCATTTGAAAACTCAAGTGATATAGAAATCATTGAAATCTCTAAAGAGTTATTTTTGAATGGGTTAACTCTATTTTCAGAAAGAAAAGACAAGAAATCGAGTCTGTGCGATTGCATTTCATTCGTCGTTATGAAAGAACGAGGGATTCAAGAGGCTTTAGTTGTTGATGCTGACTTTGAACAAGCTGGATTTTCCATACTGCGTAAATAAACTCTCCAACTTCCTTAATTATCTCCCGCTCTGAAACGTCTGCCAATGTTTCGGTAAAACTTTCTCTGCATAGAGATTGCAGTGATACCAATCGTGCAAGGCAGTTGGGGTTAAGCGGACATCGGTAAAGCTATTGAAAATGCCAAACTCCGCCAGATGCAAGATGAGGTGCTCGGCGCGTTCGATGTTACCGAGGTCGCCATCATAAGCTCCTGAAAGAATATGAAATTTTATCGCTTTGATTTTCTCAAGGTGCTTCTTTTTCGATGAAGCTAAAATATTAAGAGGGTTATATTTTTTCATAACCGAAAGAATTTCTCGTTTTTTTCGTGGGGCAACGCCAAAAGCTGCATTGAAGAAGCCCACTTCACACCAAGTAAAATCGTTAGGCTGCGCGGTGGTTTTGCGTGTATCGTGAAAATTCCGCCACATGTGCGTGCCATCGTAACTGCCGGCTGATGAAAAAAGCTCCGGATGTTTCACCGCGAGCATAATGGCTGTGTAACCGCCTAATGAAAATCCGTCCACCCCGCGCGACTCCCGGTTCGCCAAAGTTCGAAAGGTTGAATCGATGTGAGGAATTAAATCCTTGATCAAATAATCCTCAAATTTTCCGGTTCCGATTCCACCGCCGGTTCCTAAATCGGGGCGAAGCATATTGACGCCAAGGCAGGGCGTGGAATTATCATCGCTTGCGGTGCTAGGGCCAACCAAGATCATTGTACCAACGCGGCCTTCAGCAATGAGTGAATCCATAACATCTTGAACGGTTCGGCCATTGCGGCTTGGGTCTTCGCTTGGGTTAAACCATTCACGGTTATGGCCACGAAAAAGGTACACCACAGGGTATCGGGCAGTATCTGAATCGTAGTTGGGCGGAAGGTAAATGTGAAATTGCTTTTTTATGCCTAAAGCGGGTGAATAAAATTCGCGAAGTTCAACACGGCTGTTTGTTTTAGAGGATGTATGAAGGGAAAGGACAGTCGAAGTGATTGGCCGGGCTGAATGTTCTTTGGCTTGAAGTCGATGGTAAAAGTCAAAAATAAAAGTGGACATGAATAGAATGAGAAATGTCGCCCGGAAGAAACAGCTGTTAAAAAACCGAAGTTTTCCTTTAACTCCACAGAAATCGGGCATAAACTGTTACATGCTTGAAGAGAAATCGTGAAAGCGCAAAAATATTGTCATAAAAGATTCACCGCCGATAACTCAAGAAGTAGATACGCATTAATTTTGGGAAAGGCAATAAGATTGCATCAACAAAAATGAATTTTATAGTTGATCGCGAATTAGGAAAGAAAAGAAGTTGCTTCTTTTCTTGAGCAAATGACTTTTACTTTTTTTATGATGAATATTGAAACAAATAAAAATCTTGATTGAGATGTGAAGAATCTCAAACAAAGAAGAAAAAAAATGAGTGATGCGTTATTATTTTGATACAATCAATTCCAAAAAAACACCTTGACTCAACAATTAGAATATAAGCATCAGCTAAAAATACCAGTTCTTCTCGGCCCCACAGCTTCGGGAAAAACGGATTTGGCATATCATTTGGCGGTTGAATTTGGGGGCGAAGTTATCAGTGCCGATTCACGACAGATATACCGTGAACTCACTATCGGCTCCGGTAAACCAAGTAACGAAATGCTCAAAACCATCACCCATCACTTCATTAACGAGCGTACCCTTCCCGAACCCTACGATGCCGCGACCTTTGCGCAAGAGGCTTGGGAGAGAATTCAAGATTGTATTCAGCGCGGCAAAATACCCATTGTCGCGGGGGGTTCGACACTTTATCTCAAGGCCCTGATAAATGGGTTTTCAGAATTTCCGAAGCCAGACCTTGAGTTAAGAGAAAAGCTTCAACGGCGCTTGGCTTCGAGCAGTTTGGCATCGCTTTATGAAGAATTGAAAGAAAAAGACCCGCAGCGTGCAGCATCAATTGACCCCAGCAATCCACATCGAGTGATTCGCAGTTTGGAAGTGGTGATTCAAACCGGCACTTCTTTTTCAGAATTAGCAAAAAAAAAGTTCTTCATCTCCCCTTACGGCTTTGATGTTTATTTGCTTTCTTTGGTGCGATCGGAACTTTACCGTAAAATCGATTTGCGAATTGATGAAATGCTTGAAAATGGTTTTGAGGCGGAAGCAAAAAAAATATTCGACCAATTCGGGTATGAAAGTTCAATCTCTGCACTTGAAACAGTAGGCTATAAGGAATTTTTTTCCTTTTTTAGAGAAGCGTTTTCAAAAGAGGAAGCAGTAATGCTGATGAAGCAGCATACAAGAAACTATGCCAAGCGGCAAGAGACTTATTTCAGAAACCAATTTGAATTCACAAGGATTGATGCAGCGCAACCGATATCTGAACGAATGCTTGCAGTTACAAAAGTTTCT
Source organism: Chloroherpetonaceae bacterium (assembly GCA_033763895.1). Classification (NCBI taxonomy): domain Bacteria; kingdom Pseudomonadati; phylum Chlorobiota; class Chlorobiia; order Chlorobiales; family Chloroherpetonaceae; species Chloroherpetonaceae bacterium. Next base: position 21,967 of record JANRJQ010000004.1, on the reverse strand, counting down.
TCTATATTTTCAACAGGAAGTCTTACAAAGCTTTCGAATTTTTCGGTAAGCAATTAACCTACGACAATGAAATTTTCATTAGACACCAAAAAGGACCTTACGATTTTCAAGCTTCTTGAAAAGCGGTTAGATACCACCAATCACATTGAATTTAAGACTGAGATTCTTGCTCTCGTCGAAACCGGGATGCACCCCTATCTCGTCATCGATCTTGCACAAGTGGATGCCATCGATTCAAGTGGAATCGGGGCGCTTTTGGTGGCGCACCGCCAAACCATTTCGCACGATGGATTTGCGGCACTGATTGGCATTCGTCAACGCGTGCATGATCTTTTGCACATGACCAATTTGGATAAGCAGCTTTATATCTTCAACTCCATTCAAGAAGTTCTAAACAACATCGAAACGGTGGACGAAGATGACAATCCGATTCCAAAAACTCGCGGTAGAAAAAAATCAACTGTCGTGGTTGAGGATGAAGAAGATACTTTGGAAGGTTTACCGGAATTGCCGGACGATGCCCTTGCCGGAGATGATTTAGATGCCCTTCCTGTTGCTGACGATGTCGAGGTTCCGGAATTCCCTGATGATGACGAGGATTCGCCCAAGCGTGGAAAGAAAAAAGGAAAGAAGCCCGCAAAGGCTGCAAAAGGTGCAAAAGCTGAAAAAGAAAAAGCACCAAAAAAAGCGGCTTCAAAAGCAAAAAAGAAATAACGAATCCCTTCCCCCATATTTCCAATTAACAAGAAGAATCAATATGCAATTTACCGGCTTAGATTGGCTTGTGCTTTTTCTGTACTTGGGCGGTGTCGCGGTGTTTGGTTATTGGATGGGTGGCGCGCAGCGCTCGGCAAAAGATTATTTCCTTTCGGAAGAAAAGATTTCGTGGCTGAAAGTCGCGATGGCCATTGTGGCGACTGAAACTTCAGCCGTTACCTTCATCTCTGTGCCGGGTATTGCTTTCAAAGGCTATTGGAGTTTCCTTCAACTTGCTTTTGGATACATCGTGGGTAGAGTGGCAGTGTCATATCTCTTTTTGCCGAAATATTTTGAAGGTGAATTAACAACCGCTTATGCCCTCATTGAAAAGCGTTTTGGGGTCGATGTTCGAAAACTCTCTGCTGTAACCTTCATTATTACACGTTTGTTTGCCGACGGCGTCAGGCTTTTTGTCACGGCGATTCCACTCGCGCTGATTTTTAGAGGTTACAAACTCTTTGAAGGCATTTCAGATTCAGAAATTTATATCGCCTCGATTCTCATTTCTGCGCTTGTAACACTCTTCTATGTCGTGTTGGGAGGAATTCGTGCTGTGATTTGGACAGATATCATTCAACTCGTGATTTACCTCCTTGGCGCCGCAGTTGCGATTGTGATTCTTTTCGAAAAAATCCCGAACCCCACGGAATCGCTTCATTTGCTCAATGAAGCGGGGAAGTTTTCAATTTTCGATTTCTCACTCAATTCCATTTTCACTTCACCCTATAACTTTTTTTCAGCGTTCATTGGCGGGGGAATTTTTGCGATGGCTTCGCACGGCACTGATTACATTATTGTTCAACGGCTTTTTACAACGGGAACGCTGAGCGAAAGCCGCAAAGCCTTGATTGCAAGCGGTGTTATGGTTGCCGTTCAATTTGCTCTCTTTCTTTTCATTGGCTCTCTCCTTTATGCCTTCTATGGCAATCTGACGATTCGCACCGATGAAATCTTCCCTAAGTTTATCATTGAATATGTGCCAAGCGGGTTTGCGGGGCTTATTATTGCTGGGCTTTTGGCTGCGGCGATGTCCACCCTTTCAGGATCAATCAGCGCCATTTCAAGTTCTACTGTGTATGATCTTTATGCCAATAGCAAGTGGGGAAGCACGAAGTCGGAAGCTGAAAAACTTTCTTTATCGAAAAAGGTGAGTTTGATATGGACAGCAATTCTTACGCTTTCCGCCATTTCATTTCTTGGAATGCAACAGTCAGTTGTTGAAGTGGCGCTTTCAATTGCCTCTTTTACTTACGGCGGGCTTTTGGGGCTTTTTTTATTGGCAGTCATGAAAAAGCGGTTTTCAAGTATTTCCGTCGCAATCGGATTCGCGGCATCAATTCTCGTGATGATTTATATCATCAAATTTACCCCACTTGCTTGGACAACTTATACCGTGATTGGATCCGCAACGACCGTTTTTACCACATATCTATGGAACTTCGTAGCCTTCAAAACCCAATCAAGAAAGTAATTAAAAAAAGGCGCCCGAAAGCGCCTTTCATCATAATAATTATCGAGTTTCGCTCTTACTTCACCAAAATCATTTTCTTGCTTCCGGTGAAATTTCCTGCAGTGAGTTTATAGAAGTAAACTCCGCTCGAAAGGCCTGATGCGTTAAAAGGAACACGGTAAGTTCCTGCATTTTGGCGGCCGTTGACAAGTGTTGCCACTTCGCGGCCGAGCACATCATAGATGGTTAAGCGAACTGCGCTTGCTTCAGGCAATTGATATCGGATGGTGGTGGTTGGGTTGAACGGATTCGGATAATTTTGCGCGAGTTCGAATTGGCGCGGACTTAGAGCGTCATTTTTCGCTGAGAGTGGCGCGGCAAATTGAAAGCGTGTCCATACAGGATAGTGGTCGCTTGTAGTCGAGAGATAATTGCCCACATAGTTGGTATTCTCAACACGCTGAGTGCTATCAAGATGAAGTGAGAAGAGTTCGTTGGTGATGGTAATGTGGTCAAGGAAACTGCGGCTGCTGTAAGACTTCAATCCGCGGTCACTCAAAAATCGGGTTACGATTCTATAGTTCGCAGAGTCGTTGAAGAAGTTTAGGAAAGGCGAATTGCTTTGATTGAATGTGGATGTCGGGATCTCATCGTTATAGTCACCGAGAATAATCAAATTATCAGAAGCGCGGTTGGCATCTGCCCAACTTTTGAGTTGCTGATAATCCGTAACGCGTCGGGCATAAGAATCGCCGTCGTCTAAAGCTTTGGCATGAATATTGACGGCTCTGACACGATACTTTGAACCACCAAAATTATAATCGAAAGTAAATTCATAGGGCCAACGGCCGGTTGCCCAATCGCCGGTCGAAAAAGTGAAAGCGGCACTTACTGAATCAATGGTTGATGATTTGAATATATAGGCTGTTTTTTGTTGTTGTGAAATGGGGGCGATAAAGCCACGATAGCCTGCCGACCTGACGGAATCAAGAAGCGTATTAAAAGCGCCTGCTTCACTGATTTCCTGCAAGGCGTAAACATCGGCATCGATGGTTCGAATCACGCGTGCCGCATTCGCGATTTGCAAAGCGCCATCGGTGTAGCCGCTTTGAGCGGGAACCCCAAACCATTTTAAGTTCCAAGTGACGATTTCAAAAGTCTGGGTGCGAGAAAGAGATTCTCTTGGAATTACAAATGGAACAACTCCCAAATCAGCCGTTGAACGCGGAAGAACTTGAAGAACATTGTTGAATCGTCCAACAACTCCAATCACATCCGTTGGCCACGCCGGTGTGGGGGCATTCACCAAATTGGTTTGATTGCTGATTCGAATAACGACACTGCCTGAGGCATCTCTAAGTGTATAATTGGCATTACCGCCGAAAGATCCATTAAAGATGTTTACGTTGTTTTGGTCATAAAGTGTACCATTCTGAATTCGAACCAATTGGCCTGTGATGGCATCTGAAATTTGGGCGGTTGTTACTGTTTTTGGTTCAATAAAACGGGGATTGTCTTTGATTAGTTGAAAGGTGATGCCAGCACCGGATATTTGTCGGAGACCTGAACCAGCCGCTCCGCCACCGGTGAATTCAGAAATTGGGCCTGTGATAATTAATGAATCGCCAACTGCAGATTGCGTGTTGAGCGGGGTTTCAAACGCGACATAACCGCCTGTTCCATCTTGAAAATAGACCGGGCTGCTGGGTTTGCCGCCGTCGGTCACTCTTCCTGCAATGGTGACAACAGTTCCTAAAGGCAATCCGGCAAGTGAAGAGATAGGTCTTATTGCTGAAATTTGGCCTTGAACATTGAGAATAAAATTTTGATTTGTGCTGTCGTTGCTTGAAAAGGTCACTACCGTTTGAAAGAGAGAACTATCGGTAGGCGTAAAAGAAATCACGAGGCTATCGCTTGAGCCCGTGGCGATTTTCTCGAGCGAGGTCTTGGTAATTGAAAAAGCGGTTGTGTTGGAATTCGTGATTGATGAAACAATGAGTGTATCAAATCCGGTATTTCGAACTTGTATTGTGGCTTGAAGGGTTTGCCCAATGTTTTGTGGAACAAATGAGTAAGTGCCGTTGGGATTAACTTCCGTGCTTGCGACACGCACGCGAAGCCGAGCCCCGTTGTCTATTCGCAGTGAATTGATATAAGCCGTGTTATTCGCATTGTTGCCTTGCCCAAGTGTGTAGCCTGTTCCAACGACGGCGCTTGACCCATTAAAATCGGCAAGCGACTGAGTGGGATTTGTGGCAACGGAAAAGGGATTGGAATTGCTCACAGCAGAAGAAATTAATTTTGGCCCGGTAACGCTCGTAAATTGTGCCCCTGCGGTTCCAAAAGCATAAGAATGAATATTTCCTGTTACGCCGGCCGTTGGGCTGCCTGAAGATTTAATTTGTACAAAATCGTTTGTGGAAAGGTCAAAGGTTGCTGTTCCGCCATCATTTGTAAAATAGGTCGTATTGGTAAGACCAATATCTAAACTGTAATCGGAACTTGTGATATCGGCGGCTGTATTTGAATTTGCTCGAAGTATAATTAAAGTTCCTGAAGGGACACTTTGCCATACGGGGTTGTTATTGAAAATCAATTTTCCTCCACCGTCATTAGCCATATTCGAAGAATAATCTTTAATGATCATGCCTCTCATATCCAAATTGTTCTGAATAACCAAGAGTTCGACGGCATCACCTGTACCATTAGCTGTATTGGTATAAAAAACTTTATTAATAACAACACTTTGCGCGAAAATGGTGCAAGTCAAAGTGAGGATGATGAAGATAAAAAGGCCAAGCTTATATGAATTGCGCATAAATTGTGATTGTTCGAGTCAAAAAAAAGTGAAGCAAGTTAGTGGCTTATTGTCTAGATTGAAAATTAACATATTGTAACTGCTGATGGCCAATGTCAGCGTAAATGGGGAAGCTCTTTTGAAATTCCTTGAAAGAAAGCGGAATAAAGCTTTTTGCCTTGAAGTTTATCCGATTTTACCACAATACCCTTTTCATATCGCTCTCGGACAATGGAAAGTTTAAGCTCAGTAAGCCCTGTTTCGATTGGTTCATAACTGAATGAAATAATATACCGATAATAAAACAGCGTTTCTTCTTGTGCCATTGTTCCTCCCGTCACACGATTATCCATCATATAGTTGCTTCGCTCGCCAACTTGATTTTGCTGCTCAAGCACAGCCTTTATAACCAAGAATAAAAAACCTATCGCTAAAATGATGCCAAGTATCCCTAAAATCGCCTCTGCCACCGAAGGCGCAAAACGTCCTGATTCCGCCTGCTCTTCCGCTAAAAGCTCTGGCGAACTCTTTTCGGCTGATAAAATGCCTCCTGAAAGATCGGAGGCAAGAATCGAATAGCCTTCATTTAAGAGGTAATGCACTGCGGCACGGTGAAGCGTCGCGGTATCTACTTTGAATCGTTGTGTATCGTGTGGCTTTGACGAGTCTAAATTTTCAATAATCGAACTGCATCCTGTGAGGCTTAGCGGCAAAAGTGAAATCACGATGAGATGAAAGCAATAGAGAAAAAACAAAAAAGGGGAAAAGCGCTTAAATCTAGAAACAATGAGCGGAGGTGTTTTCTTCGAAAAATTTTGATGGTTAGATTGATGACCTCCCTCGTCGTTACGATGTTCACACAGTGAAATGAACTGAGCGGGGGTTTTAATACTTGACCAATTGGAGAAGGCGATGAATTGAATTAATGAGTCAATCACGCGCCAAAAGAGATGAGGTTGAATAATCTTTGGTGCTTCGGCAATTTAAAAGTGATGCTGTCAGCAATTCCTTTTGAGAATGGATATGCTTACCGATAAAAACCAATTGATTTGGAATCGATTTACCTTCCCGAGGGGCGTCTTCAATTGCATATCGGCCAAAAGCTGAGTTTAAAATGACTGTTGAATCCTTTCCTTCCAACCAAAGCGAAATGATTCCTTTCACTCGCCAAACATTGCTTGGTAAAGATTCGACAAACAATTGCAGTTTTTCTAAATCAAAACTTATTGGGAGATGAAGTGTGAAATTCTCAATTCCTTCAAGCTCAAAGTGATGATGAGAATGATTGTGGGAATTTTCAAAGTGCTCTTCTTTAGAATCATGAATATGAACGTTCTCTTTAAACCCGATTTGCGTTTTGGGTAATTCTGTTTCTATGGAGATAGGGCTCTCTGTGCCGAATAAAATTGAAATTGGAACTTCTTCCTTCAAATAAATGTGTGCTTTTGGATTTAGTTGATGAATCAACACTCGTGTATTTTCCACCAATTCTTCGGATGCTTCGTTATTTTTGGTAAGTAGCAGAATATTTGCGGCTTCAATTTGCTCTTCAGCAACATCCACTTCCTTTGATAAGCGTAAGAAATTTTTGGTATCCACTACCGTTATCACGGAATCCACCCAAAAGCGCGGGTTGAGAATGGAATAAAGGAGTGATATAGGATTTGCGACGCCGGTGGTTTCAATGACAATCAAATCGGGTGAAAGTTTGTGAGCAATTTCATCCAAAACTTCGATAAAATTTTCATTCACTGAGCAGCAAATGCACCCGTCATTCAGCTCAAACATCTCCACAGAAAAGCCGGAAAGAATTTTAGCATCAATCGAAACTTCACCGATTTCATTCATAATAACGGCGATTTTCTTTGTTCCGCCGTTGGATTGCAAAAGCTCCTTTAAGAGCGTTGTTTTTCCGCTTCCCAAAAAACCTGTGACAATGATGATTGGAATTCGTTTTTCTTCCTGCTGAGTCATAAAATTAAATTTCAATGAATTTACAAAAAGTCTTCTGTGAGAACCTTCATTTTGAAATGACTATCGTAAATTTGAGTTGGAAGGAAAAATGATTGAATCTTTTTTTCATGTTCTTTATGATTTGGTCGCATGTTTATGCATGCGTGAAAAGGGAATTCGAAATATTGGCTTTTTGCCTATAAGAACGGAACTGTACCCGCAACTGTAGTTCGCTTGATGTTTTTCTTAGACCTTGCGCCCGTAAGGTAAAAAGAGGCATCGCAAGCATTTCACTGAAAGTTCACCAAAAAACTTTTGGGAAGAAATGACTTGCATCTTTGAGCGATGAGTCAGGAGACCTGCCAAATCGTTGCGGCCACGTGTTTTTATAAACAAGTTGGAAGGTTACGGGAAGATAATCTGGATCGCACAATTCAAATAACTTCAATCCAAATCGTTTAATTCACTAAGGAGAAACTATGACGAATACTATCCAATTCGCGCGGCTATATCGCGTGATTGCTGCATCTTTTTTTATTCTTTTCTTTGCAGCATCATGCAAAAACACGATTGATTTTGATCCAATTCCTGAAATTAGACCCTCGAAGGGCGTCTATGTTTTGAATCAAGGGCTTTTTCAAGGAAACAATGCAACGCTCACTTATTATGATATCGATTCCAATAAAGCCGTAACAGATTTTTACGAGCAAAAGAATGGAAAAAAACTTGGTGATACCGGCAATGACATCGCAATTTATGGTTCTAAAATGTATGTAGTCGTTAATGGCTCAAGTCGTTTAGAGGTAATTAATCCATTTACGGGTATTTCTCTTAAAACAGTGCCTCTTTTTGATAGTTCTTTTACAACCCCGCGTGCGAGGTCACCAAGAAAAATGGCTTTTGGCGATGGATTTGTTTTTATCAGTTGCTATGATGGAAGCGTGGTAAAGATTGATACAATGTCTCTTTCGGTGGTGGCAATTGGAAGAGCGGGTTCAAATCCTGAAGGAATCGCTTATGTAAATGGAAAGCTCTATGTCGCAAATTCAGGAGGGCTAAATTTCCCGAATTATGACAGCACCTTATCGATTCTATCAGCAACTTCGCTTGCGACACTTAAAACGCTCACTGTACGAATTAATCTCATCGGTGTTCAACGAGATGCATCGGGTGATGTTTATGTGGTTTCACAGGGAAATTATGGCGACATTCCGCCTCGGCTCTTTGTAATTAATACCTCTGCCGATACAATTAAACAACGATTTGATATCGACATTTCTCAAATTGCAATTTCAGGGGATACGCTTCTTTTCAATAGCAATTCAAATATTGGATTGCTAAGAGCTTCGACAAAGCAAATCCTTACGCAAAATTTTATTTCAGGCTCACAATTTGGGTATGTCTATAACTTCTCTAGAGATGAGCAAAATGGGAAGATTTATGTCAGCGATGCAAAGTCATTTGTGGTAAGTGGGGAAGTCACACGGTTTTCTGCTCAAGGCACAAAGGAAGCCACTTTTGCAACAGGAATAGTGCCGGATGGCATTGTATTTCTTAGGTAAATGTCTTAGAAAAGAATTATTTCAGCAACTATAATGAGGCTGAAAAAGTAAGGAAGAATGCTCGCCCGTCGGCAGGGATAATTCCGGGTCCCGGATAGCTCTCAGCACGGCGGGTGTAGTAAAATGCATCGGTAAGATTATTCACGCTTCCCTCAAAAGTGAAGTCTCCAAATGAATATCCAAATGAAAAATCCAATACTTGATAGCTCGGGATTAAGCCGCTGACGGCGTTTCCGGTTCCTCGTCTTGTATTGGTCGCGTCGGTAAAGTGTTCATCCACAAAACTGTATTGCAAGCTCGCCCGAAAGCCACTGTTCCGATAAGTAATTCCGCTTCGCAGTGTAAGCGGAGGAATCAATTCCACTTCATTTCCAACAATCGTCGAAAGTACGGCGCTGACATACTGGCCTTGTTGAATCGAAAGATTGGAAAACACAAGAAGGTTTTCGTCTTTATTTCCGATTCCAAAGAGTCGAAAGAGGTCGGCTTCGAGAAGCGATTCCAGCCCGATGGTTCTTGTATCGCCAACATTGGTTCGGAAACGGTAGTCGTTGAAAAGCACCGTATCGGTAAGAAGTAAATTATTGATTCGGTCTTGATACCTTAGGAGATAAATGCTGACATCAAAAATGAGCACATCATCAAGATTTCCCCGAAACCCAAGCTCGGCATTAAACCCGCGTTCATCGGTAATGTTAGGGTCAACTCGAAAGTTAGGGTTATCAATGCGCAAATCGCTGAAAGTAATCGAGCGAAAATTTTGAGAAAGATTTCCATACACTTCGAGATCGCTGCTCAAAGAATAGCTTATACCACCGCCAAAAAAAGCGAAGTCGCGCTCGCGAGAAAACACTTCATTCGTTCTTCTATCGGCGATGATATTGCCAGCAAAGTCAAACGCTCGTTCGCGAAAATATCCTTGAGCCCCTGTATTAATGTACTCATAACGAGCACCAAGGGTAATTGAAATGGAAGGTGAAAATCGAAACAGTTGCTCTGTGAAAAGAGAGACATTTTTATTTGGAAAACGATAGTCTGAATTTTCTAAGTTATCGGGGTTCAGGAAAGTGAAGTTTGGTGCACCGGTAGAATCGGCATCGCCTTGTCTTTGCAAAGTAGTTCCGGAGTATAATCGAATGCCAAAAAGCGAAACCGAGATTTGATCGAAGAGAGGAAATTTATGAATGAGTCGGGTTTCATTACCGATATTTTCATATTGTCCTTCAATCAGTGTGCGATTGAAAGAGCGATCGATACGCGGAACAAGATCAAGCCGGTTAATATTATCTAAATTTCCCAAAGAACTTCTTGAGGAAAGAAGTCCAAAGGTTCGGCTGTCAAGTTCCGTACTGCCAGAAAACCGATAATTCATCAACAGCGATGCCACTTTCCAATCGATGCTGAACCAATTTCGGGGTCGAAATGATTGACGGGCATCCCGCTCAAATTGCGAATCGGTGAGCCCGCCCGGCTGCTGAGCAAGGTAAGTCATGTAAGTGAGGTCAACTTGAACTTTCAATTCCGGTAGCGGGGTGAAAATGAATGAAGAAAAAGCGGTGTGAACATCGAAGCCGGAATTCGGCCGCCACCCATCTCCCCGCTTAAATTGATAGAAGCCATAATAATTGAGTGTACCTAGCGAACCACCAATGCTGTTAAAGGTATTGAAAAACCCAAAAGACCCGCCGCTCATCCTTGAGGTAAATTCAAATGCCTTTTCTTCAGGACCTCGCTTAAAGATAAAGTTCAACATTCCGCCAAATTGTGTTCCGTATTGAAGCGAAGCAGCGCCGCGAATCACTTCGATTTTATCTAATGCTTCCGCAGGAGGTGTGTAGTAACTTTCAGGATAACCCAAGGCATCGGCGGAAATATCGTATCCATTTTGCCTCACATTAAAATTCGAAGAGCGGTTGGGTGAGAGACCGCGAGCACCAATCGCCAATTGAATTCCGGCGCCGTCATTTTCCCAAACATTCAACCCCGATATTCGAGAGTAAATTTGCCGTGCGTTATTGGTTGCCAAATTGGCGGTGAGATTTTCAATGCTAATTACTTCAGATTTTTTTGCTTCATAAATAGAAGTGCCTTCCACTGAACCCAAACGATTGGTTGAAAACTTAACCCCTCGATTTCCTCGCACCAACAACTCTTTCACTGAAACAGCTTTTGGATTCAGAAAAACTTTTTTTGTTTCAAGAAGTGAAGAAAAATCGAGAAGCGCTATCGTTCTTACCTCATATCCAATGGCACTGATACGAAGTGAATCAGGGAGATCGATGGGTTTTGAAAAGGTGAATCGACCGGAAAGATCTGTAATGCTTGTTTCTTTATTTAGAATCAAACGGAGTATCGCCCCGGTAATTGGCTCATTTGTATCTCGGTCAATCACTATCCCACTGATCGATTCAACTTTATCATTTGTTGTAAAATCACCGGGATTCGCCTGTTGAGTAGTTCCTCTCAAATACGAAAATGGAATTAAAAATACGAGACTCAATAAAATTCGTATCGAGCGTAACACACTTAAAGTTTTAAAGCGTAATAGCATTGAAAGAACATTAGTATGGATAAGGGAGTACCCACTTTTTTTCAAAAAAATTCTCAGTTTCAAGGGCAAGATTTCGTGTAGAATCAATAAAGAGCTGACTTGGCCGACCGTTTAAGGTGACATAAACTTCCGCCCGAACCTCAGGATTTTTCATTCCTTTTTGGCTATAATGATTATGAAGAAAATGTGCAAATTCTAAAATCATATCCGGTTGAAAAGACATTTGCTTTTCTTGAGTAGCATTCAAGAATTCACGATTTATCACCATTCCTTCTCGACCGGTGGTTGAATCCTTCACATAAAAAGTGGCTTCACCCGATTTTTCCATAAGCATCACGCGCCAAGAAAACCGATAACCATTTTCTGTCCAATAAAGATTTCCTGAATACAAAAAGCTGCGGAGAGGGATGAGAATTTGAAGCGTGATGTAACTGAAAAAGAAAAATTGATGAATGACTGAAAACCCTTGTTGTAAGGGATGATTGATACTTTTTGAGGTATAAATAAAAAAATTTTTTGATTCAATCCAAAACACAAGACGGTCGTGAAATTGGTGATGAAAAAAGAGCGGGGTAGAAAAAATCATCACCAAAGGAAATAAACCAATCGGAAATAGAAGGCCTGTAATGGAATGAAAAAGAACAACGGTCGCATAGGCGAAAAATTGGGTGCGTTTCCAGAGAAGAAAAAATACAATCAATGTATCAAAGAGCATCCCTGCCCAAGAAAAAACAAAAGCAGTTTCCACATAAGAAAAGATCGAACCAACAAGCGGAAGATCGTTATGTGCCGGTAACCAAATGCGTAGTGGAAGCGCGTCAAATAGCCAATCCGCATTCATTTTTGCAATCCCAGCAAAAAAGTAAACACATCCGATTTGAAGTTGTAATAAAATTAAGTTCCAACGAGGAAGCCGAACTCTATAGCGTTCCGGTTTGAGATAACAATCGATGGATAGCCGTGAATGGGTGGGTATCACAATCAAAAGAAATACCGTTAGGCTTACAAAATAATAGTGATTCAGATAGTACGCTTTGTCAAGAAGCTCGAAATAGTTGAAGAGAATAAAAAAGCAAACTGTGGCAATTCTGTAATAAAACCCAATGAGAATTAATAATGCAGCAAGCGTCATCAATCCATACAAACCATAAAGCATAATTGGTGGTAGGGGCTTGACCCAAGAAAAGCCATAATAGCTGAAATGAAAAACCGGCGAAATGTATTGATCGTCAATCCAGCCTAAGATTATAAACCGAATTGAACTAAAGACTAAGGCAAACCCAAAGAGTACTCTGAAGACAGCAAAAGGCGCTGATGAAACAGGCACGGTTAACCAAGCGAGCAAGTTCCTTTGGGCAGTCAATTCTTTGCTTTGATTTCGTTGTTGGACTTGGCTATGAAATGAGTGAATCAATGAAAACACTGAACGCACACCGAGCATTTTGCTTTGCGTGCGTTCAGTCAGACCTTGAGAACGAAGGAATTTTTGATTGACTTTCTTCATTCTAAATCATATCCGTCAAAATGAATTCAATCAACATATAAAATCGTAACAGCAATTAACCCAAGAAAAAAACGGTATGAATTTAATCCCCATCGTTACTGCTGAATGTAATTGTTAGTCCAAGGAGTGACGCCATATCCGATTTGAAATAGCGGGTCATTCTTTGGAGTTCCGTATGAACGGTGTTTACTGAATTAAAATTGGAAGAAATTTGAGTTTGAAGAGGCGACGTGCCAAGCGCATTTATCGCCGTTCGAGTGATTTCGAGTTGTGCTTTTGTGCTTGAAATAAGTGCTTCACCTCCTGTAACTGTTGAAAGGTACTCTTCAAAGCCGATTCCCGCATCTCCGGAAAGCGTTGTTCCTTCCCAAAGTTGAACCACCGAAGTGAAATGTGATTTCGCAAAATCAGTAGAGCGACCGCTGTAATAAGCTTCTACCCTTGAAGGTTCGGTTGAAACTTGACCGGCACGTTTTCCAAGCGGCACACCAAATTTGAAGTTTTTAAGATTTTCATAACTCGCGACAAAACTGTTGAAAAGTTTCGTCGTCGAACTCGCAACATCCGTTCCGGTATTGATAATAAATTCATTTCTGTAAGTGTTTTCCCATTGGGTTCGGGTTGAGCTGATTCGGTTACGTAAATCACGCACAATACTTCTAAGATATGCTCTTCGATTTGCACCTGCAGATCCGGTAAAGGAATTAACCAATTCGGTGTTGCCGGGTTTCCCAAACAGCAAGTACTCGATTGCCAAAAAACCCCGTGTATCACGATTAAAATTATTGAGAGAGGAATCTCCTGAAGAAATATATGCTTCGGTTTGAGTTGTGTTTATCGGATAAGTCCCAATGTTTTGCAAAAGCGTCCCTGATGAGGTTTCAGCTGGCCCAAACTCAAAATGCTGCGCATATTGCCAAGCATCATACGCATTGATCCAAGCGGTTTGGGCGGATACAAGCGATTCACTCGTAGGTGAATTCAGAAATGAAGAAGTGGTTGTATCTAAATTTTGAGTCAATCGATCAAGATCTTGATAAGCGGGAAGGATATAATTATCGGCGAAGTTTCGGAGCATTGCTTCGCGCTCAAATTTGCTTGATTCACTACTGCTGCTCGAGCAGGAAGAAACAAAAACCAGTATTACAATGAGGGAGTAATAAGGTTTCAAAGAGAGTATAAGATTTTTGAATTGATACATGTTTAATCTTATAAAATCGGGGCAAGCATAATTTCTTGCCCCTTTGGTTATATCAATGAAAAATTACAATGCGTTTTATCGGCGATTTTGATCGGCTACCCAGTTTCTTCTAAACGATTCAATTTCAGAATTGGTAAAACCATAGATCTCTTGCAAGCGTTCAATAACGCCGAGATTGGGATCGTTTCTTCCATCTAATCGATAAAGTTGCGCTGTCGTTGGTGTAGCGCTCAATAATTGGTATGCCGTTGATGTGCTGTTGTAAGGTGCTCGTAGGAGCGAGAGGATTTCATCGCACTGAGCGTTTGTGATCCTTTTATTTCCTTCTGAAATTGCGCGAAGCCCATAGGTAAATCCTACACATTCACCATAAGCATGCATTGCAATTGTAATGGCACTATCGGTTCTGTTTCCCGAGTTCAATGTTGATAGTGTGGTATGGCAGTAATTGATGACTGTTGCAGCGATAACTTTTTCCCAATTCAGTCGGAAATCGGCAAGAGCTTGATCTCTTTCCGTTGTTCTACCCGCTTCGATGGCAGCGCGAGCTGTAATTAAATTTCTGCGAATTGATGAGTAAAGGCTATTTGCATTCGTTGTATCGCTCCGACGAGCAGCATAAACGGCACTAAAACGATCACGCTGCGGATCGCTATTTTTTTCATTCGAACGGAATCCGGGCTTTGCACCGAAAATTTCAATTAATCGATCAATCGACGATTTGGTAAGCGTTGTTGCTGCCATTACGGATAAAGCATGCTGATACATTGCGCCAAAAAAAAGACCCTTTTCGACGATTTGTTCATGCTCTAGCACGTTTTCATCGTAAAGGTAACCGGTTTTAAAATTTGGTGCGTTTGATGTGGGAATCACGCCACCAGTAGAACCCGAAGCCGGGGCATTTTCCCAAGGAAGGCGAGCTGCTTTTCCGGAAGAAGCGGCTAACTCGCGAATACTATTTTCAACCACAGAAGTAAATCCAGAGGCGGTTACACTACGAAGCGTCGTTCCGTTCCAAAGGCCTAATAAGCGAGATTCGGTGACTGTGCTATCCATATTTCTTCCAACTTGCATCGCACTGGTTAGAGTTGCTAATTGGGTTCGAACTGAAGATTCCGCAGTAACTGATGCGGAGTAACCTGTAGAGTCATAGACGGCCGGAATTTCTAATTCAGGAGTTACTCCCGTTTCTTCTTTGCACGAAGAAAGAAACATCGTAACAAATAAAAGCATGATTGCTTGGCTCAAGAACGATTTTGATGAAGGCATAATCTTGAATAAAATTAAATTAAGCATTATTTAGACTTAATCTAATTTAAGAATTTCACTAATTTCTACAAAACCGGTATGTCGTTTTTTACAAAATGAATTCGAATTACTGATGTTGAATTGGAAGGTAGGAGACTTAAGGGAGAGTTTAAGAGAGTAAATCCATTTTTGGAATTATAATTGATGCAATAGCTCCCTTACCGTTGCTTTTATTTTTGATTTCGATTTCACCTCTATGAGCTTGAATGATTTCACGAACAATGTATAACCCTAGTCCCGTCCCACCTGTTTTGGTTGAATAAAAGGGAGTAAATAGTTTTTCTTGAAATTCACTTGGAATCCCATCACCGGTATCGGAAATTTCTATGCGAAGCCCTTCATCCTCTTCACGAAATAGTACGATTGGATGTAACTCATCATAAACTCCGGTTTCATAATGAGTCGCCTCAAGCGCATTTTGAAATAAATTGGTTAAAGCTCTTGTGAATTGGTGTAAGTCAAGATTCGCGTAAAGATTTTTGGGAGGTTCAGTTGAAATGAGTTTGATAAGGCCAGTCCCGATTTCGCGGTCTTCATTAAACTTCTGTATCGTTTGGTTTAAGAATGGAAAAATCAAAGTGGGCTTAAATTCAATCTTCGAGAGCTTTGAAAGTGAGAGATAATTGGAGACGATTGCACTCAATTTCTCAATTTCTTCACGAAAAATATATAGCTGCTTTTTTGCTTTATCATTCAGTTGCTCAGGGAGACTGTCTTCAAGTAAGTCAAGATTAAGGGTTAAAGAATTGAGTGGGTTTCGAACTTCGTGTGCGACCGCGCCAGCGATTTTGGCCATTGCTGAAAGCCGCTCGGCATCGATAACTCGATCACGCATTTGGCGAATCTCCGAGGCATCTCGAATCACAAGCACATACGCGGGTTCTTTCTCACTTTCAGCGTCAATAATTGAAACTGATAGAGACGCCGGAATTATCGATTCGTCCGCTCTTCGTAAGGTGAGTTCTACGCCAAAAAGCTTTCCCTTTTTATCGGCTTCACGCATCATCGCGCGAAAATCACCGTCATGAACCGTTAGCTTTTCAAGTGATTTCCCAAGAAGCATCACGGGTTTGTAGCCAATGAGCTCAGCGGCAGAAGCATTCCACAATCGCACCCTTCGTTTTGAGTCCAACAGAGCAATGGCATCAGGGGAGTTTTCAAGTAAAGAGGTGATGAATCGCTTCTGTTGCTCGAGCTTTTTTCTAGTTTTATACAACTCGTCGGCAATTTCATCTGCCACAAGCATATCTGCAGTTTCAGATTTCATGATTTCAATCTCATAATCATACGCAATTTCTACAAGGCTCTCCTCAAGCATCGTGGTAATGCGTGTAGCGGATGCCCCTGCAAAAAAAGGTGCACTGGAAAGTTTTTGAAGAAGTGTTTTTTTCGCTACAAGCAGCAACTTAATTCGCTCATCGATTCGTAAGTCCTCCAAGAAATCACGATTCTTGATGAGGCACTTTTTTAGATATTGATTCGTTTCTTCTTCTAAATCAGCAATTAATTCTGTGAATATATGCTTGTAAAAATCGCGGAGTTCTTTTTCACTGAAGTTTTCAAGTGTATAATTAATGCTTCCTCCCAAAAGCAGCACCGCTTCGCGCGTCAGTTCTGAGAGTGAATCTTTTAGGAGTGTTATTTCACGGCGCATAAAAACAAGGCAAAAAGCAGATTTCGAGAATTAAACGAGTTCTTATATAAATAATCAATTTACTCTGTTGTAAATCAATGATTAAAGACAATTTGAGTTCCATAAAAAATCGAATTCGTGACGCAGAGTTTCGCTTCGGAAGGCATCAAGAAGAGGTGCAACTTATTGCGGTTTCTAAAACCAAATCCGCCGCTGAAATCAGCGAGGCGTTTACATCAGGTCAATTTCATTTTGGTGAAAACTATGTTCAAGAACTTCAAAAAAAATCTCAAGACCCAAACATAGCGTCATTAAACCTTTGTTGGCATTTTATCGGACACTTGCAGTCCAACAAAGTGAAAGCGCTTTTTGAAACACCGATTTATTCAAAGCTTCATACGATTCATACGGTTGACCGCGAGTCACTTGCAAAAGAAATCAATAAGTACGCGCTGAGAAACCACAAACCGATGAAAATATTGATTGAAGTAAACAGTTCACGAGAAACGACGAAGAGTGGCGTTTTACCCGAAGATCTTCTCGGTTTACTGAAAAGCCTTAAGCAATATGACGGTTTAGAAATTGAAGGACTTATGACAATCGCTTCGCCGGAAATTGAATCGGCACGCAGTAACTTTAAAATGATGCACGACCTTCTTCTACGAGGTAAAGCGCTTTTCAATGAACCTCACAAATTTGCTCGTCTTTCGATGGGAATGAGCAATGATTTTGAAGATGCAATTCAATTTGGTTCAACTGAGGTTAGGTTAGGAACAGCGATATTTGGCGAGAGAGTTTAGTAATATTTACAAGACCTTATAATGCTCAATTCAATGAGACTTGAAGAAAGGTTCTCAAAAGCAGTATCTTAAGATTCGATGTGAATTGTGAGATATAAATTTGTAACAAGTTGCTCTCGTTCGTCTCAATATCTTAGCTTCTACCGGCGATTGAATTAACGATGCTTCTCAGATTGAATATCACTTTTGTTCTATGATTTAAACAAATTTCAAAATGGCGATAAGATTAACACCGATTGAAATCAAAAAGCACGAATTTCGAAAGGCAATGATGGGTGGTATAGACCCACTTGAAGTTTCCTCTTTTTTGGATACCCTATCAAAGCAATGGGAATCGCTGTTAATCGAATTGGAGGATGAAAAAAAGAAAAATGCGCAACAGGATGCCGAAATAAGAAGGTATCGTGAAGTGGAACAAATGCTTCAACAAGCCTTGCTTCAAGCGCAGCAATCATCAGCAGCCACTATCGAAAACGCAAGAAAAGAAGCTGAAAACATCCTTAAAGAGGCGAGCCTTAAATCAAAAGAATTAGAAGATGATGCTAAGCAAAAGGTATTCAAACTATCGCTTGAAAATGAAAAGCTGATCCAAAAGAAATTTGAAACGCTAACAAAGTTGAAGATTTTTCTGCAAAGCGAACTCGAAGTGCTTCAAACATTTTCAAATAACGAAGAGCTTTTTGCGACTTCTCCCCATAAAGTTAAACCTAGAGAAAAAAGTGAGCAAGGAAACGGTCCAGTTACAACTGCCTCACACTTAGAGAACTTGCCCGCAACTTCAAATGTAGAAAACCAATTGTATGAAACGAGTTCACAAAAGAAAGAGACGTCATTCTTTTCTACTCAAACACCGATTCCTGTTTCTCAAACGGAACAGAAAAAAGGCGCAAGCGAGAGTGGTGAATTTGGGGCGACAACTGCGTCAATCATAAACCAAGAGAAAGTTCGATTGGAGCAATTTTCACCAAAACCTGAAAAAAATGAGGAGCCGCCAAAGCCGAGCTCCAGAAAACTTTCTTTGGATGATATTCTAAACGAATTGGATTAAGGAATTTAGTAATGATTAAGCAAGTTATAAATTGCTTAAATCGGGCTTCCCCGCGCGAACCCACGCGGTAAACCAAATCATCGCAACACGCTCCGCACTGATTTCAAATCGAGACTCAACCATTCCATTCATTTCTCCCTTGAAATGCTCGTAATAGAAGGGCGAGTATATTTCTCGCTTTCGACCTTCGCGGCCGGTGACAATTTTTTTTAGGGAATCGCCGGAAAGCCCCTTTTGTGCCGCAAGATCACCTTTAAGAACCGGTGAGCAAAGAAGAAAACTTTCACGAGCCCATTTCATACTTTCTTCAGTGATATTTTCAATTTCCTTGAAGGATGTGTATTGAAGAAGGCTATCAGGTAAGGGGCGAGCTTCATAATGCCGCATAAATCGCTCCGGGTATTCGGATTCCCAACGACCGTGAATCCCGTTTTGCCCCGTTAGTTGCCCGTCATAATTCTCGGTTGCATGAAGGGGAACATTGCAATCAGCGACATAATGACCTACATTCGCAGCAAAAAATAAGATTCGCTCGAGATCCTTTTTTTGAAAAGCAAGCGTTAGGCTATCAGTAAAATTTGAAATCCTCCACGGTACAAGCCCGTTCGCTCTTAATGAATCCTCTCCATACTTTTGTTTTGCATCTTCCCACCGAACCGGTAAATCAGGAAAAGGAAACTTCCCAAAGCGATCAAGATCGATATAATGCTGCGGGCCTTCCGTCGGATCAATTCGGCGGCGATCGTCGGGGTCGACGGCGTGTTCAATCAAAAATTTTTCATGCTTCCTGAAAAAATTAAAAGCTGAAGCGGGCATCACATTTTCTAATCGATTTATGGCCAGTCGATGAATTTGTTTGTGAGCCCAAAACCCCCATACGACTGGCAAAAAGGAGAAGCTCATAAGCAGAAAAGCGAATATGAAGATGATAATCGGTAATCGTTGATGCTTAATTTTCATTCGTTTTTAATTTGAATGTTCATTTGAAAAGAGTCCAAAGAGTTCGTTTTCAATCCGTTGAACCACCAAGTTGTAATCGGAAGGATTTTCAACAAAGTCAAGTGATTCAGTTTCTATAACTAATTTGCGACCGTGATTGTAGTTATTGTACCATTGATCGTAATAGTCGTTTAGGCGTTGTAAGTAATCGAGTTGAACTTTTGATTCATAATCACGGCCGCGCTTTTGAACATGAGCAACGATTTTAGGGATTGAAGCCCTAAGATAGATTACCAAATCGGGTGGAGTCAAAAGGCTCACAAACTGTTGATAAAGCGTACGATAGGTCTCGTAATCCCGTTCACTCAAAATGCCCATATCAAAGAGGTTACGCGCAAAAATTTCAGCATCCTCATAAATCGTACGGTCTTGTATGCATGAATCGGATTCGGTTAAAATGTGTTTATGTTGGCGAAATCGCTCAATAAGAAAAAAAGTTTGATGATTAAAAGACCATCGTTTCATATCGGAAAAAAAATCAGGGAGGTAAGGATTCTTATCAGCATTTTCAAAAACCGCTTTCCATCCAAATCGCTCGGAAAGCAAACCGGTCAATGTTGATTTTCCTACACCCATATTTCCAGCGATGGCGATGTAACGCTTTTCAGACATAATTCAAACGAACTGTGTGGCAAAGATTTGAAGCGCCAAAAGTAACGAAAAATTTTGCCCCACTGAAGTCAAGTGAATTATTCGCACAAATTTAAAATGGAAGTATAATTTGCCGTGCGTCAGTCAATTTCACACAATTAAAAAATCAAATTAATATGCCATCGAAGTCAACAAAGGTAAAGCTTTCGCCTTTTGTCAATGAAGCGCCAACGAATTTTTCAAATCCAAAGGAAGCCGCAGCTATGAAAAAGGCTTTCGAAAAAGTACGCGCTCAATTTGGAAGGACGCATTTTGGAAGAATTGCAGGAGAAAAAATCAGCGCAAACACCGATTTTCAATCAATTAACCCTTGTAATAAAAAAGAGGTGTTAGGTACTTTCCCTAATCATACAGAATCTGAAGCAGAAAAGGCATTGATGGCTGCAACAGAAGCATTTCAAAGCTGGCAAAAAGTCCCGGTCGAAAAAAGAGCGCAATATCTCTTTAAGGCGGCAGCCTTAATGCGAAAGCGCAAGCACGAGTTTTCCGCTGCTTTAGGCCTTGAGATAGGCAAGAATTGGGGCGAAGCTGATATGGAAACAGCTGAAGCAATTGATTTTCTTGAATTTTATGCGCGCGATGCATTTAAGTATCAAGGCCCGCAGGCAGTCGTTAAATCGCCGAAATGGTTGGGCAAAGAAGAAAATCAAATGATTTACATTCCATTAGGTGTAGGTGTCTCACTTCCGCCGTGGAATTTTCCCTTAGCGATTCTTGGCGGGATGACCCTTGCACCGATTGTTATGGGGAATACAATGGTCTTAAAACCTTCACCGGATGCACCATTCATTGCCTCAATGTTTATGGCGTTGATGGAAGAAGTGAAATTGCCAAAGGGTGTTTTGAATTTGGTCTATGGCGGTGCGGAGGTGGGTGAAGCGTTGGTTTCAAGCCCTCTTACTCGGTTTATATCTTTTACCGGATCAAAAAATGTAGGATTGCGAATCAACGAAGTTGCAGCAAAAACACAGCCCGGTCAGCGGTGGATGAAGCGGCTTGTCGCTGAGTTAGGTGGAAAAGACGCCATCATTGTTGACCGCGAAGCCGATCTCGACGCGGCCGCGCAAGGAGTGGTACAATCGGCCTTTGGCTTTTCTGGTCAAAAATGCTCAGCGTGCTCTCGTGTTTTGGTTGATGAAAAGGTGTATGACAAGTTTCTTGAAAAACTCGTTCCAAAAGTTGAAACCATTAAAATTGGTGATGCCGAGCAAAATGCTGTGATGACTTCTGTTTCAAGCGAAAAGGCTTTTAAGAAAGTCTCAGAATACATCGAGATTGGAAAGCAAGAGGCTCGGTTATTGACGGGAGGTCAGTATCGTAATGAAAATGGTTTTTTTATTGAACCTACGGTGTTTGCGGATGTGCCGAAGGATGCCAGAATCGCACGCGAAGAAATTTTTGGTCCAGTGCTTTCAATTGTGAAAGTGAAAGATTTAAATGAAGGTCTTGAAGTTGCCAATAGTTCCGAGTATGGACTGACTGGAGGCGTATTTACAAAAAATAAGAAAAAGCTTGAGCGTGTCCGAGAAGAAATGATGGTGGGAAATTTGTACTTGAATCGAAAAATTACTGGCGCATTGGTAGGTGTTCATCCCTTTGGAGGATTTAATATGAGCGGCACCGATTCAAAAACCGGAGGAAAAGATTATTTGCTTTTATTTGTTCAGGCGAAAACCATTACAGAACGAATCAACTAATCATACATAAGGCACTTACGATCATAAAATCAAAGAGAGGGTACCCCCCTCTCT